>JALSHZ010000018.1 GCA_026981985.1 Gammaproteobacteria bacterium | reverse complement strand
TGTTTTGTCGTATTCGGGGCTATTTATCCACTTGTCGAAAACAAGGGCTGAGTGCATCCGATGCGTTGGCGTTGGTTTTTGCGGGAAAATTACCCCATTTTGATTTAATGGGCTGAGTAGTTACGCTCTTTCTAACTAAAGTTTCGGAGTTCAACTTTGCCCATCAGCCAGTTCCCCGGAAAAGGTGGAAGCTGGAATGTAGCTCCGTCGCGAAGGAGCCACCAAAAGCCTCCCTTTCGCAAAGGGAGGTTTGGAGGGATTGGTGCTGCGGAGTTTTGGTCTGGTGAGGTGGTATAAATCCCCCTTTCGCAAAGGGAGAAGTTGTCAGAGGTGGCAGCCCTGTTTCCAGGGAGAGCGCCGCTCTTGAGCGCGTGACCACTGATTCATGGGTTCTGATGTGGTGACCCAGGAATCAACAGTACCGCCTATTGCAACGCATTATTTGTTTTGCATCAATAGGTTGCTCACTGATTTAGATGCGACATGAACTCCGAAACTTGAGTCTCTAAGAAGAATCAGGGGGGTAACGACATCCTACGGGTGACGGGAGAGAATTCTCATGGTATCTCGGGTGTCTCTGTGAGATCGATATTGATCTGGTCGTTGTTCGCTGGCGCGATTGAGCATGGCCTGGGTGGCGTCTTTCACAGGCAAGTCGGCTGGTGATGAAATTGTTTCACTCTGTTTCAACGCGCTTGCCGTTATGCTGGACGGGGTCTAGGGTATGTCGGATTCCCCCTAGCGGGTTCGGCGTACAGCGCGACAACAATCAATGAAAATCATCCCATTCCCATGAAAAAAGTGCTCACCAAACCAGTGGTTCTGCCGCTGCTGATCCTGCTTGCTCTCGCTATCGTGGTCTTCAAGGTCAAGACGAAGCCGCCGCTGCCGCATGAAGATGTCGGTTTCCCTGTCAGGGCGGTTGAGGTGATGCCGCTGGAGGCTATTCCTTTTCGGGCACGTGCCACGGCTTACGGGCATGTTGAACCCAGTGTATTACTCAAGGCGAAGGCCGAGGTGGGCGGCAAGGTGGTTTACCTCCATCCCGGGCTGGAAAAGGGGGGCAGTCTGGCAGCCGGAACCGTGGTTGCCCGTATCGAGCCGACGACCTACGAGTTCTCGCTGGAGCAGCGCAAGGCGGCGGTACAAAGCAGCCGTTCGACGTTGCAGCAGTTGGAAGTGGAAGAGGGATCTGCCCGGCGTAGCTTGAAGATTGCCGAGGAGAATCTGCGGGTTGGCGAGGCCGAGCTGAAACGTGTCCAGTCTCTGGCGGAGAAGAAGCTGGTCGCCCGCTCTGCACTCGACGCTGAAGAGCAGAAGGTGTTGCAGTTGCGTCAGCAAGTCGAGGATCTGAAAGGAAAACTCGCCACCTACAGTAGCCGTAAAAAGTCGCTGCAGGCGCAGATCCGGCAGTCGGAAAGCCAGGTAGAGCAGACCCAGGATACGCTTGGCCGCACCGAGATCGTGCTGCCCTTCGATGCACGGATTGGTGATGTCTTTGTGGAAACCGGAGAGTTTGTCGCTGCGGGAAGCGTGCTGTTCGAGGCGCTGGGTGTGGACGCCGTGGAAATTACCGCGGAAATGCCTGTGCGACAATTTCGCCCGCTGTTGTTGAGTCTCGGCAGGCAGGCGGTCAGCCTGGCCGATCCGCAGCAATTTCAGGCGCTGGTGCAGAAGCTGGGGCTGGAAGCGCGGGTGCGTCTGGTGGGCGCCTCCAGCATCGACAATGCCTGGCAAGGGAAGTTGATCCGGATCAGCGAGTCGATCGATCCGCTGCGCAATACGATTGGTCTGGTGGTGGCTGTCAGTAACCCTTATGAAGGCGTGATTCCTGGCGAACGACCGCCATTGCTCAAGGGGATGTACACGGCGGTTACTTTTCTGGCGCCGGTGCGGGAGGCGCTGGTGATTCCGCGCAAGGCGATCCACGAGGGACGTGTCTATATCGCTCGCGAGGATAACAGCCTGGAAATCAGGGCGGTGGAAGTTGCTTACCGCCAGGGCGATTTCGCGGTGCTGAAAACAGGGGTGACGGCCGGGGAGCGGCTGATCATCAGCGATGTGATTCCGGTCATCAACGGGCTGCCGCTCAAGCCCATCGACGCCGAACAGTTTCGTAGCGAGTTTCGGCGCAAGGCGGTGGGTGACGTGACGGAGGCTCAACCGTGATCCGCTGGTTTGCTGGTCATCCGGTCGCCGCCAATATCCTGATGCTGGCGCTTATTGCCATCGGTGTCGCCGCATTGCCGCATCTCAACAAGGAGTCGTTTCCGACGCTGAAGCCAAGCAAGGTGCAGGTGCAGATCGTTTATCCGGGTGCGACGCCGCTGGATGTGGAGGACGGTGTCTGCAAGCCGCTGGAGGATGCCACTGACGGTATCAGCTTTCTCGAAGAGCAAGTCTGCGATGCGCGCGACAACGTCGGGATATTTACGCTGGAAATGCAGGAACAAGGCGATATTCGCCGCTTTACCGACGACATCAATACCGCACTCGATGGGATTACCAATTTCCCGGACGACATCGAGGAGCCGGTCGTCACGCAACTTGGGTTGGTCAGCCCGGTGGTCAGCGTGGCCTTGACGGCAGACGGGTTGACGCCATCTGAGCTGAAGGATCTGGCTGAATATTATCGCAGCCGGATGTTGGCGAACCCGCAGATTCCCATTGTCACGGTAGAAGGGTTTCCCCAGCATCAGTTGCAAATTCTGGTACAGCCCGAATCGCTGCAGAAATACCGGCTCAGCGTGCAGGATATCGCCGGGCTGGTGGGGGCCGAGGCGCTTGAGTTGCCGGCGGGCACGCTGGAAGCCGACAGCGCCTGGTGGCAGATCAGCTTCGACAATGCCAGAAAATCGATTGAAGAGCTGGAAGATCTGATCATACTCCAGACGCCAGAGGGGGCTGAAATCCGCCTGGGTGATATTGCGCGGGTTGAGGATCGTTTTTCCGACCCGGAGCAGCGGATCGATCTGGATGGTCAGCGCAGTGCGATTCTGAAAGTGAGCAAGAACACCATTGACGATACCCTCAAGGTTTTCGCGGCTGTGCAACAATTCGTCGATGATGAGAACCGCAAACTGCCCGACGGCACCCGCTTGATCCTGGTGCAGGACAGCGCCTCGGTCGTGACCGATCGGCTCAACATGCTGGTGTCGAATGGCTGGCAGGGCTTATTGCTGGCCGGCTTCGTCCTGTTTCTGTTTTTCAATTGGCGCTACAGCTTCTGGGTGATCGTTGGTCTGCCTATTTCCTTTCTCGGTGGTCTGGCATTGATGGTGGTATTCGGTGTCAGCATCAACATGATTTCAATGGTGGCATTGCTGATGTCGATTGGTATCTTGATGGACGATGCCATTGTCATTTCCGAAAGCATCGCCCACGAGTACAACAAGGGAAAGTCAGCGCTCGATGCCGCCATCGATGGTACCCAGCGGGTGCTCGGGGGCGTGGTTTCCTCCTACCTTACCTCAGCCTTTCTGTTTGGCAGCCTGCTGATGATGAAGGGCGATCTCGGACAGATTCTTGGTGTCCTGCCGGTGGTGTTGCTGTCGGTGCTTACCATTTCCCTGCTGGAGGCGATGCTGGTGCTGCCCCATCATCTATACCATTCGTTGTCACATGCCCATCACCAGGAACCGCCGCCCTGGCGACAGAAGTTTGAACAAGGCTTTCATCGTTTGCGTGAGCGGGCGGTGAGTCTGGCGGATCTGGCGATCCGTTTTCGTTATCTGACACTGGGGTTGGCGGTCGCGATGCTGATCTCATCCATCGGCCTGGTGGCGACCGGCACGGTAAAATTCAAGGCATTTCCTGATCTTGAGGGTGATACCCTCGATGCTCAGGTATTGCTGCCGCAAGGCACACCGCTGGCAAAAACCGAACGCGTCGTCGCGCAATTGCTGCAAGCACTGGAGCAGACGGACGCCGACCTGAGTGAGCAAGAAGTCGAACCATTGGTCAGGAATGTGCAGGTCTTCTACAGCCAGCATGCGGCGGCTGCTGAAAATGGCGCGCATCTGGCAACGATCACCGTCAACCTGCTCGAAACGGCGCGGCGGCAAACAAAGCTGCAAGCACTGGCGACAGCATGGCGCGAGCGTGCCGGGGATCTGCCGGATGTCGTCAACCTGCGTTTTCGCGAGCCGAAAGTCGGGCCTGCCGGGCCAGCGATCGATGTCCGCCTGAGTGGACCGGATCTCGACCAGCTGTCGCGGGCATCCTGGGAGGTGCAGAATTGGCTGCGTGGCTATGCCGGCGTTTCCAATTTGCTTGATGATCTCAGGCCGGGAAAACCGGAGTTTTCCTTGCAATTGCTGCCAGGCGCGCTGGCGGCAGGGGTGGCGTCGCAGTCTGTTGCGGCGCAACTGCGCGCGGCTTATCAGGAAAGCAAGGTTGATGAAATCTACAAGGTCCGGGAGGCCTATGAAATCGTGGTGCGGCTGGACAGCCGACCCGATGAGGCTTTGGCCGATTTTGACAATTTCATGATCTTCACCGCCAAGGGGGACGCGATACCGCTTGGCAGCATTGCCGCGGTGACCGAAACCCGAAGCTATGCGCGGGTCGGTCGGGTAAATCATCAGCGCACCGTCAATATTCTGGGTGATGTCGATCCTGATATCGCCAATACATCCGAAGTCATCGCCGGGCTGCGGCAGGATTTTCTGCCCAGCCTGAAGCAGCGGTATCCAGGCATTGATTTCAGTTTTGAAGGCGAAGTGAAAAAAGGTGCAGAAACGCGGATTTCTATTCTCACTGGTTTTGGACTTGGCTTGATCGGCATCTATCTGCTGTTGGCGATGCAGTTTCGCAACTATCGCGAACCAGTGATGGTCATGATCAATATTCCGCTGGCGCTGATTGGCGCGCTGTGGGGGCATTTTCTGCTGGGGCTGGATTTTGCACTGCCGAGCATGATCGGGTTTGTGGCGCTGGCCGGTGTCGTCGTCAACGATTCGATACTGCTGGTGCAATTCGTCAAGCGCCATGTCAGCGAAGGCATGCTATTCCATGATGCTGCGCGGCAGGCAGTGCATGATCGCTTTCGGGCCATTTTTCTCACCTCCGTCACGACAATGGCCGGCATGACACCGCTGCTGCTGGAAACGAGCAGCCAGGCTTTGATATTGATCCCGCTGGTCACCAGTATCATCTTCGGCATGCTCACCTCGACGGTACTGATCTTGCTGGTGCTGCCAGCGATGTACACCATTCTTGAAGACATGGGGCACGTGGTTGGCCAGGAGGTTGTGCTGGAGCGGGCGTAGACCGTATTTCTCACCCGGTGAGAAATACGAGTTAGACGGGGTCTTCGTGGTCATGGGGGGCTTCGTCCCGTGTTTGGCAAGATTCATCCTCGGCATAGTAGTAAACGCCAAAGGTCATGCGAAAGTGGGCGCCCCCTTTTGCTGTCGAGCATTTTTGTAATTCATGCGCCTTGCGATTGATTTGTAACAGCGCGTTCATTCCTATTTCTCGGGTATACGCTTGTAGTTCAAGAACATCGGCTTCAGTCAGGTGGTCATAATAAACACTCCGTTCTATGAAACTGTTGTCAGGGTCAGCAATATTGTGCGCGCATGTGTTGATATGGTCCCGAATGTTGCGTTCGAAATAGAAAAGTTTTTCTTCAATCCCGGCATCCGGGATAAACGCGGCCTGATCCAGGTGTATCAGGTTGTTTGTATCGATATAACAAATCCCCAGTCGTAACCACTCATCCAGGACTGAGCGCGGCCTGATGTCCTTGTTGTGTTCCCTGACCAGCATTTCGAATGATGGTGCCTCTTCTGTGCCACCTCGGCGCAACAGGGGTTTGGGGTTTCCTGATTTGTCCTGATAACGTGGGTCAGCGCTCCATAATGCAATCAGTGTTGCACCCAACCATATATTCTTCGGCGCTGTTGCCGTTTCTTGCGGTTCACTTCGGATCCGTCTGACTTCCTTTCGATGGACTCCCGTTAGCAAGGTTATTCGACTGTCAGTCTGGCGTTTCCCGGCGATCTGGAACTCCCGCTCTGCGATTCGCACATACGCCGACTTCAACCAGTGGATCGCCACAGGATAGGTAATCTGATGACGCAGTAGTACGCGAACCAGCGCTTCGAGAACGCCAGTGACAGAACGTTTCAAAATATCTGTCAACGCAATTTTCGTACCCACTGATCTCGCTTTAGTCATCGGTAGTGTGGAAAACGGGGCGGTTGAACCAAGTCAGTGGCTGATGAATCCCTCACTGGTTCCAGTGGGAGCGCATCTCGGTTGGGCGATGCTTAACCCGAACAGTTGGAGAGTACGCACTCAGAACCGACCGCAGTCAATGGTAGTAAGCCAGCGGCCCCTATCCATTGACATTTGACTATGCTACCTGATTCGTGTAAATTTTTCCCACATTCACTGAAATATGAGACGGTAGTCCGTATGCACACCTTGAGCGACAGTCGAAAGCTCTCGGATTCGACGAAACAGGGCCGATGCTGTTTGACGGATCAAAATTCGCCGAAGCGAATCATGATCTATACGCATGATACTTATGGTCTCGGCAACATTCGTCGCATGCTGGCGATCGCGCAGCATATGGGGCGTGAGTATCCTTTGGCTCAGGTGCTTGTTGTTACAGGCTCGCCCATGCAGCACAGCTTCCGCGTCAGTCCTGGTGTGGACTTCATCAAGTTGCCTTGCTTGAGTCGTGATCGTGCGGGGAGATATCAGTCTCGCGGTCTCGATATACCCTTGTCTGAGCTTGTTGCCATCCGTCGAGAGCTGATTGCTGCCGCCTATCGTCACTTTGAGCCCGACTTGTTGCTGGTTGACAAGAAGCCCATGGGGGTAAAAAACGAGCTGGCCGGGGTTTTTCAGGAGATGGATGCGCAGGTAAAGCGGCCAGCAGTGGCGCTGGTATTGCGTGACATTCTTGATAGTCCAGATAGAACTACTGAAATCTGGTTGCGCCACGGCTATTTCGAGATGATCAGAGAGTATTACGATCTTGTCCTCGTTGCTGGTCAGCCGGAGCTGTTCAATGTTGGCAAGGAGTATGGTTTTCCTGACCATGCTTTGAAGAAGCTTCGGTACTGTGGCTACATCGATGGGCGGCAATATCAAACAACTCAAACTCAAACCCAACCCCAACCCCCAGCTCCTCAGAAGGATTGCAGGCCCGGTCTGCCACATATACTGGTTACTGTGGGTGGGGGAGAGGATGGTGGGCGGATCATTGAAAGCCTGGTCCGGGCGATGCGAACAAGCACGTTTACCGAGCGCCCGGAATTTACCGCGACAGTGATCCTCGGGCCTGAGATGCCGGCTGGACAGCGATTGGTGCTTCGAAAAATTGGTGATGGCGTGAGTGGGCTCCTGCTTGAAGATTTTAGTGATGATATGAAGACCCAAATAGGTGTCGCTGATTTGGTGTTGGGGATGTGTGGCTACAATACCGTGTGTGAAGTCTTGGCAAGTGGAAAGCCGTTGCTGGCCATCCCGCGGGTTGAGCCCGTTGCCGAGCAGTTGATTCGTGCAAGACGTTTCAGTGAGCGGGGGCTGCTTCATTTTCTTCATCCATCAGTGCTTGATCCCATCACGCTGATTGAAAAAATCAAGGAATGTCTATCGCCCCCCTCGTTTTTGACGTCTTCCAAAGTGACGCTGGACTTTAATGGTCTGGACCGGATTGGGTATTGGTCGATGCATGCAATGGAAGCAAGGCAGCAATCAGCCGCTGGCTATCGGAAGCGGAGGGAGTATGTCTATGCTTGATGTTTCCCATGATAATCAACCGGCTGGGCCCCGTATCGGCTATGTCGTCAAACGTTTTCCGCGCCTCTCTGAAACCTTCGTTATCAATGAATTAAGAGCCTTGGTCTCGCTTGGGCTACATGTTGAAGTATTCTCATTGCTGCGGCCTGAGCCGGAACAGCAAGACGCTCTATTGCGTACGCTCGACCTCGATGTCACTTACTTGCCCGGTAGAGATGAGCTGGATCGGATGACAGTTGCTAAGCGTAATTTTTCCAGCGACAAGTGTCGCGAAAAGACAGTACGTAAAGAGCTCAAGGCGCGGGCGGATGATGTCTCGGGTTTGCCGCCGTTTCCGGGGAAGCGGCATAGTCAATGCGCCGTATTGCAACTGCAAGCGGCAGTGCTTGCGGCGCTTGCAGCAAGCCGCGGGGTGACGCACCTGCATGCGCACTTCGCCAGTGATGCTGCTACTGTCGCGATGTTGGCGAGCCGGGTTTCGAGCATCCCTTACTCGATGACGGCGCATGCCAAGGATATCTACCATACCTACAGTACCCCGGATGAAGACCTCGCTTTTCTGAAAAAGAAGCTACTGGCCGCAAATTTTACGGTAACTGTGAGTGACTACAATCGTCGCTATCTCGATGAGATCAGCGGTGGTCGTGCAACGATCTATCGCCTCTACAATGGCATCGATCTAACCCAGCTCCAAGCCCATTTCGAGCCCCGTGAGGACAAGTTGATCGTCGCTGTTGGCCGCTTGGTAGAAAAAAAAGGGTTTCGTCATTTGATTGATGCCTGCAGTGAGCTTGGGAAAAAGCAGATCCCGTTTCAGTGCGTCATCATTGGTGAAGGCCCTGAGCGACCGTCTCTCGAAGCACAAATTGAAAAGCTGGAGTTGAATGAATGCATATCCTTGGCAGGTGGCATGTCCCAGCGACAGGTCTTCGAATGGTTGCAGCGGGCCACGGTATTTGTACTGCCTTGTGTTGTCGGACGTAGCGGTGATCGTGATGGTTTGCCGACCGTGTTACTCGAGTCGATGGCGCTCGGCACCCCGGTGATTTCAACGCGTCTCGCGGGAATTCCGGAAATGATTGATGATGGACGTTCGGGGTGGCTGGCAACACCAGGCAGCACTCAAAGCCTGGCTGATACGCTCGAAAAGGTTCTGACAACGAATGCGGGCGAGCGCCGGGCTGCGGCATGCTGTGCGCGGGAAAAGGTTGAACGGCAGTTTTCCCTGGAAGACAATGCGAGGACTCTCTGTCGCTATTTTTCTGCGCATGGCCTCGCAGAAGCTCCAGTGAAGAAAGGGCAAGCAGAATGAGAATCGCCTATTTTCTTGCAGACCATGGTATCCCTGTATTTGGCGATAAAGGTGCTTCCGTGCATGTGCGTGCGATTGTTGATGCCTTTTTGGAGCTTGGCCATGAGGTTACCATATTCTGTACAAAAGAGGGTACGCCGCCAGAGCAGGGGGGGTATCAGATTGTCAAGGTTGTAGGTGCTGCGGAGGCGGTCCCTGCCGATATCGATGAATCAGACCCTTTGGCCCATCGCAGAGCCAAAGAACGGCGGTATATGGCGAGTGCCGGCGCCATGGAGCGTGCTTTTTCATCGGCCCATGAAGAGCAGGCATTCGATTTTATTTATGAGCGTTACTCTCTCTGGAGTGCGGCGGCGATAAATTGTGCTGAACGCTATCGTATTCCAAGTATTATTGAGGTTAACTCGCCATTATTGGAAGAACAAAAAAAGTACCGGGTGTTGGCCAATGCGAACGAAGCCAGCGAGATCGAAAACAAGGTGTTTCGCCATGCCGGCTTGATCTTAGCCGTATCAGAAGCCGTTGCAGACTATGTCTCTCGGCGAGGTGGCCGTTCGACACGTATCGTCGTCATGTCCAACGCGGTCGATGAGCGCCGTTTTCACCCACGGGTCAGGCCTGTGCCGCTTGGTTATGCTAAGGGGAAATGTATCATCGGGTTTTGCGGGACACTCAAGGAATGGCATGGCGTTGATATATTAATGGACGGTTTTCGTGAGTTGAACAAACGACATGCGGGGGTGCATCTGCTCATTATGGGCGACGGTCCCATGCGGCATTGGTTGGAAGGATATATTCAGGGGGCGGACTTGGCGGGCAAGGTGACCTTATCTGGTTGGGTTAATCACGATGGTATACCCGCGATGTTGGCGCGCTGTGATATTCTGGTTGCACCGTACCCCGATTTGGATGATTTTTATTTCTCGCCATTAAAGCTATTTGAATACTTGGCGCTTGGGAAAAGTGTCGTCGCCAGTGATATCGGTCAGATCGGTGATATCATTGAGCATGGTCAGACGGGCCTATTGGCCAAGGCTGGTGACTCGCTGGCGCTCGCGGATGCATTGGAGCGCCTGATTATCGACTCCTCACTGCGTCAGCATTTAGGGAATAATGCGGCGGTTTATGCGAGTCGCTACACCTGGAAGAGCAATGCACAGCGGGTCCTCGATCTGGCGAATGGTCTGAAGATAGATATCGAGGACCAAAGTCGATGAAGGTGCGTTGGCCCCTTGATCGAAAAAAGATTGCCAGCTTGGTGCGTCTGTTCCGGCTGTTCGCCCCCCATTTGAAACCTCACCGGAAGCGAATGATCGCAGCCTGGCTGTGCATGCTTGGCGCAACCCTTGCATATCTCGCGCAACCCTGGCCGATCAAACTGATATTTGATTATGTATTGATGCCGGGGGATTCGTCCCAAGCAGGATATTTTGCATCAACTCCAACGGCTACATTGGTTGGCGGGGCAGCTGCAGCAGTTTTGCTCATTGCATTGGTTAGAGGGGTGTTTGGCTATGGCCAAGCATATTTGGCGGCCAGTGTCGGTCAGCGCGTTATTGCGTCAGTGCGTAAACGATTATTCCGCCATATACAGCGTTTGTCACATTCATTTCATGATGAGCAGCACTCCGGTGACCTGTTGTTGCGCCTGACCGGTGATATCCAGTTGCTGCGTGACCTTTTGGTTAATGCGGTCCTGTTGATAACCGAGCGCATTTTGGTGATGATCGCTGTCGCTGCCGTTATGCTATGGATGGATTGGCAGTTGGCGGTGGTTGCGTTGGCGGTGTTGCCAGCCTTGATGTTGGTTTCTTTCAAGGTGTCTGGGAAAATTCGCGTCGCGACTAGAAAACAGCGAAAACGCGAGAGTCAAACGGCTAATATTCTTGCTGAAACACTGTCGGCGCTCCCGGTAATACAGGCTCATGCTCGCGAAGCCTGGGAAGACGAGCGATTTTCAAAACAGCATAAAGCGAGCCTCAAGGCCGGGCTGAAAACCACACGACTGGAAGCAAATCTCAATCGGGTTGTTGAGGTCATCCTGGCTGCTGGAACGGCAGCGGTGCTCTGGTTTGGTGTGCATCGCGTACTCTCTGGTGCGTTGACACCCGGTGATCTATTGGTTTTTACGGCATATCTGACTACGTTATACAAGCCGATCCGAAAGTTGGCAACCTTGACCAGCCGGTTGTCGAAATCTGCCGTTTGTGGTGAACGGCTGATTTCCATTCTGGAAACCCAGCCTCAAATAGCAGACCTTCCTGACGCGCGTCCTGCCGACCCTTTTCAGGGAGAGATCGTCTTTCATGAAGTGACGTTTGCTTATGAAAGAAATAAAAAACCTGTGCTTGAGAATGTAAGTTTTCACATACCGCCTGGAAAAACCGTGGCATTGGTTGGCGCCAGTGGGGCTGGAAAATCAACGATCGCGAAGCTTGTACTGCGATTCTATGAGCCCCAATCCGGCCGTATCGAGATCGACCGTAGGGATATAAGAAGTTATACCCTAAGTTCATTGCGTGGGCAGATCAGTATTGTTATGCAGGACCCTCATTTGTTTGCCCTGACAGTGCGGGAAAATATCGCATATGGAAGGCTTGATGCCACTCAGGAAGATATCGAACGGGCTGCAAGGCTCGCTTGTGCGCATGACTTTATCATGCGTTTGCCAAATGGTTACGACACGGTATTGGCTGAAAATGGTGCCAGTTTGTCCGCGGGGCAGCGGCAACGCATCGCTATTGCGAGAGCCATCGTAAGAGATGCGCCGATCGTTATTCTTGATGAACCAATGACGGGCCTTGATGTTGATAGCGAGGAGAAGGTCATGCTTGCACTTCAGCGTCTGACAGCAGGGCGGACTTGCTTGTTGATAACGCACGATCTAGAAAGTGCTGAGCATACAGACATGATTCTGCGAGTAGGCCTGGACGGAAAAGTGTCGTTGGTTTCGCCGGACACGTTGACCGCAAGCAGGGCATCACAACCACAACCACAACCACAACCACAACCACAACCACAACCACAACCACAACCACAACCACAATCAGAATTTTAACGTTATGACACATCGGTTAGTTCAACTCCCCCATCACAGCGCCGATCTGCTTGCGCGCCTGCGCTTAGCCATCGATCCTGGTCGAATGCTTGATGCGCTGAATCAGCACTGGTCTTGGGCCAGCAATCGAGGGTTTGATGTGGCATCGCTAGAAGTTCATCGTGTTTTCCCTCGTGGGGAGGACCGCTTCATTGTCAAATACCATCTCACATTAAAAGATGGTGACAAAATGAAGCCGATGGTGTTGTTTGGGGAACTGGCCGGCACTGGCATTCCCGAGCTATACAGGAGAATGGTCAATAAACTGCATAAGTCGAGGAGAAAGCAGATTGACCGGAACCAGGAAACAGATGGGCTGGTGATTTTGCAGGAGCCGGAAATGCTTCTGAGGATACCGGGGTTAGACGACAAGCTACCCGGGTTGACGCTATTGCATCAAGACAAGCGGCGACGCCTGTTTCTTCGACAATTCAGTGAAAGCCTCTTGGGGGGGGAGGTCGAGGGTGCTGAATTGACGATTCTGAATCACAGACCGGGCAAGCGTTGCGTATTGGCGGCCCGGAGGTCTCCCGATGATGACAGCAACGCATTGGTGATTCGCTGTTTGAAGGAAGGAAGATCACGCCAACAGGAGAATTACGAGCTTATCACTGCATTGCGAAATGTCGGGTTTGGTGATGACAGCAAGGATGATATCCGTATCCCCAAAGCGCTGGGATATGACGATACGCTGGCGACTGTCGTTATCGAATACGTTCCCGGTGAAATATTGGGGAGGGACAGTCAATGGGATGGCCTCCATCAGGGCAGGGTGGCTGCAAGTGCGATTGCAAAACTCCATAAAACCCCCTTGCAGATTGATAAACGATACCATCCCGAGGATGAGCTCGACATGCTGGCTGACTGGGTGGCATTGACCTCGGCTTTACGTCCGGACCTTTCTGAAAAACTGGAGTGGGCTTATGCTCAGGTCAGTGACCAGTTTGCTCGATTGAGCGCTGGGCCTCTACAGTTAGTGCATCGCGATTTTTATTGCAAACAGCTCATCCATGATGGCAATAAAACGTTCCTGATCGATTTCGATACCTTGTGTATGGCCGATCCTGCTATAGATATTGCAAATTATCTTGCGCATGAGCAGCTTTCTCAGCTCACTGGTGGTGGCAATGCGGTATTGGTGGATGATTTCATGGGCGCATATGCTGCTATTGCGCCGCTACCACCCGACAATACACTGAAGGCTTGGCACAATGCGGCACTGCTGAGATTGTCATGTCTTTACTGCATTCATACGGGATGGGAAGTGCTTCCCGCTAGTTTGATCGACAAGATTTCGGTATAGGAAGTATGAAGAGTTGTCAGGCCTGTATCCTGTTGATTACGCTTCTGCTTGGTGTGACAAGTGTGGTTGAATCAGCAGGGGTGGAGAAATCCGTGGTTGAGTCTTCAATGGATAGTGGGGCTCCACCAAAAGCAGGTCATTATCTGGGTGGCAGTTGGTATTATGGGTTACGTTTTGCAGCAGAAATCGATAGCCGTTCGGATTACGACCTCGATGCGGCATCTGCCGATAAGTTGACTGTCGTGACCCCTTTTAATCCTTCGCTGGCATTTGCATGGAGGGATAGCGACGACCTGCTGGCATACACGGTTTTTGAATTGAATAAGCCTTATGCTGTTACCGACGAGGTCGGAGAATATAACCAAGACTTCGAGCTCCAATTGGATAAGGCCTTCTTGTCGTATCATCACAAGCCTTGGTCTTTCACGGTAGGAAGACAGCGCTTCAAAACCCCTCGGGAATGGATGTTTGACGATACGGTCGATGGGGTCAAAGCGAGATTTTCCGGGGCTGGTTACGCTCTGACGGGCGCATTTTTTCGAGAGCGGGCGTTTACAGAAGACTTGCTACAGACTGACAGAAATAAGCGTGTTGATCACTTCTGGTTTCAACTCGCTTTGCCAGATCGAGATGACCGTGAAATCAACGCGTTTATCCTCCGGCAAACTGACCATGACCGTGATGCGCAAACTGATTGGGTCGGTGCTATAGTAGAAGGTGAGTGGGGCGAATTAGATTATTGGGCTCAGATGGCAATGTCGAGAACTCGGGACAGTGGTGTTCAAAGCGGGGGTATTGGCTACGATGCAGGGGTTGTATATCGGGTGCTAAAGCAGCCGCGTATTTATATGTTCGGAAGTATCGCATTTGGTCAGGGTGACCCCGACGATGTGGATCAGGGATTTCGTCAAACTGATTTGCAGGATAACGCAGCAAAATTGGGTGGGGTCACCAGGGTCAGGTATTATGGTGAAGTCTTTGATCCGGAGTTGAGCAACTTGCTGGTAGTGACGGCTGGTGTCGGCATGAGGCCAAGCAGGGATTCCTCCTTGACGCTGTTGTGGCACAACTATCGGCAGCACTATCCGTTGGATGAATTTCGTGAAACAGATTTGAATCGCGACCCTGAAGGTGTGAGTACAGACCTCGGGTCGGAGCTCGACCTGGTGCTGGGTTATCGTATTAAAGGCAAGCTGAGGCTGGAGGCTGTTTGGGGAGTGTTTTTGCCTGGTGATGCCTTTGATCGTCGTGATCCAGCCGCGCGTATCAATATCAATGTACGATATAGTCACTAACTGTCAGAGGGTTGAGGTTGCGCAAGTCTGTCAAAATTCTGCTGCTTATCGTTATCAGTTCCATTGTTGCGGCTTGCAGTGAGGGGAGTGGTACAGGGATTGGCGGCACGGGGTTTGATGGTACACCTGTAACAGTCAAGGGGCCTATCACCGGGTTTGGCAGTATCATTGTCAATGGTATCAAGTTTGATTTGGCAAACGCCAATATTGTCGTAGACGATGCTCAAGCAAATGCCAACGATCTCGCCTTGGGAATGTTCGTGACAATTCACGGAGTTCTTCAGGCAGAGGCACAGGGAACCGCGCTCAGTGTTTTTTATGACGATGAGCTGCAGGGCCCAATAGAAAACGTACAAAGAACAGCAGACCCGTCAATTGTTATCGTCACCATACTGGACACTCAGGTACGAGTAGACAGTGTGCGCACTGCGTTTGGTCAGACCAGTATCGAAAAACTTCAAGCGGGCGATCTTGTTACAGTCAGTGGTTTTCGAGAGGCTGATGGAACCATCGTTGCTACGCGTATAGAGCGGGAAGAAGACTACGAAGAGGGTCGTAGTGAGGTGGAAATCAAGGGGTTTGTCTCACAGCTTAGCGGAAGCCGTTTCGTGATAGGTCGCTATGAGATTGATATTCAAAATGCGGTTCTCGAGGACTTCGATGGTATGTCCTTGCAACAGGGGCAATATGTTGAGGTCGAGGGGACGTTGCTCGGGTTGACAATCATGGCGTCAAAGGTAGAGCTTGAGGATGATGAGGATCCTGCGGAAGGAACATATATCAGCTATCAGGGGATAATCGATGAGGATCTCGAAGGCGGCAAGAATATTAACGGTCTTCCCCTTTCTCTCGGCAGTATCGCCGAGGACGAGGATGTCATCGTTGGCAGCTCGGAAGTAGAGATCAATGGCGTTGTTGACAATAATGGAGCGGTTTTAGCCAGTAGTGTTATTGATCGGGAAGGGGGGTTGCGTTTCGAGGCTCGGGTCAATCAGATTGATGTGGCAACTCGGCGGCTCTCGCTCAGTTATGTACCGGGCAGTGTCGAAATACTGGTCGATGCGGGTACGCTCATCACTTCTGATGAAGGTGATGAGAGCGAGATATTGTTGCTCAGTCAAATCTCAATCGGCGAATTCGTAAAAGTCCGAGCCCGGAAGGAAGGTAAGGATGTCATCGCAAATCAAATCCATACGGCTGAACGGAAAAACTACAGGATCACTGCGCCAGTTACCGCGTGTGCTGATGGACAGATTGAACTGATAGGCTTGATTTTTCGGTTGGTCGATGGCATCACCGAATACGATACAGACGAAGGCCCCGAGTCGGCAGCAGGGTTTTGTGCCGTCGCCGGTTTTGGGGTGCCAGTGACGCTGGAAGATTCCGTTCGTGCGTTGGATGGTATAGCGGATGAAATCGAAATCGAAGAGTAACTACTTAGCACAACGCCTGTAACTACTCAGCGCCCCAACCCGCTGCGCGGGCACACACCGAAAAGTAACGAAATGATACTGCCCCAGCCATTCAATAGGCACCCGGCCACTTGGTTTTCTTTCCCCTTCACACGCGCCGCTGTCGACTCCAGGGATGGAGGAGCTAGAGCGACGCAGGCGATCCATGGCCTGCCCCTTCGGGCTGATCCCGGCTAGGCCTGTGATGCTCGGGCGGGCAAAGGGGGAAATCGTGATTGCCAGACGACCAGTTTGGTGCGAAGTTACTTGGAAGGTTAGGGTCAGCGCCGATCAGATCAGGGTCAGCTTTTGATCGAGCGTATCGTTCCGTGCGTGGTGGTGTGTCGGCATGACGCCGCTGCTGCCAGCGATGTACACCATTCTTGAAGACATGGGGCACATGGTTGGCCAGGAGGTTGTACTGGAGCGGTCGTAGCAGGGGGCGGCACCGGCGCCCTCTGCCGGGATGACAGCGCTTACGTCGTCATCCTCGCAGGGAAGCGGGGATGCAGTCACAGGGATGTATGCCAACGCCGGTGGAAGCCTTCCGTGGCACTGGATTCCGACTCCCCAGCCGGAACGACCGGGCTGGAGCATGGCGGAAGAAATTACCGCGTCAGGACTTTTTGGGCTCCGATTCGCAATGAACCACCATGTCATCTCTGGGCTTGATGTGGTTGCGTTCGTCAGCGATCAGGAAGGCTGCCTCTTCATCGGTCAGATCGACTTCATCCCAGCCGGTAATCATGGGTTTCAAATGGGCTATAAAGGAGTGGCCGGTCGTCAGCAGGTAGAGGTGCGCAATAATGAAAATTGCGATGGCAATGGCCGCTATGGTGTGAATGAGTGGAACAGTCGCGGAGCCGAGCATGTCGCTGAGTCCTTCTCCATAGCCAAAGCTGATCACCATGTAAGCGATGCCGGATATCCAGATTGCCGGGAATATCACGATTTTCAGCAGCAGATAGGTCAGAGCCTGCAGGGGGTTGTGCTTGCGACGAAAGGTTTTGCGGTAGGGGTGGTGATCTCCCTTGAAAATGCCAAAGCTATAGTATTTCGCCACCTGGATAAAGTTCTTGCCGGTGGGGATGTAGTGCCGCCACTGGCCGGTGGTGAACAGCCAGAAGGTAGCGAAGATCCACAATAGCAGTAGTGCAAACGCCACCAGGGTGTGTAACCACGCTGCCGTTTCAAAGCTGATGAGCCGATGAACGCCGTGAATCGCGAAGCCTGTAAATAGCAGGAGCAGAATGGATGCGGCCTGGCTCCAGTGCCAGATGCGCTCGAACAGCTTGAAAACCTGAACAATATACGTCGCCATTATTTCTTTCTCCTTCTGGATGCCATCAGACGCAATGCGCCATGTCCGAGGACGCCGCCAGCTGTACCCAGCACGGCAAGCAGTCCGATTGTGTCGAGCATTGGGGTGCGACCCGTGCCGGGAACATAGAAGCCCTTCAAGTGGGAGATGCGCCCGTCATTGGCGTGGCACTCTCCACAGGCCAGTGCGTCCTCCTTTGGTGCAACCATGTGGTTGATCGGCCAGTAGGAGAGGGTTTCGATAAAACCCCATTCGCCGCTGTAGGGCAGTCCGTTCCTTTCCATGCCAGCTTTGATGGCTTTGTCGAAGCTGTAATTCCCCCATAGCGCGACGTCGTCGTTGCCCCACAGGTGCATGTAGACGAGGGTATTGTTGCCCTTGTCGTAGGGTTGCGTGGTGTGCATCACCTTGAATGGATAGATTCGCGAGTCCGGGTCATCATGAGCGCCATCGAAACCGTTGATCAGGATCGGTGCTTTGGCCGGATCGAATTTCGTGTCGATGGTCGTGTATTTCATGGTGCCATCGAACCATTCCAATCGCGGCTTCAGGTTCTCGCCATATTTGAAATTGCCCTTGATCGATTTGTAGGTGGCGCGATGGTGGCCGTCGCCCTGGGTATATTCTTTCAGTTTGAAGCCTTCACCATTTTTCAGTTTGCCCATAGTGCGCCAGTCCCAGTCGATGACTGTGGCTACGCCGCCCTTGGCAATGGTGGGAATGTGGCAGGTTTCGCAGGCAACCTTGTCGAGATGACCATTCAGCTTCAGGCCGATGATATCGGTATTGGAATGGGGGCGAGTGCCGTGACAGCTTTCGCAGGAAGCAACTTCCCGCGGCGCACCGGGCTTGCCCGTGCCTTTGTCGTCATGAACCAGCATTTCATAGCGGCTGCCGGCCCAGTCGTGACCTTCACCAACGTGACAGGTGATGCAGGCAAAGTCCTCACCTTCGGTTGACATGTGAACGTCGACTGCTTTTGGTGGATCGAATAGCACGGATGAAAGGTCACCGTGTTTAACGTTGTCGCCACCGCCACCATAAAAGTGGCATTTACCACAGTTATTGCGTCCGGGGTCGCCTACGCTTTGGGCGATCTTGGTCCAGTCGAGTGGTGGCTTGCCCTCGAACATGACGGAGCAGGCCTTGTTGCCGGAGCTGGTCGGCGTCTTGTAGTAGGTGCCGCTGCTTTCATGGCAGATGAGGCAGTCGATGTTCTCTTCGTTGTTGAAGTCGTAGGTGTCGATATCGGTCATGCCATAGCCGGCGTGGCACTGGGCGCACATGCCTTCGTTGCCTTTGGCATTGGTGCAGAAATTGTTGATCAGAACGCCCTTGCCGAGCTCCTGCCCGGTTTCCGGGTGCTTATAGCGCCAGGTCCAGTGCTTGTTTTTGGTGAACTGATGCCCTGCCTTGTTGTGACAGCTGAGGCAAGCCTTGGTCACTTCCGGCCCGCTGTTGAATGGGCCTTCCAGCTCTTTCAGTTTTGAGTGATCGGTGGTAGAGGCCGTGTCTTTCTTTTCAGCAGCCTTCTTGCTGTGTTCTTCATGGGTTTTCTTGTACTCGGTGATGCCCATTTCGATCTTGGGATCGTCACCGTGCTCGGCCTGTGCCAGCGAGCAGTTGACGGCCAGAAAAATGCCGGCCAGCAGTCCGATGATGTGGCGTGAAGACAGGTCTTGCTGCTTTGGTTTGAGTCGAATCATTTGTTGAGTCCCGGGTTGGCCATTCATCCGAACTCCGTGCTCGGATCGAACGAAGCGCTCTGACCCGCATTTCTCACTGGATTGCTGCGCACGCTAGCCATCCAGTCAGAAATGCGGGTTGGTGGTCAGCTACTTCCACCAGCGAGGGCGTGCAGTATGGTATGAAATGGGATCTCGACTTAATGATAATGATCAAGGTGTCAATGTCAGGAGCCTGGGGGGAACCCTTGGGGCGCCGGAAGCGATCGATGCGATGGAGCTCAACCCGCCGGGAGTGTAAAGCTGAATCTTGCCCCCATGCCGGGCTGGCTCTCGACCTCGATGTTCTGCTGATGCAGTTCGATGATTTTTTTCACGATGGCCAGCCCAAGTCCGGCATGGCCGCTGCTGCTGCGCTGGGGGTTGTTGGCGCGGTGGAAGCGTTCGAAGATCAGTTGCTGCTGGTTTTTGGGGATGCCTTCGCCTTCATCGTTGACCGAGATCACGACCTGCTTGTTATGGTTTTCATGGACTTCGATCCATATGGCATGGCCTTCCGGCGTGTGTTCCAGCGCATTGTCGATCAAATTGTCGAGCACTCTTTCGATCAGGCCGATGTCGGCGACGACATGGCTGTCGCTGGCGTCGCGGTCGATTGCCAGGTTGACATTTTTCTGCTGCGCTTTGAGTGAGAATTTACCAACCACGTCATAGACCAGTTCGAGTACAGGAAAATTCTCGAAGTGGAGCTCGGTATCACGGGCTTCGAGCTTGACCAGTTCGAATAGCTGGTCGATCAGCGTTTGCAGCCGATTGGTCTGTTTGATGGCGATATCGAGATAGCGTGCTTTGTCGGCTTCGTCGAGGCTGTCTTTTTTCAGCGCGATGGTTTCGAGATAACCACGGGCGGAGGCCAGTGGCGTGCGCAAGTCGTGGGAAATGCTGGCGATCATTTCCCGGCGCAGCTTATCCTGCTGTTTCAGCGCCGACCACTGGCTGGCGATGTGTCGGCTCATTTGTGCAAATTCTTTTTCCAGTTCGTCGATTTCATCCCGGTTGGGTCGTGAATCGTTTTCTATCAGCGTGGCCGGCTGCTGATACCCGCTATCGGCAAAAGCACTCACCCGAGTAGCGAGGGCGCGCAGCCGCAGCGATAAGTGCCGAAAAATCAGCAGGCCAATAATAAACCCCAGCAACAGGCTCCCGATCAGTCCGGGCGTGGCCACGGCGAGGACGAACTGGAGTGTCTGCGCTTGCTCCGCGGCATTGAGGTCTTCACCGCGGAGCACCACGTAAAGATAGCCTTCCGGGTTATCGGCATCGGGCAGCGGTGTAACGGAAAAGGTTTTCTGGCGATCGTGTGCGCGTGGGTCGTCACCGAGCAGCGGCAGCATGGCTGTACCAGAGAGAAATTGGCGAATGGGCTCGATGGCAACATGTTCGCGCTTGACCTTGCCAGGTTCGGCAGAATAGGAAAGTATTTTTCCATCCAGGTCGAGATAATAAATTTCGATGCTGGGGTTGATCGTCATGTAGTCCATGAAGGTTTTTTTCATGGCGTCGATGTCGATTTTTCCATCGCTGACAATGCGCTTGTCGGCGACGAGGTTTCGAGCCAGGTTGCGGTTGAGATCCTGGGTTGCTGTCTGTTGCCACTGACGGGCGAGATAGACGACGGAGACGGTGTAAATCGCGCCTACCGACAGGAGAATGACAATCAGGCCAATGGCCAGCCGTGCATAGAGGGTGCGGGTCCAGCTCATTGGCGGTCACCGATAAACTGATAGCCGACGCCCCATACCGTTTTGATGTAGATCGGCTTTTTCGGGTCGGGTTCGATTTTTCCGCGCAGCCGGTTCATGTGTGAGTTGACAGTGTGCTCATAGCCTTCGTGGCTGTAGCCCCAAACCTGATCGAGTAACTGCATGCGGCTGAATACCTGCCCGGGATGGCGGGCAAAGTGCCACAGCAGATCGAATTCCTTGGCGGTCAGTTCGACTGATTGGCCGTTGGCTTCGACCTCGCGGGTGGTGGGGTCAATACTGAGCTGGTGAAAGCTGAGGCGTCGTTGCTCGGTTTCCGGTGCTGCCTCCAGGGCTTCACTGCGGCGCAGCAATGCTTTGACCCGTGCGACCAGCTCCATCAGGCTGAATGGCTTGGTCAGATAGTCGTCTGCGCCCAGCTCAAGGCCAAGGACGCGGTCGAGTTCGGTGGTTTTCGAGGTCAGCATCAATACCAGCGTGTAGCGGGTCTCGTCCTGGCGAATACGCCGGCAAATTTCGAGACCGTCCATGCCGGGCAGCATGATGTCGAGAACAACCAGATCGAAATGTTTCTTCTGGTAGCGTTCCCAGGCCTTGCTGCCATCGTGACAGACCTCGAGCGCATGACCGGCTTCGGCCAGGTGCATGCGCACGAGTTCTGCAATATCGGCGTCGTCTTCAACGATGAGTACTGTTTTTGCCAAACCGCTTTCTCTTACAGTCGCGTGATTTTGACCAGCAACACCGGGTTGTCGAAGCGTTCCGCTTGCGACAACGCGGAATCGGCAAGGCCATCGTCCTTACTGACGACACCGGCATGATGCGTCACCACCGCGGTCACGTCATCCCGTGCGGCATTGAAACCTTCACCACCCGCAGCCGGGCCGGGGACGTGGGCTGCCAGTTCATCATTGAACTCTGTACCGGCGTCATAGGCGGGGGTGAGAAAGACACGTTTGTCGCCGCTGGTCATCCCTTTCAGGTCGATATTCGTCAGCCCGGTAAAGGCGTCGTTGGTATTGACCAGCATGGTTGCCAGGGTCAGATGGCTGACATCAGGATCGCTGGAGCCTATTTCGAAGCTGAGTGTCTGGCCCGCCAGTATTTCACCTCTGCCGGTAAACATCGGATTACCTTGCTGGAGGCTGATCAGCTTGCTCGTGCCGCCACTTTCGGCCAGCACTTCGATCGCCTCGCTGGCGGGCTTGCCGATTTCCCAAGCGCTGAAGCCACCATCATGCAGCATGGCGGCGGGTGGTGAGAAAGGCTGGTTGTTGGTCAGGTTGATCAGCTCGATGCGATAACTGGTCATGTCGACGGTGCCGGACGTGTTATCGCCGGTGCCATCGTTGTTGTTGTCATTCGAGCAGGCGCCAAGGCCGAGAATGACAGCGGTAAGTATGACAGCTTTCATGGCAGGCCTCCTCATTTGACGGTGATCGTGACGCTGGCAACCGGGTTGAGCCAGCGGTGGATACGGCTGTCCAAATCGCTCGGGCCACCGTCTGGGTCAGTGTCGCCAATCACGCCGCGATGGATGTGGATGTTCTGGTTATCATCAGCCGTCGCAACGCCGGTGGCGCCGGTGCCGTTCTTGCCCAGCGGATCGGCAGGGATACCGGCCATTCCGGGCGCACCATTGCCGTTGACGATTTCATCGTTGGCTTCGGTGCCTGCATCCCAGGCATTCACCTGATAAGTATAGCTGCCGGCGGCAGTGGGGATCGGCAGGCTGTTCATGCCGACGAAACCGTCGTTGGTGGGCAGCACCATGGCGACGAGGGAGAGATAGTCATTGCCTTCCTGAGTCGATAGCGAAAAGCTGGTGGAAGCGCCCGGTGCGAGAAGGCCTTCTGCCGGGTTGGCGACCTTGTCCGCGCCAGCGGCATCGACATCAGATGACAGGTCGCTGATGTCGCCGCCTTCTGCCATGGCTTGCAGGTTCGCGCTGGCGGCTTTGCCGGGCTCGAACAGCTGTGTCGTTGCCCCATGGGCTGCGACCAGCAGTGGCGTGAAGTGGCTACCGTGGGTGAGGTTGGTGATGCTGATGTCGAGTTCCTGTGCCTCGACTGCGGTGCTGGCGAGGAAGGCCAGCATGGTGGTGGTGACGAGTTTCTTCATGGCTTGTTACTCCGACTGCCTCTTGCTGCGCTCGGTGCGCAGGCGTTGATTGGGAGGCTTCAGCGTAAGCAGAAGATGTGGCGTGGCCGTCACGCAGTTATCACGGAAGATTAAAATCCCTGTGTGCGGCACCTGACGGCGCCGCACACAGAGGGAGCCGCGGCGTCAGTCCAGATCGAAACGATCCAGCTCCATCACCTTGGTCCAGGCGGTCACGAAGTCGTGGACGAACTTCTCTCCCGCATCAGTCGCGCCATAGACTTCCGCCACCGCGCGCAACTCCGAGTGGCTGCCGAAAATCATATCCACACGGCTGGCTTGCCAGCGCCGTTCGCCGCTTGCCCGGTCGATGCCGTCGAAGGTCAGCGCCTGCCCATCGGTGGGTTCCCAGCGGGTCGCCATGTCCAGCAGGTTGACGAAAAAGTCATTGCTGAGCACCGCTGGCCGGTCGGTGAACACGCCGAGATCACTGTGCCCAAAGTTGGTGCCAAGCACCCGCAGGCCGCCAATCAATACTGTCATCTCCGGCACCGTCAGGGTCAGCAGTTGCGCCTTGTCCACCAGCAGTTCTTCCGGCTGGCAGGCGTAGCGTTGCTTCTGGTAGTTGCGGAAACCGTCCGTCACGGGTTCGAGGACGGCGAAGGCATCGACATCGGTCTGTTCCTGGGTCGCATCGCTGCGACCGGGGCGGAAGGGCACCGTGACTGGATGGCCGGCGTCGGCGGCAGCCTTTTCCACCGCAGCACAGCCGCCGAGGACGATGAGGTCGGCCATCGACACCCGTTTGCCGTCGTTGCGCGAGTCGTTGAATCCGCGTTGTACCGCTTCGAGCATACCGAGCACACGACCAAGCCGCGCCGGTTCATTGACCTCCCAGCTGTTCTGTGGCGCAAGACGAATGCGTGCGCCGTTGGCGCCACCGCGCTTGTCGGAGCCGCGGAAGGTCGAGGCCGAGGCCCAGGCAGTCCAGACCAGATCGGCCACCGTCAGCCCCGAGTCGAGTACAGCTCTTTTTAGCTGGGTGATATCGTCAGTGTCGATCAGAGGGTGATCGACCGGCGGCACAGGATCTTGCCAGATCAATGCTTCCTGGGGCACTTCCGGGCCGAGGTAGCGGGATTTCGGTCCCATGTCGCGGTGGATAAGCTTGAACCAGGCGCGGGCGAAGGCATCGGCAAAGGCGTCCGGGTCGTCGCGGAAGCGCCGCGCGATGGGGGCGTAGATCGGGTCTTCGCGCATCGCCATGTCGGCATCGGTCATGATGATCGGCACGCGTTGTTGCGGGTCATCGACGGCTGGCGCCTGATTCGCGCTGGTATCGTTTTTCGGCGTCCACTGCCAGGCACCGGCAGGGCTCTTGGTCAGCACCCATTCGTTATCGAACAACATCTCAAGGTAGCTGTTGTCCCACTGAGTCGGCGTTGGCGTCCACGAGCCTTCCAGCCCGGAGCCGATCTGATCCGCGCCTTTGCCGCTGCGGTAGGCGCTTTTCCAGCCCAGCCCCTGTTGCTCGATCGGCGCGGCCTCCGGTTCCGGTCCCACCAGTGCCGGGTCGCCAGCACCGTGGCATTTTCCGAAGGTGTGACCGCCACAGGTCAGTGCCACTGTCTCCTCATCGTCCATGCCCATGCGGGCAAAGGTCTCGCGCACCGCACGGGCAGTGGCCAGCGGGTCGGGGTGGCCATCCGGGCCTTCGGGGTTGACATAGATCAGCCCCATTTGCACGGCGGCAAGCGGGTTTTCCAGCTCGGCATCCGCGCTGTGGCGACGGTCATCCAGCCAGGTCGATTCCATGCCCCAATAGGTGTCTTTCTCCGGCTCGTAGATGTCCTGGCGGCCCGCGCCGAAACCATAGGTTTTGAACCCCATCGACTCCAGCGCCACATTGCCCGCCAGCACCAGCAGGTCGGCCCAGGAGATCTGGCGGCCATATTTCTGCTTGATCGGCCACAACAGCCGGCGGGCCTTGTCGAGGTTGACGTTGTCCGGCCAGCTGTTGAGCGGCGCAAAACGCTGGTTGCCAGTGCCCGCGCCGCCCCGACCATCCTGAATCCGGTAAGTGCCGGCGGCATGCCAGCTCATGCGAATGAACATCGGCCCATAGTGGCCGTAATCTGCCGGCCACCAGTCCTGAGAATAGGTCATCAGGGCGCGCAAATCGGCCTTGAGCGCGTCGTAACACAGCGTGGCGAAAGCCTCGGCATAGTCGAAGTCGCCCCCCATCGGGTTCGAATCGGGGCAGTGCTGACGCAGCATGTCCAGCCGCAGACGCTCGGGCCACCAGGTTTCATTGGTGGGAGTGCTGCCGCTGGCTGTGGTGTGAAATGGACATTGTTGCGTACTCATCGTATTGCCTCCTGTCGCTTGGGCGACCTATTTGGTGTGTGCAATACGAGTATTGGACGGAACCTGTTATTGTTCCAATGGAATATTATGATCGTAGCGTTCTGTTTTTCCGAAAGTTGGCAAGGGGGCGTAACAAGACATCCTCGCCCGGCACATGGAAAAGGGACAAATCGTTGCTTCGATTATTTTGAATGGCGCAGCGAATGATTATTCAGGGGCAGCCTCACCACGGCGTAAACGAGTTCATGAAATCCATCGGCTCGCTGATCTCGTTGATGTCACGGCTCATGCGCTTGGTGCTCAGGTTCATGTCCCGCACGGCAACATTCATCTGATAGATATTCAGGCTCATGCCCTGGATGGCGTATTTCATCTCGCCGATGTCTTCGGTCATGGTGTTCATGGTGCTGTCGACGTGTTCGATGCTGCCGGTAATCTTCGCGATATTGCTGTCCATGTTTTCGATCTTGTCGACCATGATGCCAATCTGGCCAGTCATCTTCTCAATGTTGTCGGACAGGTCAGACATGTGGCCCGACATGGCCGCAAGGTTGGCTGCCATGCGTGGGTCGATGCTCTGCGTCATGGTGCTCATGTCTTTGGTGACGTGATAGATCAGATAAAAACCCGATAGCCCCAGGATCGCCATGACGATCATGGTGGGATAGATCAGCCGTTCCCAGCGGCTGATGCTGTCGTCAAAAGACTTGAAGAACTTCGTCAGCGTGATTTCCAGCTTCACCATCGCCTTTTGTTCGGGTGACAGTCCCTTGATGTCTGCTTCGAATGTTCTGGGGTCTTTTTCAAACATGGTGATTACCTGTTGGCGAGGCCGACACCTCGGTGTGGGGGTCTGGGGAGCTGCATTCTAGCGTGTTTTTGGGCTTAGGGGTTTGCCCGAGGTTAATCATTTTATACTCCCCCACTCGCTTCGAGTATCACACGCGCGACGCAGGATGCCCTTGATGATTATCATGGGGTCTGTCGGGTCTCTGCGGCGTTGCATGGTGGATGGGGAGGTGCCCGCTTGATGCTTGATGCGCTTGGGGCTGATGGCAGGGCTAGCCGATTTCCGGGCGAGGTGTCTCCTGGTCGATGCAATCATCATTTTCATCGACCCCTTCGAACAGCAATGCCATTTCGATCTCGCAGGCAAGCGCCTCGATGGGGGCGCTGATGTCCTTGCTGCTGTAGCCATGCAGCAGCCACTCGCCCTCATTGCCGCGGCGGTAGGCATCGACAAGATGACGTTCTGGGTCGATCAGCCAGTAGTGTTGCAAGCTGGCTATCTGACGATAGTGGCTGAACTTGCGCCCCCGGTCGAAGGCCTCGGTAGACGGTGACAGCACCTCTGCAATAAAAACAGGGTGCTCCTTGGCGAGGTGATTGGCTCGATCGGCAGGCTCGCAGCAGACCATGACATCCGGATAAAACCAGGCATCAGCGGCCGCGATATGGAGTTTCATGTCGGAGATATAGGTTTGGCAGGGAGAGCCCTGTAGTTTTTGTTTGAGCGATGCCGCTAGATTGAGCGAAATGGTGACGTGCCGATCTGTCGCACCAACCATCGCCCAAATTTGCCCCTGACAGTATTCATGCTTGAGGCCGGTCTGTTCCTCTACCTGCAAGTATTCTTCAAATGACAGTGACTGCTGCTGTTCTGCGAGTGCCATGTTGCCCTCTGGATAGGATGATGCCTGCGCTTATCATAGCAGCGGGCATCGAAGGCTTTAAGTTATAGAAACACTTATAGAGACACTTATTGCTTTGGTGCTGCGGAAGTTTCGGCGTTCAGGCAGGTGCATGGAGGTTCCTTGACAATTATCATGGCGTTCATCTGGAACCTGTGCTTCTGGATGCTGTCAGTAAAAACAGGGCAGTGCGGCGTTACGTTGCGGCTGCGTTACCAATGGAGAAGCCGCTTTGAAAATCGTCGTCATGACCCCTGAACCATCGACCCTGCTGCGAATGGTTGCCAATCAGCATCAGCTGATTGGCGTCGCCTGTGACGACGCGCCTGCGGGTGGCGTGATGGGGATAGCGCGTGAAGGATGGCACTGCCTGTGCCGGGCGCCGTCCTTGCAAAGCTGGGCCAGGTTGCACCGCGTTTCCTATCGCTGCTATGCCCAAGACCAGGTAGATGATTTTGCTGCCTGGCTGACGCAGCTGGCGCCTGATCTGCTCATCACCTGTAAAGCGCCGTTGTTGCCGGAGTCGGTATTCTCCATCCCCCGTTTGGGGGCTATCAATATCCACTACGCCTTGCTGCCCAACTATCGCGGCGGCGCGCCCCTGCTGTGGCAGGTCGTCAACGGTGAACAGCAGGGCGGGGTAACAGTGCATTACATCGATGCCGGCATCGATACCGGTGCCATCATCAGGCAACGGAAAGTCCCCTTGCCCCAGGGCTCATCGGAACGGCAGCTCGATGAATATTTCGGCAACATCGCAGCGGACATGATGCCCGAGGTATTGGACGCCGTCGCCGCCGGGTATGCCGGAAAGCACGCAGGCCGGGAGCAACCTGACGGCGTATTCGCGCGCAACATACAGCAAGAGTCGCTGGTCGATTTCATCGAATGGGATGACTGGCCAATCGAGAAAGTATGGCGCGTGCTGCGGTTTATGGAATACTGGCCGACCTCTCATGGCCTGGAAGGCTGGTGGCAGCGCTCGGTACGCTGGAAAGTGGGTGAGATTCGTGCCGCAAGCGAAGCTGAAGTGCGCGCCTGGTATTTGCAACGGCATGGGCGGCACCTTCTTGTCCAGAGTCGACAAGGCAACATAGAACTACTACCTGAACGCCACATGCCGACACTGCTGCGGGGCGTTGCAGAAGCAGGGCGACTACTCGTTTCACGCTGTATCCCGCCGGCCACGCCCTGACGACAAATACAACTGGTTTTGAACCCAGCCGTGCTTGGAGTAGACTGCGGGATATTTCAGCTACCGGAGAAGCAAAGATGGCCGAAAAGGAATCCGTCAAAGCGTTTCTGCGCGACCACGAACTGTGCCGCGCCTTGACCGCGAACGAGATTGACACGTTTCTAGAATTCACCCAGGAAGTCACCGTCAACAAGGGAGAGACCATTGCTGACATTGGCGAAGTAGGCGATGCGCTCTATATCGTCTTGTCGGGCGAAGTAGTCTTGATGGCCGATGACGGCAATGAAGAACTCGAAGTCGGACGCATGCGCCAGGGCGAACTCGCCGGCGAAATGTCGTTTTTCGACCGCCAGCCACGCACCGTGCGCCTGCGCGCCGTCAAGGACTCAACCCAGCTGTTGAAGTTGACGCGCGAAATGTACAAACGTCTTCGTGTCGAACACCCCTACATCATCGTCAACCTCCTCGAATTTGCCATCGTCAGCCTCGACCACCTCGTCAGACGCCAAAGCTCGGATGTCGCAACGTTCACGAAATATCTCTATGGAAAAGGCAAGAAGTAAGGCATAAGCACCGCTACGCACACGCCCCTGGGACCGCCGGCATCCTGCCGGCCAATAGTCGCTACAAGGTGACCCATCGACCCGATTGTCCCAAATCAGCGATCTTACACGCGTCGGCGTCAGGCTTGTGCTATTGCAATAGCAGGTTAATACTCAGGTTTCGGAGTTTATCTGGGTGGATGTTGACACTATCGGCAGAAACATCGGTGCCTTCTTTGGCAGGCCTCCCCCTTTTTCAAAGGGGGATTGAGGGGGATTTTCAGGGCGGTGCTGCCAACCCAAGGCCTTTCCAATCTCCCTAATCCCCTTTTCGAGAGGGTGTCGCAAAAGCCCATCCGGGGCTTTGCGACACACGGAAAGGAAAAAGTGCGATTTTTCCTTTCCTTACAGATTCAACAACTTAGTCGTTGTTGAATCTGGCGGCACTTCCGTGTGCCGCGCGAGGGTGTCGTTTTACGACACCCTCTTCGAAAAGGGGGAGCCTCTATCGCTGCTTACCTGAACTCTGAAACTTGGGTTAATATATGCGTTCCAAGACCTGTTCCCTCCGTGCGATCAACCTCTTTGCGAATACAGCTCAATTTTCAGTACTTGATTTAATAACCTGAAATGCTTGTCAAGTGAATACACCGCACATCGATTTTGCGCGGCATTTTGAGCGATGATCAGACCTGGAATGCCTACCCCGTTTGCCCCACCTCTCAAACACGTTACCTGATAGTCAATTATCTCCTCCCAATGAATCTCCAATGGCAATTTGTTTACCTCCTCAAGAAGCTCGATAACCTTCGTTTGTTTGTAACTACTCAGCCCATTAAATCAAAATGGGGTAATTTTCCCGCAAAAACCAACGCCAACGCATCGGATGCACTCAGCCCTTGTTTTCGACAAGTGGATAAATAGCCCCGAATACGACAAAAC
>JALSHZ010000017.1 GCA_026981985.1 Gammaproteobacteria bacterium | reverse complement strand
ATCGTGATGCCTTGCTAATCTGGCCCCGGCATGGGGCGGAACTTGAGGTGTCACTGGGTTACCGGCAGACAGGACTGGTCCGTCTTGGCCTCTATGTGGTGGACGAGGTGGAACACAGCGGTCCACCGAACACCCTGACGATCCGGGCCAAGGCCTCTGACATGCGAGAAAGTCTAAAGGCTCCCCGGACACGTGTTTGGGACAACATTACCCTGGCTGATTTGGTGGCCACCATTGCAGCCGAGCACGGGTTGAAGCCCAAAGTTAGCAACGCACTGGCCCCGGTGGCCATCGCCCATCTGGACCAGACCGAGGAGTCGGATCTGCATTTGCTCACCCGGCTGGCCCGGGAATCAGGCGCGGTAGCAAAGCCGGTAGCCGGTAACTTGGTGTTTGTAACCCGGGGAGAAGCCAAGAGCGCCTCAGGCAATGAACTGCCTACCATTGAGGTTTCACCGTCACAGGTGATTCAGCATCGGATGACCCAGGCCGACCGGGGCAAGTATGAGGCAGTGGTAACTCACTGGCATGACCCAATGTCCGCTGAGCGAACTCCAGTCCGTGTGGGTAAAGGAAAGCCGGTGTACACCTTGCGGCATACCTATCCGGATGCTGAGCAGGCCACCCGCGCCGCCCAGGCGAAACTGGATGCACTCCAACGCGGCACTGGCACCCTGAGTCTGACACTGATCGGCAATACCGAACTGATGGCGGAAGGCAAACTCCGGCTCAAAGGCTTACGCGATGGCGTGGACGGTGAATGGCTGATCCAGCGGGCTGAGCATCAACTGGATAACCAAGGTTTCATCACTCGCGTTGAAGCGGAAACGCCCAAACCCTGAACCCAACATTAAGAATCACACAGACCCGCCACTCGGCGGGTTTTTTCGTATTGGAGGCACCCATGTCCCCACCGGGAAAGAATGAACCTTTGATCACTCTGCCGCGGGAAGAATTCGAGGAAATGCTCAACCGTGCCGCCGAGCGAGGAGCGCTCAGGGCCCTGGCCGATGTGGGCCTGGATGGCGAAGACGCTGCTGAGGATATCCGTGAGCTTCGCTCTCTGCTGCAGGCACTCAACCTCGCCAAGCGCACCGCCTGGCAAACCATCGTTCGCATTATGACAACCGGCTTGATTCTGGCCCTGATGGCCGGGGCCGTCATCAAACTGAAATTATTTGGAGGACATTAATCATGCTGACCCTGTTAGGTAGCTTGCTGGGCTTCGTCTCCAGTGCCTTCCCCGATCTACTGAGCCTCTGGCGAGATCACCAGGACCGAAAACACGAGCTGGCCATCCTGGATCGCCAGATGGAACAGATGAAACTGGGCCACAGTCAGCGGCTGGAAGAGATCGCTGTGGAGGCGGATATTGCCGAGAGTCAGGCCCTCTACAAGCACGACAGCCAGCCTTCCGGGGTGAAGTGGGTGGACGGCCTGCGTGCCTCGGTGCGCCCGGTAATTACCTATGCCTTCTTTATGCTGTTTACCGTAGTGAAGGTTAGCACGTTGTATGTGTTGATGGCCGAAGAGGGCCTTTCCTTTGTGGTGGCCTTACCACAAGTCTGGGACCCGGAAACTCAAGCCCTATTCGCAGCTGTCATGAGCTTCTGGTTCGGCCAGCGGGCACTGGCTAAGGCGCGGGGGAAGTGATATGCGCCACATCACCCAGGAAGGACTTGACCTCATCAAACGGTTCGAGAGCTTCTCTCCGACTATCTACATTTGCCCGGCAGGATACCCTACCATTGGCTATGGGCATGTGGTTCTTGACGAGGAGAAAGATCGATTCGCTAATGGGATCGATCAGGAACTGGGAGAAGAACTGCTACGCCGCGATGCCCAAGTTGCGGAGCGTGCCATCCTGCGACTAATCACTGTGCCGCTTACCGATGGCCAGTTCGATGCCCTGGTCTCGTTCACCTTCAATCTGGGCAGCGGTGCATTGCAGCGGTCTACCCTCAGGAGGAAAGTAAATCGTGAAGAGCATAGTGAGGTTCCAGCCCAGTTGATGCGCTGGATTTGGGCCGGAGGACGAAAACTCAAAGGGCTTCAGCGTCGAAGAAGTGCAGAGGCTGAATTGTATCTATACTGAATTTTCTCAGCTTCGTATCCTTGGTCGCCAAAACTGAAATCCGGTTATCTCCGATGCGATCTGGTCGATAAACTGATCCGTTGAATGCTCGACGAATTCCGTTATTAGCCAGTTCGCGTTTCCACATAGATGGCGATCAAGCCCGTTCGGATCATACCTAGAAAGCTCGCTGAGCCTATGCATAGCAGCAAAAATAATTGCCAAGCCATGTCTTTCTGACAGGCTATTCCCTGCCATCGATTTCTTTAGATACCAGAGATCTCGGTTACCGCTGATCGTGACAATGACCCGCCTTGTCGTAGCGTGGTAATTTCCGAGCCTGACGAGCGCATTTGACTTCTCTTGTTTGCTTGTTCTACCCCGCAACCATTTAAATCGCTTTGCTCTGCGGATGTAGGTTTTCCCTTCATCTTCAAAGAATTCAAAGGATGAAGGTATATGACGGAGAATACGGCGATCGGTGTAACGAGGAACCACTTGCGCCTGGAACCAACCCTCGCTGGTATCGTCGTGGCTGACATAGCATGCCTGTTCCAATGGAATAAACAGTTCCGGTGAGGAGGTGAACGTGTGTCGAAATGCTCGGTGCACGAATGGCAAATTCCAGAGCAGGTCTTTCAGGCTGTACTCTTGAGATGAAGCGGTGTCTCCTAGATATGCACACAATGCTGGCAGCACGCCACCAGATTGAAATTGGACTTTTTCGTTTGCCAGGGATGCCTTAGCTGTTTCCGGTCTCTCACCGCTAACGCCATGCCTATTTCCATGCGGAGTGGCCCGGACTTCAAGCAGCGCCTTGGTGGCGTTCAGGAACGCGTAATACAGAGTGAGTGGCGCTGATTCGACGCTCATGCTTGAAGCAGCCTCGGCAAATCTTCTTGCCTGCAGCCAGAATGCGAGAGAATCTATCTTCTTGTTGCGCTTCAACCAAAGTTCGACAAATAACCACGGGTCATTGCTGAGAACGCTTTCGGATTCAAAATTGGTATGACGTACCGACTTGTGCATCCAGACACGCCTGGTTCCGATTTTTATCTGCTTGCCAAGCACAAATCGCTCCTTGGTTTGTAGTTATAGGCTCAAGAACCACTCCGGATCCACAGTGACTTTCTCAACTAACTCCGTTTTCACCCCAAGGGCCAGTTCCTTTAGCTTGTCAGCAAGTTGGTCGCCATCGACGAGATCGATCGGTGCAGCACCATCTCGGTTGGCTTCTTCAATTGCTGACTTGGTGAAACTGCCTGTGGTTATAAACATACCACGGTCAGCACGGCCAACGGTGGCCCCGCGGAAATCACGGATCTCAGAGGCGCATACAGAGCCTTGATATTTCTTGCACTGAAAAGCGATATGGAAACTCATGAGGCCATTGATACGAGCAATGCCTCTGCCATCAATACCACCGTCGCCGGTACGTCCCGTCACTTCCACATGCACAAAACCAGATTCACGCAGCAGGCGCTGGGTCAGGCGTTCAAACGCATCTGGCGTCATCTCTTCAATAAGAATGTGATGAAGTCGTTCTCGCCACGCCAAGGTTTCTTCAGGTACGTCATCAACCGCGGTAGTTGGGTCTTCAGGGCTCGCGTCATCAGTTTCTACTTGGCGGGATAGAGACCGCACGTAGTTGACGATTTCTCGGCTATCTATTTTGTCGGCCCTCTTAGCTTTTTCGGTCAGTGCCCAAACCCCTCGTGATGAGTTTTCGAGGTAACCAGCCTTTTTCAGGTAGGTTCGTGCCCAGGCTAGTCGATAGCCAATTTCAGTCTGGTTACTTTTTTCCGGGTTGTGAAGAACGGAAAGGGTTTCGTCGTCGAAATTTTCAAGTTCAACAACCTCTTCGTAGATTTCATCAATGCTGCCAGAGCCACCCAAATTGACCAGGGCTTTCAGTAGAGGCAGCATGAGTTGATCAAATGTGATCATGGGTTCCCCCTCAAAAACTATCTGAAATTAATCGGAGTAATTGCTCCCTTATTTTTGTAGCCTCATTGCCAAGATTAACAGTGCAAAATCGCATGGCATGACCCTGTATCGTGACAGATTCGTTAACCTCTCTATCTACTGAAGGATGAAGAAGCATTCCGTTCACCATTAAAGAGGCTGGATCGCCATCATCTTCTTGACTTCGAAGATAGGTATACATCTGATAGATGTATCCGCTCCTCAGTGTTTCTTCTCGATGCCAGCCCTGAGTTGTCACAGAATTAAACTTGGTGTCAATAACCAGTTGCTCACGTTTTGATTTACTATCAATAATGATGTCTGTTTTCATGCTGGGAAGAATTGAATCTATGCCATCGGTCTTATCTGCAATCTGCCAGTTAAACTGCTTACCAGCCTGTACGCACCATTCCGATTTATCTAAGGAACCTCTGATTAATTCCCAATTTTTGCGATACTACACCAACCGGATGGATATGGAAGGGAGAATGATGCGGCAACAGACTCTGGCGGGCAGCGGTTTCGAGAAGTACCGGAAGAAGACCCGTAAGGAACAGTTCCTGGAAGAGATGGATCAGATCATCCCCTGGAAGGAACTGACGGCGGCGATTGCGCCCTATTACCCAAAGCCGAAAGGTGCCGGACGACGCCCGGTTGGCCTGGAACGCATGCTCCGTATCCATTTCCTTCAGCACTGGTTTGAACTGTCCGATCCGGGTGCCGAGGAAGCCTTGTACGATTCCCGAGCCATGCGCAATTTCGTGGGTATCGATCTTGGCTGTGAACCGGTACCGGACGAGACCACGATCTGCAAGTTTCGGCATTTGATGGAGAAACGCAACCTGGGCGATGAGTTGTTCCGGATTGTGAATAGCTATCTGGAAGAGAATGGTATGAAGCTGTCACGCGGCACGATTGTCGATGCGACCATTATCAACGCCCCGAGCTCAACCAAGAACAAGGACAAGAAGCGAGACCCGGAGATGCATCAGACCCGCAAGGGAAACCAATGGTATTTCGGGATGAAGGCGCATGTGGGCGTCGACAGTAAAACGAAAATGATTCATACCGTTGTGGCCACGGCAGCCAACGTACACGATTCTCAGGTACTGGAGGATCTACTTCACGGTGAAGAGACACGAGTCTGGGGCGATTCAGCCTATGCCGGACAGAAGCAGGTTATCCGGGAGCGTGCACCGAATGCACGGGATTTTACACAGCACAAGGGTAGTCGTTATCACAAGCTATCCGAAGCGGAGCGTGCCCGGAACCGTAATAAATCAAAAATCCGGGCGAAGGTCGAGCACGTTTTCCACGTCATGAAACGGCAGTTTGGATTTACCAAGGTGCGCTATCGGGGTTTGGAAAAGAATGCCCACTTCTTGTTTGTGAACTGTGCATTGATCAATCTGGTGATGGCAAAGAAACGATTATTGCGAAGTCCGCAGGTGAGTTGCGCCTGATGGAAGAGAATCGGCACCAACCGGTGCTGATTCAACGTAGATAACCAGCTAAAACAGGCTGTCCAGTACACATCTGGCGGCTATTTATAGTGGAGTATAGGTCGGCGACGGGTGCCATGCTCTCAGCGTCAATTGATCAGAGGTTCCCT
>JALSHZ010000016.1 GCA_026981985.1 Gammaproteobacteria bacterium | reverse complement strand
GGATATTGCGCTCAGGCTCGCTACTCACTTCCCTGCTACTGGCGTCGCCGGCCTGGCGTAATCTCGATCCACTGCCGGTACTCGATCAGTCGATTGAGGATGAAGATGGGGAGGATGCGGATGATGAAAACGAGGAGCCACGTTGGTCTGCTGACCAAAACTTCAACAAGATGGTGTTTGAAGAGGTGAAGCCAGAGCGATAGCGCCACGAGACGACCGCGCTCAAGCCCTGAACGTCATCAGGTAACTCATTACGCAAGTTTTGGCGTTCAGATACGCCGGTTAGGCAGTTCCCCTTTGGCGAAGGGGGAAATTGCCAAAGATGATCGCCGGTTTCTACGCTTAGCGCCAGCCTGAACCTGATGAACACTGAGGCTTGCGTCAGGTAAAAAGCGCGATCACCACCGACAAGACGAGCAGATTGGCTAAGGTAATGTACTTCCCAGACTTGGATTTCCAGGCAAGCGCAGAAAAAACCGCTGCGCCGATCGCAAATGGAACAGGGGGTGGCAATGGTTGATGTCGGAATGCCTCAAGCGGAAAATCGAGCGCCGCTACCTGCTGCATGGCATCGGGTGTTTGGGACAGAAGAAGTACGCTCATCATCAGCGCCAATCCGCCAAGGATGATTCCAGACATGCTGAACACGTTCATAAATATTGCCTCCGGGAGTCGACGAGACACTTACGGCCACCGATCCACTCGAAAGCAACACGCCGAGTCAGGTCATGATCAGAAAGCCCGTGTGATCAATACCCTACCCAGCTAGGCTACAGAGGCGCCGGTACAAGGGTTGACCCGAATCATAGGCTTCCTTCGTGGTGGCACAAATGACAAATATCAGTGACAACGTTTCTTTTGCTGTCCTGCGCCCAGCTAACCCCACCTATTGGCACCCACCAACAGAAAAACCGTTTTTTTACGCATCCCTGCACCCCACCTCTGCGGGGCTTGCTCGCAAATTCGCTCCCGGCGAATTTGTCCCACTTGTACCTGACGCACCACAAAAAAAAGAGGGCAAAGCCCTCTTAATGTAGAAGTGTCACAATGACAAGAGTCCGATCCAATGGAAGATCGAACCGACAAACGCTGTCAGCCCAGCGACTTCCATTGAGTTTATTTATAGCGTAACAGCAGCGGGAAAAGTGTGATGCGGAACACAAATACTCCGGTTGTATGGTTCTGCCTCCCGGGGTTTTCCAGAGCCTGCTACGCCCCTGACTTCCCGACTTCCCCTGCTCCCCTTGCGCCAATCCAGCCTTCGTCTTTTGTAACTACTCAGCTCACCACTGGAGTGCGCCATCTCTGCGTCGCCTACATGGATGTAGGTGAGGGGCGTGAGCAGGATGCGGAAGCTTTGGGAAATGGTCATTTACCCATGGTAGAAAATTGCTCCATGCATTTTCTACACTTCCCACTTCCATGTGGGTCGTAAACTCACATTTCCCGCCTTGATCTGACACATTCCAGCGGCAATCTGAGCAGTTACGGTTCTACTTGAGCGGACGCTGAATAGTTACGTTCTTTTTTCCCTTTTTGGCTCGCTGACGACGAACCTCCTTAGGATCACAGGTAATCGGTCGGTAGATTTCAACACGATCATGTTCGCGCAGCACGGTGTCTTTGACGACGATCTTGCCGTAGATCCCCATCTTGTCGTTGGCTATATCGATTTGCGGGTAGTGGTCAGCAATGTGTGACAGCTCGACGGCCTCGATGAGCGTTGTCCCCGGTGCCACTTGCAGCGGGATAACGGTCTGCTCCTCAGGCAATGCATAGGCGACTTCAATGGGGATACTAGCTGGCATTTTTCACCCTTTTTTTACGCTGAGAATAACGATCAGCCATAAATTTTCCGCGCTCTTGCCACAAAGGCATCAACCAGGGAGTTGGCGACTGTATTGAACACAGGACCAATCGCCAGACTGACTAGCCGGTTGGAAAATTCGTAGTCCAGCTCCAGGGAAACCTTGCAAGCTTCACCATTTTTCAATGGTTGGAATCGCCAGAATCCATGCAGGTGTTTGAACGGCCCTTCGACCAGCGACATTTCTATTTTTTCCGGCGGGCTCAGTACGTTGCGCGTGGTAAAGGACTTGTGTACCCCACCCTTGGCCAGCTCGACACAGCCGGTGACGACATTCCCCTCGCGTGAGATTTCGCGCGCGGAAGCGCACCAGGGCAGAAACTCCGGGTAGCGTTCGACATCGTCGACCAGACGGAACATTTGTTCTGGGGAATAAGGCACGATGGCGTGCCGACTGATGCTGGTCATAGGTCGGCTTTGCCTTTTTGGATCAGGATGTGCCCCATCAGATGATACCTACCGAGTTGAGGAAGATGACGATCACCGCCGCTGGCGCAAAAAACCGGATCAGGAAATGCCATAGCTGGAACACGGCACCGTCAGGCATCTCCAACTCATCAAGCAGATGTGCACGCTGCATGATCCAGGCAACGAATATGGAAATCAACAGGCCACCCAACGGCAGCATGATATTGGTGGTGAGAAAATCGAGGTTGTCAAAGAAGGTGCGCCCGAACCATGTGACATCACGCCACTCGTTGAACGATAACACAGTGCCGATACCCAGCAACCAGGCAATGAAACCTGTGGTGACGGCTGCGGTCGCGCGTGGCATCGACATGTTTTCAACCAGCCAGGTGACGGCCGGTTCAATCAACGAGATAGCCGAAGACCAGGCCGCAAAGGTCAGCATGACAAAGAACATGACACCGATGATCGCACCCCCCGGCATCTGGCCGAAGGCCAATGGCAGAGTTTGAAAAATCAGTCCCGGACCCGCACCGGCTTCCAGTCCCTGAGAAAAGACTATGGGGAAAATTGCCAACCCGGCCAGCAGCGCCACCACGGTATCAGCGATGGCAACGACGAGCGTCACCTGCCCAATGGAGACGTGGCTGGGCAGATAGGAGCCGTAGATCATGATCGCGCCCATACCCAGCGACAGGGTGAAAAACGAGTGCCCCATAGCCACCAGAATGCTCTCGCCAGTCAGTTTGCTAAAATCGGCCCGAAACATGAACTCCACGGCGCGGGCGAAATCACCCTGGGCAATGGCATAGCCAACCAGCAGCACGAGAATCAGAAACAAGAGCGGCATCAACACGCTGACCGCTGTTTCCAGTCCCTTGCGAACACCCCTTGCCACCACGACAACGGTCATCACCATGAACAGGGTGTGCCAGCCAAGCAGTCGCTCCCAGTCCCCAACAAGACCAGCAAACAACTGCTCGACTCCCGCCTTATCAATGCCAGTGAACGCGCCGGTTGCAGCCCGCTCGACATAGGCCAGCGCCCAGCCAGCGACAACACTGTAGAAGGAAAGAATCAGGAATCCAGCGACAACGCCCATGATGCCGAGGAGCTTCCAGGCCTGACCAGCACCTGCTTCGCGCGCCAGTGTCGCCATTGTATTCATTGGGCTTTGGCGGCCTCGCCGGCCCAGCAGGATTTCCGCCATCATGATCGGAATGCCGATCAGCAGGATGCAAAGCAAATAGACCAGCACAAACGCACCACCACCATTTTCGCCAGTGATGTAAGGAAACTTCCAGATATTCCCCAGCCCCACGGCTGAACCGGTCGCCGCAAGAATGAACGCCAGCCTGCCAGACCACTCGCCGTGGATCGATGTCGATTCCGTTGCCACCCATCTGCCCCCTCTGTTGTTGAATTCGCCAACTTCGGCAAGGAATGATACCCGCGTTCCGCAAACGGATGAAATCCATCCGAAAAGCAGCACGTGACTGCTATAATGCACGGATGGCCAAGCAAAAGAAAAAATCACCCGCTACCATCGTGCAAAACAAGCGCGCACGATTCGACTACCAGATCGACGAGACCTACGAAGCCGGCATGGTGTTGCAGGGTTGGGAAGTCAAAAGTCTGCGTGAGGGTCGTGCCCAGATCAACGAAAGCTATGCTTTCATCAAAGATGGCGAAGCATGGATCACCGGCCTGCAAATCACACCGCTACTATCGGCTTCGACGCATATCACGCCCGACCCGGTGCGCCCGCGCAAGCTGCTGCTGCACCGCGAGGAGATCGACAAGCTGGTTGGCGCCGTCGAGCGCAAGGGCTATACACTGGTGCCGTTGTCGATGTACTGGAAAAACGGTCGCGCAAAGCTGGCATTAGGCATTGGCAAGGGCAAGAAAGCCCACGACAAACGTGCCACGGAAAAGGATCGCGACTGGCAGCGCCAGAAAGCCAGGGTGATGAAGCACTGATGGTATGCGTTTACTGCTGGTCTGAGGGTAACTGCTCAGCTACGGGACTGTGCTGATCAGTTACGTCTGAGGCGGCCCTTACCCGCGCCACAGCACTTGACCACCGTTGGCCTTTGCTACGACATCGAGCATCTTGTCATGCGCCTCGCGTTCCTGCGTGCTGGCCTTCAATACCGGTAGTGGTTCCGAACGCTCAAGCTTGATGATGTCATGATCGGCGCTGTCTTCTTCGGCTGACTCCTCATCATCGCCAAGCAGCAAGCTGCTCTGCCCGCCGGTCATCGCCAGATAGACATCGGCAAGGATGCGCGCATCCAGCAACGCACCGTGATACTCCCGGCTGGAGTTATCGACATCCAGTCGTTTACACAGGGCATCGAGGCTGTTGCGCTGGCCGGGGTAGCGGCCCCGCGCCATCACCAGACTGTCGGTGATGCTGCAATAATCCTCGATTCGCCCCCAGTTCCCGTCCAGCAGCGCCAGTTCGTGATTGATGAACCCCACATCAAAGGGTGCATTGTGAATGATCAGCTCGGCATCACGAACGTAGTCTATAAACGCTTCGACAACATCGGCCATGCGCGGTTTGTCGGCAAGGAATTCGTTGCTGATGCCGTGGACGGCGAGTGCGCCTTCGTCGATCTCGCGGTCGGGCTGGAGATACTGGTGATAGTTGTTGCCGGTGGGGCGCCGGTTGACTAGCTCAACGCAACCGATTTCGATGATGCGATGCCCTTCCCTCGGCTCCAGGCCAGTGGTTTCGGTGTCGAGTACAATCTGTCTCATAGCATTTCGTCGATTGCCCGGTTTGCCAGCGCGTCTACCCGCTCGTTCTCGGCATGACCACTGTGCCCGCGTACCCACTTCCATTCAATGTCGTAGCGTCCTGCCAGCGCATCCAGCCGCCGCCACAAATCTTCATTCTTGACCGGCTGGCGGCTGGCCGTGGTCCAGTTGCGCTTTTTCCAACCGTGCATCCATTTCGTGATGCCATCCATGACATAACGCGAGTCGGTGGTCAGCACGATGGGGTGACGATCGCTCTTGAGATGCTCCAGCGCATTGATCGCGGCCAGTAACTCCATGCGGTTATTGGTGGTATCGGCTTCGGCGCCGTAGATCTCCTTTTCCTGATCACCAAACACCAGCAGCGCACCCCAGCCCCCCGGGCCCGGGTTGCCACGACAGGCACCGTCGGTGTAGATCTCAATCTTTTGTGGCACGTTTGACTCCTCTTGCAGCGGGCTCGGCCATGCCGCCAGCAATCAACCGTGGCTTGGCCCGCCACGGTGCTTCCAGTGGCGTCAGCGTCGCCACCCGTTTTCTGGCAAGCAGTGCGTAGCCGCCAGCCACATTGGCGGACAACAGCGTCGCCAGACGTGCGGTTTTCGGTGAATGCCGCACCCAGCGAGGAAGGCGTGGATTGATCATGCTGAGCAGTTCCGAATACTGGACCTCGAACCCCAATACATTGAGCCAATCCTTGACCCGGCCCTGCGAATAGAGCCGGTAGCGCTTGCCCCGCAGCTTTTGCCATGCCGCCCACAGCGTCCACGAATCGATGCCAACAACCAGCAACTTGCCTTCGGGCATCAGAACACGCTCGATTTCACGCAGCAGCTGGTGTGGATCATCAACATATTCCAGCGTGTGCGCGATAATGACCATGTCGACCGAATCACTGGCAAGGGGCAGCGCCTCCAAATCACAGTGCAGATCGGCCTCATCACCGCAATCGGCACAGATACGATGATTGATGCGCAAACCGTCCAGCAGCACCCGCCGCGGCGGCAACGGCCCCAACTGAACGGCATGAAATCCAAACACGCCCTGCAACCAGGGGTCCAGCGTCAACTGCAGATTCTCGGTAAAGATCTGTCCTGACATGGAGTGATACCATTGTTCCAGAAGTGTCTTGCTGTGTTCCACCCGATCCTCCCCATCGAAATTGCGTAACCCGCCTGCTTTGACCAAACCAATCATGTATCCAAAATGATGCACTATATCAGCCACAATCTACATACAATCACCTGAGCACTTGATTAGTTCACAGTTTCCCATTAGTTTTCACCGACTTACAAATCCTGTGTTGTATTGTAGTGAGAACTGCCGGGCATTTGTGCTGTCTACTCAAGACAGGTAATGATAACCAGCTAGCCCAGACCATCGATAGCAGAGAGCACTGACGACGGATCGTCAGTGCGAACCAACAAGGCAAAGAACAATATGTATCAACCAATAACAACACATTCCTCAGGAAGATTGCCAATATCATCGATGCTGCTGGCATCACTGATCGCAATCACCACACTGCTTCATGCGGCATGGGCCAGCGAGGTGGAGTCCCCCCTCAAGTTCGCTCCGCGCCCCATGGCACCGCCATTGGAAATCGTCACCATCAAGGCCAGCGCCCTGGTGCCCGCCAGCATCGACAGCCAACCCATCAGGCAACGGACGGTCTGGGATCGAATTCGCAGCGAAGGGAATTTCTATTTCGACCCCGACAACAAACGCATACGCAAGGAGATGAAGCGCTATACCCGAAGCCCCAGATATCTCCTCAAGGTCACTGAACGTGCAGAACCCTTTCTACACTATATCGTCGAGGAGCTGCAAAACGCCGGTCTACCCACCGAGCTGGCACTACTGCCCATTATCGAAAGCGCCTACAAGGTCGATGCGCACTCGAAAAGCGGGGCGTTGGGCCTGTGGCAATTTATTCGTCCAACGGCGAAAGTCTATGGCCTGAAGCGAAACTGGTGGTACGAGGGTCGCCAGGATCTGCAAGATTCCACCCGTGCGGCAATCCAATATTTCAGGGATCTCCGCGACATGTTCGATGGTGACTGGCTACTGGTTCTCGCCGCCTATAATGCCGGGGAGAATACCGTCAAAGCAGCCATCGAGCGGAATAAAAAACGCGGCAAACGTACCGATTTCTGGCACCTCAGGCTACCCGACGAAACCATGGCCTACGTTCCCCGTTTTCTGGCGGTACTGGCTATCATTCAGCACCCTGAGGCCTATGACATCGAAATCTGGCCAGTGCCTGACAGCCCCTACTTCATCCCGATCGACGCTGGCAGCAAGACGCGCCTGTCCACGCTGTCAAAAGAGTATTCTGTCGACTTCAACACGCTGCACAGACTGAATGCCGGCCTGCGCCGCAAAACAACCCCCCCGAACAGCCGACACACCATATTGCTTCCTGTCGCTGAATCGAGTCAGACAGCCAGCAACGAAGCCGGAAATTTCATCAGAGCCGCCTTTCATGAAGCGACAGGAATTCCGCACAAAGTAAGATCTGGCGAAACCCTGAGCATGATCAGCCGCAAATACGGTGTCCCGGTAAAACACATCAAACGCAACAACGAGCTGCGCAGCGACCATATCCGTATCGGCCAAGAACTGCTGATACCGGAATCTTGATGCCTGCTGCTGCGGCGATCCTGCACACAGCAGTGACTCGCCGCTCACAACCCTTGTTTTCCACGCGCCGATTCCAACCAAAACCGGCAACCGATCGCAGCAGAAAATGCGCAACTAGCTGAACATCAAGGCTTGCAATGCTGGCCCGCCACCTTGGCGGGATGATAATAATAAACCTAAAGCAAGCTCAGCCATGAATGTACAAAACTATCGCGCCACCATCGCGCAGTATATCCCGATCAACTCCCTGTCGCAGAAACACTTCGAAATCCTGCTGAGTAAAGCTGAGGTCATCGAAGTGCCCAAGAACCGAGCGCTGTTCAAACGTGGTGATGTCGATAAATCACACTTCTATCTGCTGGAAGGCAAACTCTCGATCGAGGCCCCGGACGGTGAAAAAACAAGCATTTGCTCTGGTACCGATGAGGCAAGGCAACCCCTCGCGCAGCATCAGCCCCGAGAATGCACCGCCACCGCCACGACACCATCCGTCTGCCTCAAGATCGAAAGTAAATCTCTTGACATGATGCTGGCCTGGGACAACGCCAGCAACTATACCGTCGAAGAAGTGACGCCTGATACCCCGTTAAAAGCAGTAGATTGGATGAGCAACCTGCTGAAAAATCGTGTATTTCAAAAGATTCACCCGGTGAATCTACAGGCATTTTTCATGAAACTCGAACAAGTCAATCACCGCCAGGGCGATACGGTTATCCAGCAAGGTGAACCTGGAGAACACTTCTATGTCGTCGCTGAGGGTGCAGTCGATATTGTTTTCACCAGCAAAACCTGCCCTGAAGGCATGCTGCTGGCAACACTCGAACCTGGTGAATTCTTCGGGGTCGACGCGCTGATCGCCAACCACCCCCGTTCGGCATCGGCAGTCATGAAAACCAATGGCGCACTGATGCGTTTGTCCAAGCAGGACTTTCTAAGCCTGATCACAAAACCTGTGATTCGCGAGATCACCTTTCAGGATGCGGCCAAACTGGCGCGTTCCGGCAAGGCCGTTCTGCTGGATGTGCGTCTACCCGTTGAACACAACTATGCAAAGATCGAAAACAGCGTCAATTTCCCACTCATCTATCTCAGGCTGAAGCAGGACCTACTCGATCACGACAAGCTGTACATCACCTATTGCGACAGTGGAGGCAGGAGTTCAGCCGCAGCTTTCCTGCTGCAAAATCACGGCCTGAATGCCTGTGTACTCAAAGGCGGATTACAAGCGACACAGAAGCAGGCCCCCAAGGCCGATGAAGGAAAACAGGCAACCGCCTAAGTCGGTTCGTAACTGCTCAGATTGCCGCTGAAACGGGTCAGATCAATGCAGGAAATGTGAGTTTACGACCCACAGGGAAGTGGGAAGTGTAGAAAATGCATGGAGCAATTTTCTACCATGGGTAAATGACCATTTCCCAAAGCTTCCGCGTCCTGCTCACGCCCCTCACCTACCTCCTTGTAGGCGACGCAGAGATGGCATGTTTCAGTGGTGAGTTGAGTAGTTACGTCGGTTCAAGACGATCAACCCAGCAGCTTGCATTTGGAGAGTAGTAGGCGTGTAACCTTAACATCGGCAAATTTCAAGCATCAATCTGTTGTCTCGATCATATTCCGTCGCTGTTTCTGCCCTCCTGGTTCCTCTATAATGCCCGCTGTCGTCGACTCGGTAGTAAACGATACAGGGATGTTCACCTTCGCTCCCTCCCTTGGTCAGTTTGCCTCACGCAGTACTAACTGCGCCGAGGAAGCCATCAGTCGTCGCTACCTACAGCGCAAATCAGGGTTGTCACCAACCTGGAGAACATGGACCTAACAGGAATACTCGAGATCGCTGGCAGAACCGATACGGGAAAGGTTCGGGAGCAGAACGAAGACAGCATTGGCGAAGAGATCGAACTTGGTACCATCATTCTTGCTGATGGCATGGGCGGTTACCACGGCGGTGAGGTCGCGAGCGCGATCGCCGTCAACACCGTTTTGAACCACTTGCACGAACATCTGCCAGGCATCAAGACGGGGCAGATCGACAAGCGCACCGGATATTGCAGGGAAACCTTGATCTGCCAGGCCGCCATCGAACAGGCGAATACAACCATCGTCAAGGCAGCGCAGACGCAACCACAGTATCGCGGCATGGGCACGACAATCGTCGTCGGCACCTTCTTTGACAATCGACTGTCTATCAGCCATGTGGGCGACTCACGAATGTACCGTTTCCGCGACAACCATCTCCAGCAGATGACTGCTGACCACACTCTACTGCAAGAGCTGGTGGACAGGGGCTTCTACACGGAAGAAGAAGCCAACGAGAGCCTCAATAAAAATCTTGTGACCCGTGCACTCGGGGTCGAGAGCGAGGTCGTGGTAGATATGCACGAGACCTCGGTCGAAACCGGTGACATCTATCTGCTGTGCTCGGACGGACTGACCGATATGGTGCCTGACCAGGAGATCTCAGCCACCATCAAGACATTTATCAACAACCTCCAGGACGTTGCCGACAACCTGGTGGAACTAGCAAACGAACACGGCGGTCGCGACAATATTTCTGTCGTGCTCGCCCGACCCTTGAAACCGTTCCCGGCCCCCCCCGAGAACTGGTTGAGAAGAGTATTCAATCTTATTTTCAAATAATGGGTGAGTTATGGCGAAGCTGACATTGTCTACCGAAGGCAAAATACTGAAAGAGATTTCGATCGAAAAGGATTGCATGATCATCGGCAGAAAAAAAGAGAGTGACATCCATATCGATAGCATGTCCGTCAGTGGGCGTCATGCAAAACTCGTCATGATCAAGAATGATGCCTTCATCCAGGATCTCGGCAGCACCAATGGCACATTCCTCAATGCCGAGAAAGTCAGCCAGGCACACCTCGATGACGGTGACATCATCACCTTGGGCACCTACAGCCTCAAGTATGTCGCGGAACAGGAGGATGACATGCCGAAGAAGCTGAATGGCTCCTCCCACTCGGATGCATCGGATCAGACTCAGGCGCATTTGCAGATTCTCGATGCCCCAGACAACCAACCCAAGATCATTCCCATTACCAGCAAGATGGTCACATTGGGCAAGCCAGGCACTCACGTCGCTGCAATCACGCAACGCAACGACGATTACTATTTCGTTCATGTTGATGGCGGAATCTCAGGCGCTCCCTCAACAGTCAATGATGAGCCAGTGGCGGAACAGGGACGCCAACTGAAAGATCACGATGTCATCGAAGTGGCCGGGATCAAGATGGAGTTCCATACCGCTTGACGGCACGATGTCCACACACAAGGCTACTGCCAGTCTGGCAGTAGCCTCCCTGGCGAGAAGCCCCATCCCCTTTATTGGCTTTTCAGTAACACGTTAGATCACCTTGTCATCACCCTTCAGCCCTCCGCCGACGATACCGCTCATCGCAAAAAAGCCACCCTTCTTCTGCCGTCTGCCCGAGATATTGTGATCAAAGTACGCCAACAGCCGGTATGCCTCCGGTATGATTGCTTCCAACCTGTGAAGACTTGTTGCAAATAACAACCAAGCAATCACTGGAACACGGACGTTTCAAGACCCAAAACAACTTACAGGGCCAATCTGGCGGGCTTAAGCACTATAATGACAACGACTACGTTCGCGGCACATCGTAACGAATACGATGTGACCGACAGTATTGTGGTAACGGACGCCGAGTCCGTCAGGGTACATGTTTGTGAGCTGTACCTGTCCACCTATGGCAGCGGTCGAAACCTTGACCGTCTCAACCAGGCATTCACCGATTTTTCACGCCTGTTTCAGGGAAAATTCAACGGCTACCACGCCTGCGATACGCTTTACCACGACATGCAGCATACGCTCGACGTCACCCTGACCATGGCCCGACTGCTCAATGGCTACGAGCGAGAACACGCACTCGACCCACTAGGTGAAACCCGCTTTGTACTTGGCTGCGTCATCGCTCTTTTTCATGACGCTGGATATATCCGCACAATCAACGATCACACGGCACCCAATGGCGCCTATTACACACTGACGCATGTCAGCCGCGGCAGTGAGTTCCTGCGCCACTACCTGCCGGCGATCGGTTTCGGTGATCACGTCAATCTGGCGGCGCAACTCATCCATTTCACCGGCTACGAAATGGATATCGACGAGATCGAGATTCAAGATCCGAAGGACCGCATGATCGGCCACCTGCTCGGAACAGCCGACCTGATTTCGCAGATGGCCGATCGCTGTTATCTGGAAAAATGCCGAGATCGTCTGTATCCCGAATTCGTCATCTGTGGGCTGGCGGGCAGCGAAGGCGATGATGGCTATTCACCACTGATCCAGCGCCACGGCACCCTGTTCGAATCCGCCGAAGATCTGCTGCAAAAAACCCCCGAGTTCTTCAACCATTCCGTGGTACATCGTCTCAACAGACATTTCCAGCACGCCTACAACTATGCAACCAGCCATTTCGGGAATCACAACCCCTATATGGAACGCATCCAGCGCAACATACAGTATCTGGAAAGCTGCAATGACGACTCACTAGAATCCAGACTCAAAAGACAGCCACCACAAACCCCTGCCCTGGAGGCGTTTCCTTTCGAAATGGTTGGGTAGCAAACAACTAAAGCCCGAGCGGGATTTGCTGCTCGGTATTCGACTCAATGGCGGAAAGGGAGGGATGGAATCTCGGCTTCCTGCCGCTCACCCCTGCGGGGCGCTGCGCGTCCAAAATCGCTCCCAGCGATTTTGTCGAATCCTCTTATCGGGTTCAAATCGCTCCTGACAAGCTGTACCGCGCATTAAAAAGCCCGAGCGGGATTTGCTGCTCGGGCTTCGATTTAGTGGCGGAGAGGGAGGGATGGATTCGCGGCTTCCTGCCGCTCCCCCCTACGGGGCGCTGCGCGTCCAAAATCGCTCCCGACGATTTTGTCGAACCCTCTGATCGGGTTCAAATCCCTCCTGCCAAACCTTGGTACACATAAAAAAGCCCGAGCAAGTTCCCCTGCTCGGGCTTCGATTTAGTGGCGGAGAGGGAGGGATGGATTCGCGGCTTCCTGCCGCTCACCCCTGCGGGGCGCTGCGCGTCCAAAATCGCTCCCGGCGATTTTGTCGAACCCTCTTATCGGGGTCAAATCCCTCCTGACAAGCTGTACCGCGCATAAAAAAGCCCGAGCGGGATTTGCTGCTCGGGCTTCGATTTAGTGGCGGAGAGGGAGGGATTCGAACCCTCGATACGTTTCCGTATACACACTTTCCAGGCGTGCTCCTTCGGCCACTCGGACACCTCTCCTGATTTCTGTTCGTTTTGACGATCAAAACGAAGCGCGGAGACTATCCCACTACCCCGGCGCTGTAAAGTGCCGAGGTGCGGGAATCGAAATTACTATCAGATCGAGGGAGCGAGGTCAGCTGGCTTTGCAGGCCATGTCCTGGCCACAGCACATGGGGGATTTGATCTTGCCGTGGCCGTTGGGGCATTCGGAGATCTGCACTTCTGTGCCGTCTTCCAGTTTGAGAGTGCCATTGACGAGGGGGGCATCGCATTTGCCGCAGGTTGCATTGACGCTCATGCCGCAGATTTCACATTCGTAGGTTGCCATTGCTTACAGTTCCTTGGGTGCTTCATCGTGAATTGAAGTCTTTAATATAGCAATCTGGCGTGGCTGACAAAACCACGCATTTCCTGCTGACTTCAAACAGCCAACCGGGCATTTTTCCTGAATCAACCCCGGTTTGGAATAGGCAACGGCTCAGCGTCTACACTTGATAGGGCAAGCCAGTCGCGCACGAGGTTTCTATCCTAGCTGGAGCTTGCCGTGCAACAGCGCTTTACCCTGTAGTAACTACCACCCTTCAAGGAGGTTTCGATGAATACCCAGAACGTCAATCTCGTCGTCCATATCGACGAAAGCCTGAGCGATGATCAGATCCACGATCTGGAGCGTGATCTCGCCTTTACGCCGGGCGTTACTTCCGCCTGTATCCACGAGAAACGCCGTCACTTGATGGTGGTGGACTACGACCCGGAAGCTTCCCATTCGATGGAAATTCTTTCCAGCCTGCAGCAACGTGGCTATCACGCAGAGCTGATCGGTATCTGACGTTCCGCCTGCACTGGCGCTACTTCAGCAGAAAGCCCTGCTGCTGGAGGAATGCCAGCATGTGGTCGCGGGTCTTTTTCTGCAATGTCCCGGCGGTCTGCTCGGTCCAGTTGCTCTGCTTCTGGTTGCTGCTGCGGGCGCCGTAGTATTCGGCCATGATGGTGTCATATCGCGCCAGATCGTCGTCGATGCGGTTCTGATCATAGCGATCACTATGCAGTATTGACGCCAACGGCAGTCGCGGTTTGCTCTCACAAGGCTCGGTCGGCCATCCCAGGTAAAGACCAAATGCCGGAAACACCAGCCGTGGCAGTGACAGCGTATCGGCTATGCATTGCGGATCATTGCGAATGCCACCAATGAACACGCCTCCCAGCCCAACGGATTCGGCCGCCAGCACGACGTTCTGGGCAAACAGCGCCGTATCGATAATCGCTGCGAGAAAATGTTCGGTATGCCCTTCCAGCGCACCGAGACCGGCAGCACGGCAGGCGTGATCGGTGCGCAGCAGATCGGCACAGAGCACGAAAAATTCTGCCGCCTCCTCGATCCAGCGCTGATCGCCAGCCGCGTGGGCGATCGTGCTGCGCGCCTGCCGATCCGTTACACGGACGATGGAATACCCCTGAATAAAGCTCGAACTGGCGGCGCACTGCGCACTCTCCAATATCGACATCAGCAGGTCTTCTTCGATGGCCTCATCCCGAAACTGCCGCACGGAACAGTGTTCGCGCTGCAATGCCATCACCGCACTGTATTTGTCTGCTGCCATGGGCCGCCTCCTTCTGGTGTAGAATTCAGTGCCGCCACGGTACCCACTGGATCATGCAACTGCAACAGATCGACAAGAAAACCTATCGCCGCCATCTCAACCGCCTGATCGTCGCACTGATCATTTTGCTGACGCTGGGTTCGCTTGGCATCGCGCAACTGTTGATTTTCCTGCTGACCGATCGCAGCGGCAGCCATTTCTGGCTGAACCTGCTGGGTGTCGCAGTTACGGCCGGCACGCTCGCTTGGCTGCTACACCGCTTTCGCGGCCACCCGTGGATGCGCGAAATCGTCTACGTCTGGGATTTGAAACAGGAACTCAACCGCATCACGCGGCGGCTCAGAAAAGTCCGCGAGGGCGTAGAACGTGGCGAAAAAGCGGCGATGATCATTCTCAATTTCAGCTACCGTGGTTCGCGTCAGGTCTATCAGCTGGACGACAACACGATCACGCTGGAGGAGCTGGACAAGTCCATTGCCGAATTAGAGCAGACCATCGCAGCGCATGGATTTGAAATTTCGGTGTCGGACTACGATCCGGAAATGCTCGTGAAATATCGCTAGACATCACGACGCTTCTTCATCTTCATCACGCAGCAGCAACACCAGCAGCTCTTTCGGCCCATGCACGCCATAAGCCAGGGTGCGCTCGATATCCGCCGACTTCGACGGCCCTGAAATCAGCAATGCGTTGCTGGGCATGGCCTCGGCCCATTGCTGCTGTTCCAGCGCTTCGGCGAATGTCGCGTAGAGCTGTTTTTCTTCCAGCACGGCGATGTGAATTGGCGGCACCAGTGACATCGAGCGCGGCTCGTCTGCGCTTGGCCACAGCATCAGCGAGCCGGTTTCAGCGATGCCACCAAGGGTCGTGGTAAGCGCCGCATCGACATTGTCGAACAGCGAACGTTTCCACAATTCGATCTCGCGGTTGAATGCAATCAACTCAGGGAGCTCAGCGCCATCGGCTATGGCTTGATGCAGCATTTCGGCCCAACGCGATCCCGGATCATGCAGCAATGAACGGACTTCCCTGCTCGCCAACCAACTGGCCAGCACAGTGGCCAGATCATCAGCGCTGGTCTCGATCACTTCAGCTCTGACCGCTTCCATGCGCTCGATGAAGCGCAGCCGTTTCTCCCGCATGCCCCATTCCGGGGGGGGCTGCGGTTCTGCATCGAATGTCGGCGCTTGCGTTTCTGCCGCACGCAGCCGGGCGAGGATATTCTCCCTTGCGGTGCTCACTGGTCGGCCTCGGACTTTTCCCTGACGAGTTGATGCAACGATTTCTCGGCGATGACTGGCATTGCTCGGCTGTCAGACCAGGGTGCCAGCTCTCTTGGCAAACGGTCGCGGTGCTTCAAACCCCAGTTCAGCAGACGCTGGTAGAGCCGCGGCCGCGCATAGACGGCACTCCAGAGCTTCCAGGCCATCGCTTCTTTCCAGCTTCTGCCGCTTCCGGCATCCTTCACATTACCACGCGGCGCAGCGTATTCGGCCCGCAAACGGTTGATCAGACCGGCAAGGGGAATACGCACCGGGCAGACTTCGGTACAGGCATTGCACAGCGTCGACGCCGACAGCAATTCGCCGCGCTCTTTCAAGCCATCCTGCAGTGGCGCAAAAACCGTACCGATGGGGCCGGGATAGGTCGTGCCATAGCTGTGCCCGCCAATGCGCGTGTACACCGGACAATGGTTGATACAGGCGCCACAACGTATGCAGCGTAGCGTTTCCTGAAAATCGGGATTGGCGAAGATATCGGAGCGGCCGTTATCCACCAGCACCAGATGCACCTCTTTCGGCCCATCCTTTTCGCCTTCGCGCCGCGGTGAAGAGATCATATTGAAATAGGTCGTGATCGGCTGGCCGGTGGCCGACCGCGTCAGCAAAGCCAGCAATGGTGGCACATCAGCCAGCTTTTCGACGACTTTTTCGATGCCGGTCACCGCGATATGCACATCGGGAATGGTGGTACACATGCGGCCATTGCCTTCATTTTCGACCAGACACAGCGTGCCGGTTTCAGCCACCATGAAATTGACACCGGAAATACCAATCCGGGTAGAACGAAACGCATCGCGCAATACCCGCCTTGCGGTGGCTGTCAGCGTATCGACATCTTCGGTATAGGGGATTTCCGGGAATTTTCTGGCGAACAGCTCTGCAATCTGGGCCTTGGTCTTGTGAATGGCCGGCATGACGATATGCGACGGCCGCTCATCGAGCAGCTGCAATATGTATTCCCCCAGATCCGATTCAAGCACCTCGACATTCCGGGTTTCGAGAAAATCATTGAGGCCGATCTCTTCGGTCACCATCGACTTTCCCTTGATGACGCGACGGCTGTCATGCGCTCTGATGATCTTGAGTACCGTCTCATTGGCCTGGGCTGCATCCTCGGCCCAATGGACGGTGATGCCGTTACTCACCAGTTTGCGCTCCAGCTGCTCCAGCAGTTCCGGCAGGCGCGACAACGCCCGCGCACGGATGGCCGCGCCTTCTCCACTCAACTCCCGGAACAGCGTCTCGTCGCGGAAATGATCGAGCCGTTTGCGGATAAGATCATCCATGGCATCACGAAAGCTGCCTCGCAAGCGCGCATTGTGAAGCGCTTCGACAGCGCGTGCGGAAAAATCAACTGTCTTCGTTACCACCCGTTCGCTCCATCAGAAACGTGGCGATATGGGTACCACGCAACGGTGCCTGCTGAGATGCCAGCGCTCCATCGATATTCATCATGCAACCGCAATCCTGGGTAATGTAGCGGTCGATCTCGCAGCGCAGCAGCGCAGCCGTTTTATCGGCCACCATTGCTGCCGAAATCTCTGCCTGCTTGACGGCAAACGTGCCACCAAATCCGCAACACTCGGCCTTGTGATCCTGGTGCACCAATTCCACTTGCGCGAGCTGTTCCAGCAGCGATTCGATCTGTACCGCGACGTTCATTTCACGTCTGGCCGAGCAGGACGAATGCACCGCCACGCGAATATCCGGCCCCTGATCCTGCAAGCGAATGCGCAACACATCGACCAGAAATTCAGTAAATTCGACAATGCGCGCGGCCAGCTGCGCCGCAGCTTCCGCTTCGGGCTGGTCACGGAACAGCTCGACATAGTGATGTTTCATCATCGCGGCGCAAGAGGCCGACGGCACGACCACCGGCGCATCTCCCTGCAAACAGTCCAGCTGCACCCTCGCCACCTTGCGCGCTTCGTCACGGTACCCAGCATTGAAGGCGGGCTGACCGCAGCAGGTTTGCGCCTGCGGAAATACCACCTCGATGCCCTCGCGCTCCAGCAAGGCAATGGCATCCATGCCTGCCTGTGGGTACAGCACGTCGATCAGGCAGCTGCCAAACAACAGCACTTGCGTGGGTTTTTCCCGCATTCTCAGCCCACCGGGTTAGACAACGTGCCGATCGGTTCGATCGTAATCTCGACCTGGTCGCCCGGCTGCAAGAAACGGTGCGGATCGAAACCCATGCCAACCCCTGCCGGGGTGCCGGTGGCGATAATATCGCCCGGCTGTAGCGTCATGCCACGCGAGAGTGTTTCGATCAATGTTGGAATATCGAAGATCAGATCACCCACCGAGCCATTTTGCCGCAGCTCATGGTTGACCCGAGTCTTGAGCGTCAGCTGGGTCACATCGGGGATCTCATCGGCGGTGACAATGCACGGCCCCATCGGACAGAAACCGTCCAGGCTCTTGCCGATAAACCACTGACCATGACACTTCTGCAAACGCCGCGCCGTGACATCATTGATAATCGTGTAGCCAAACACATGGGCCATCGCATCAGCAGCCGCAATCCCCCGCCCTTCCTTGCCGATGATCACCGCAAGCTCGCCTTCGTAATCCGTCGAATCAGTATCATCAAGCCAGGAAGGGATCGCGGCGTCCGGGCCAATAACAGCCGTCGTCGCCTTGGTGAACACGACCGGGTGCGCTGGTACATTGTCTTCCTTGCGCTCGGCAGGATCGACAAAGCTCACCTCGTTGACGTGGGCACGGTAGTTCTTGCCGATACAGAAGATATTCCGTCGCGGCACTGGAATCGGTGCCAGCAGCTGCACATCCTCCAGGCGATACCGCGCTGGCAGGTGCGGCATATTCATCCGAATAATCCGCAGCGCCTCGGCATCGCGGGCAATCAGATCGAGCATCGACTTTGGCGCATCGAGATAGCTACCGGAAATCTCGACTACCTCGCCGCCACCCGCGGGAATCACCCCAAGCCTCCCATTGTTCCCCCCGTCACCTCGTTTCTTTCTGAATGTCACCAAACGCATGTCGTCTCCCGGCAGTTGACTGGCGCGAATGCACCAGTGCGCTCGACTGTAGCGAATTCGGCAAGGCTAAGAAAGCAGATGTGGTTTAGACGGCCCGAAGCCTTGATGGATTGGCATTGCCCCAAGCGAAGGATGTGGTGGACTCAGCCCAGCGACGAGCCGGCAGGATGCCGGCGGTCCCAGCAGGTGAGGATGAGATGTTGGCACCACAACAACCAACAACAGTATGGCTATTTAGCCATACCACCGTTATATTTCGCCCATGAGCAAACCAATTCAATATAGCAATGAGCCATTAGGCGACATGGAGCTGATCCCTGATTTTCTGCCTTCGCCAGAAGAGCTGGCGCTAAAACAGAAAAACACAAAGATCACCATTTCCCTCAGCGCAGAAAGTGTCGCCTATTTCAAGGAAGTCGCTAAAAAACATCACATGCAGTATCAGAAAATGATTCGCCAGCTTCTTGATGAGTATGTGGCTCACCAAAAAGGTGCTAAGGCTCGTAGCCAGCGGACGCAGAAGACACGCCGCTGATCCTGATCGTGAGGCTGCTCTCCCACCAGTCACGACCTGAATCCTGCACCGTACATCGCTACCGCCGGCAGCGCGTTGCGACTACGTTAGCCTTCATGCTATTTCTCTCATTCCTTCTCCATCCCAATGTTTCACAAGGAGAAATAGACAAAACCTCATTTCATTTCGAGGATACGGACCGCAACGAGTTCAACATTCAACGGCTGCGGTCGGACAGGCCATCGCGGTTGCTGGCGGTATGGTTCGTCGATCACGCCGAGCGGCGGCCGAGGTTCGATTCGATGCTCGACGCCCTGGCGGAGGCTGGCATCGAGGTCTGGCGTGTCGATTTGCTGGCCGACCTGTTCCTGCCGCGGGGGAATGAGCAGACCCGTACCCTCGCCGGCGAGCCGGTTGCCCACATCATCGACGCGGCACTGGAGAACTACCAGGGCAACGTACTTCTGGTCAGCTACGACCGCATGGCATTGCCGCTGCTGCGCGGTTTGCGCCTATGGCAGGCGGCGGGAAAACCCAACGCGCAACTGCTTGGCGCAGCGCTTTTCTATCCGAATCTGTTCGGCCCCTCCCCCGCTGCCGGACAAGCGCCGCAGATCGACCCCATCGTTGCCGCCAGCAACTATCCAGTGATCGTATTTCAACCGGAGTTCGGCAGCCACCGTTGGCGCATTGGGCAGATCATGGAAACCTTCTGGAATACGGGGGCAGCCGCACTGTTCTACCGCCTCTCTGGCATCCGCGACTGGTTTTTCATGGACGAAGAAGGAGAAGACAAACCAGCAGATGCGGCAACACTCGCCACCGTCGAAAAAATGCCGCAGTTGCTGATGCAGGCAGCCAAGCTGCTGGCAGGCTACAAGCCACCCGCTCAGGCAAAACCCTTGCTCACGACAGCAAACGCCATCCCCATACAGGCGGCCCCAACGCCAATCGATCCGCCACGACCGGCACCACTGCTCGACCTCCCCCGCTACCCGGCGGCGACGCATTCAGAGGCCATCGATTTCAAAGGCAAGGTCACGGTGGTGGTTTTCTGGGCCAGCTGGTGCCCGCCCTGTGTGGAGGAAATGCCCTCATTGAATCAGCTGCAACAACGCTTCCGTGGCGAGCCATTCCAGATCGTGTCGGTCGACTTTCAAGAATCATCCGACACCATCGAACAGTTTCTGCAGAAGGTACCCGTCGAGTTCCCGATACTGCTCGATCAAGACGGCAGCATATCGGCGCAGTGGCAAGTCTTCAGTTTCCCTAGCGCCTTTATTGTCGATGCCCAAGGTGACATCCGTTTTTCGCTCAACCACGCCATCGACTGGAACACGGATGCGGTCCACCGCCTTGTCGAGCAGTTGCTACCGCAGCATTGATCCGCGTTCAAGGGCCATTGGTCAGAAACAAGCCGCTTCGACACTGAAAAAGCGACGGACAAGGCGGCATTCCCACACTCAGGGCGATTGAATCGGCAAGCCATTTCGCAACCCCCAATGGATTGACCCCTGATGAAGCCAAAAACCTTGTTTCTGCTCACATTAGTCAGCGCCCTATTCACCCCTGTGCTGGCAGCGGCCACGACTGAAGCCCCACAATCCGTATCCGGTGCCGTCACCGTCGATGTCGAAGCTGCCAACCAGCTCTTCCGCAAGGGTGCTTTGTTCATTGATGTACGCACACCAAAGGGCTACGACCTGGGGCGGGTACCCGGTGCGATCAATCTGCCCCTCAAGACCAGCTTCGACGATGACCAGCTCGCGGGACTAGCTGCGCCAGACGACAACATCGTGATCTATTGCGGTGGTCCACGCTGCCCCCGCAGCGCCAAGGCGGTGAGCAAGGCCGTCGGCTGGGGATACCGGCATGTGCACTATTTCCGCGACGGTCTGCCCGGCTGGAAACATGCCGGATACCCGGTGGAATAGCGCGGTATACCCTTCATGGAACGAATCACGGAAGAACAACCATGACCATCAAAACCCGAATCAACCTCTTTGCGGCCGGATTGATGCTGGCGTTGCTGGGCATCGGCTTCATTGCTGCCCAGCAACTGCTGAAAGCCGAGCAACGACGCTACACCGATGCGAAAATCAACGCTTACCAGGTGCTGTGGCAGGCCGAGATGCACAACCGGCTGGAGAACATGACCAATGCGGGCCGCCTGTTGATGCGTGACCGCGAAACCCTGGCAGCATTGCAAGCCGGTGAGCGCGAAAAACTCGCGGCCGCCGCCCGCAACAGCTATATCCTGCTCAGCGCCGAGGGTGTTGTCAGTTCGCTGGTGTTGTACGACGCCAGTGGGGAGGCTGCCTGGTCCGCACCTGACGCATTCACAGGAACTGGCGGCCAACTGATCCAAGATGCCCTGAGTACCGGCAAGGTACAAAAGGGTCTGCAACGCAATCCTGCTGGCAAGCTGGAGATTATTACCGCCACACCGCTCTACGCCCGCGGTCAACCGATTGGTGTTGGCGTCTATGGCAAAGCGTTACAGCCCCTGATCCAACACTTTGCTGACCTCACCCATAGCGATGCCTTTGTGCTGTCACCACAGGGAAAACTGGAATACGGCACCGATCGGGGCTTGTTCGAGGCGATTGAACAGGCCATCGCGTACAGCGAAAAGCCAATACTCAACAATATCACTCTGACGGACAGCAGCTTTGTGGCCACCACGCTGCCGCTGCGAGATTCGGCCGGCAACCTGGTCGGCTATCTGGTCAACGCACACGACGAAACGGAAACCCTGGGACTGATGCGTCGAATCAGCATCACGACAGGCATCACCATCTTCCTTGGCATCATCATTTCCCTGGGACTGTTGAGCTGGCTGCTGCAACGCGCTTTCCGCCCCATCCAAATGGTCATCGACATCAGCAATGACATCGCCAGCGGTAAGCTGGATGCCACCATCACAACACCCACGAAACAAGATGAAACGGGCCGCCTGCTGGCAGCCGCAGGCACCATGCAGACCCGGCTACGCCAGGTCGTCGATAAGGTTCGGCACGGCGCACAGCAGATCAGCAGCCTTTCGGCCGAAATCGCGAATGCCAACTCGAATCTGGCCGAGCGCACAGAAGAACAAGCCAACAGTTTGGAGACAACAACATCCAGCATGGAGGAAATCGCCATTACCTCACGACGAAATGCTGACGATGCAGAAAGTGCCAACAAACTGGCCAAGGAAGCCATGGCGCTGGCCAACAGTGGCGCCAAGTCGATCATGGCTACCAACAAGGCCGTTAACAACATCAGTGCCAGCAGCACAAAAATTGCCGAAATCGTCGGCCTGATCGACGACATCGCATTCCAAACCAATCTGCTGGCGCTCAACGCCTCGGTGGAAGCCGCCCGCGCCGGCGAGCAGGGCAAAGGATTTTCCGTGGTCGCCACCGAAGTGCGCAATCTGGCGGAACGCTCCGCCACCGCCGCCAGCGAGGTCAAAGCACTGATAGCGGAAACCCAGCAGGCAATCGCCGAGGGATCAGCACTGGCCGAGACATCCGGCGAAGCGCTCACCAGTATCGTCAGCTCGGTGCAGAAGGTTCACGCACTGATCGAAGACATTGCGCTTGCCTCGGAGGAGCAGGCCATGGGCATTCGCGAAATCAACGCCGCACTGACGCTAATCGACACAACGACGCAGGAAAACACCCAGCTGGTCGAAGAAACAGCAACTGCGAGCAGCACACTCGCTGTCGAGGCGAAACAACTGCGGCAGGTCATGAATTTTTTCAAACTCCGTGGAGCAGGCATTGCATCCCGCACCATCAACACTGAAAAGCATCCTGCTGACGAACGCGGAATAACACCATCAGGAAATCAGGAAGGGGTTACTCCGGCGCTCGTCGCCAATCGTTGAGTTCGGGCCATGCCCCGGCACGATGACGACCTCATCAGGTAACGACAGCAGCTGTTCAGTAATCGAGCGAATCAGCGTGGCATGGTCGCCACGCGGAAAATCGCTGCGGCCGATCGAACCCTTGAACAACACATCGCCCACAAAAGCGATTTGCTCTGCCGCGCTGTAGAACACCACGTGCCCCGGCGTGTGGCCGGGGCAATGCCGCACCTCGAATTGCAGATCCCCCACCGTCACCTGGTCACCCTGCGCCAGCCAGCGATCGGGCGTGAAATCATGCACCGGCCAGCTACCCCCAAACATGGCCGCTTGCTGCTGCATGGCGCCAGCGAGGAAAGCATCGTCGCGATGTGGGCCGATGATCGGCACACCATGACACTCAGCCAGCGGTTGCGCCGCCCCGGCATGGTCGAGGTGGGCGTGTGTGATGAGAATGCTGTCTAGTACCGCATGATTCGATTGCAGCACGGCCTCCAGCTTCTCGATATCACCGCCGGGATCGACCAGCGCCGCCTTGCCCGTCTTTTCACAGACGATGCAGGAACAGTTCTGGGCAAACGGCGTGACAGGGGTAATGACCAGCTTCATCGGCAAAATCTCCCGGGTACGGCTTCGAGACGCAAAATGATACACCCTATCCCATCATTGGCCCGGCGCAGCAAAAATCTGCTCAAGATGAACCCTGCGCGGCCGATAGCACTGTTGACGTCATTTTCACTTCGGTAGCCGCCACGCCAATGGGCAAGAAGCGCGACAACAGCAGTCAACGCCCCAGCCGCCCCCAGCTCGAGGAGCTGGAACCGCGCATTCTCTATTCCGCGGATGCACTGGCATTCGCACCCGATCCAGCCGTTGGCGTGGAAATCAGAGCAATCGACGCGGGGTTTGCCGATCTCACGACAACCGACAGCAGTCGCGCGTTTTCCGGCAGCCTGTTGGCCGAACAAACTGTCGCAGCCCAGGAAATCATCTTCGTCGATACCGGCGTCGCCGGTTATGAAGAACTGCTCGAAGACCTGTTGCTGTCGCTGCCCGAAGACACCCAACCCGCCATTATTTTGCTCGATACGAAAACCGACGGCATCGAGCAGATCAGCAGCTCGCTGGCCGAGTATCAGAATGTCTCCGCCATCCACATCCTCTCCCATGCCAACAGCGGCGAAGTGACCCTCGGCAGCACCACGCTCGACAACGCCAACCTCGACGATTTCGCTAACACCCTGCTGAACTGGAACGACTACCTCACTCCCGACGCCGACATCCTCATCTACGGCTGCAACCTCGCCGTCAGCAGCGACGGCGTGGCCTTGATCGACAATATCGCCGCGCTGACCGGCGCCGACGTCGCTGCGTCCGACGACCTTACCGGCAACGCCACAGCGGGCGGGGATTGGGAGCTGGAGTATCGGGTCGGGGAGATCGAGGCGTTGACACTGGCAGGCAGCCCTTCGACAGCAGCTTGGAACGGGGTGCTGTCGACGAGCCTTACACCAACGGGCGAGATGCGGGTCAACACCAGCACTGCGGGCACTCAGGAAACCACTGCCCAATCACTCGGCAGCCACAATGCTGTTGCCATGGACAGCGCCGGCAACTACGTCGTCGTCTGGACAGACTCCGGCACTGATGGTTCAGGCTACGGCATTTTTGCGCAGCGCTTCGACGCAACCGGAACTAAACAGGGCGCCGAATTCCAGGTCAATGAAACCACCACCGGTGACCAACGCTGGGCCTCCGTGGCCATGGCCGACAACGGCAACTTCACCGTCACCTGGACCAGTTTTAATCAGGACGGCACGGCCTCCAGCGTCTACGCCCGTCAGTTCAACGCCAGTGGCAGCCCTGCCAGCGGCGAATTCAAGGTCAACCAGTCCAGTGGCGCCCAAAGCAACTCCGCAATCGCCATGAACGGCGCGGGACAGTTCATCATCGCCTGGCAAGGCAATGGCAGCGGAGACAACAACGGCATTTACTTCAGGTTATTCGACGCTGCCGGTAACGGCGGCCTGGAGACCCGCGCCAACAGCAGTACCTCCAACGCACAAACCGACCCCGCCGTGGCCATCAATGACAACGGTGCCGCCGCCATAGTATGGGATGATGGAAATGACGCCTACCTCACACTGATCGCCAGTGATGGCACGCTGTCAAGCACGGATACCCAGGTCAACCCGTTGAGAAAAAGTACAGAAGCGGCCGTTGCCCTCGACAACAACGGCAACAGCATCGTCGCCTTTGCCGGTAACGGCTTCGGCGAAGATGGTATCTACTATCGCCGCTTCGATGCATCAGGGAACGACATCACTACCACTACCGGGTTCGGGCAGCCTCCCAGCATCAGCACTTCCCACAGTTCAGATGCGACCAGCCCGTCTCTGGCCATGGATAAGAGCAGTGGTGACTTCATTGTCACCTGGCAAGAAACCGGGGATGGCAGCGGCACCGCTGTCTATGCCAAGGCATTTGAGCTGAATCAAGATTTAATCTGGGACACCGAGCGTATCAACCAAACCACCACCAACGACCAGATCAACGCCTCCGTCGCCATGCTCGACACCAACAACTTCGTGGTCGCCTGGAGCGGTGAAGGCGTCGGCGACAGCAGCGGTGTGTTCACCCGCCAGTTCGGCACCAATACACCCAACCAAGCGCCCAGCCTCGACAGCACAGCGCTCAACATCGACGAGAACAGCAGCAGCCTGAGCCTCAGCGCCACCGATCCAGAGGGTGATAGCATCACGTAACGTACAGCCTCACCGGCGGCAGCGATGTCGCGTTGTTTAGCCTAGACACCAATACCGGTGTGCTGACCTTCAATACCGCCCCCGACTACGAAGCGCCCGGCGACAACGTCTACGAGCTGGAAATCACCGTCAGCGACGACCAAGGGGCTTCAGCGATCCAACCCATCATCGTCACCGTCACCAACCTCAACGACAACGCCCCGGTACTCGCGGCCATCGAAAACACCCCTCTGGGCTACACCGAAAACGACACCGCCACCCCAATCACCGGCAGCATCGCACTCAGCGACGCCGACAACGGCAACATCACCTCCGCCACCGTCCGGATCACCGGAAACTACCAAGCTGGCGAAGACATCCTGGCCTATACCGGTGCCGGCAACATCACCGCCACCTGGGATGCCGCCACCGGCACGCTGACACTCAACGGCAGCGACACCGTCGCCAACTACCAAGCTGCACTGCGCTCGGTCAGCTACAGCAACGGTTCGGAAAACCCGTCGGTAGCCACTCGCACGGTCTCATTCAGCGTCAACGACGGCGTCACCGACAGCAACACCGTGACGCGCAACATCGCCGTCACCGCCGTCAACGACAGCCCCAGCCTGTCCCTCAACGCCAGTCCATCGGTCACCGAAGGCGGCAGTGTCACCCTCACCCGCACCCAACTCAACGCCAGCGACCCCGACGACAGCGCCACCGACCTGACCTACAGCGTCACCGGCGGGCTCGCCAACGGCCAACTGGAATTGACCACCAACCCCGGCGTCGCCATCAGCAGCTTCACCCAGGACGATATCGACAACAGCCGGGTGATCTACGTCCACGACGGCTCGCAGACCAGCAGCGACAGCCTCAGCTTCTCCCTCGCCGACGGTGGTGAAGATGGTGTCTCAGTGCTCACCGGAACCTTTTCGATCACCGTCAGCAACAGCAACGATGCCCCCGTCAACACCGTGCCCGGCGCACAGTCGGTCGATGAGGACACCGCCCTGGCCATTACCGGGATATCAGTCGCCGATGCCGATGACAACATCGCCAGCGTCGAGCTGTCGGTGGCCAACGGCACGCTCAGCCTCACCCTCGCCGGCTCCGCCAACCTCCTGGCCGGGGCCAGTGGCACAAGCACCCTGACGCTTACCGGCCCACGGGCCGATATCAATGCCACACTGGCCACGCTGACCTATCAAGGTAATCTCAACTTCATTGGCACCGACACCCTGACGGTACGTACCACGGATACCAGTGGCACGAACGATGCAAATACGGTCGACATTACCATCAACCCGGTCAATGACGCTCCTGAGATTTCCGCCTCGGCAACATTATTCTCCGCCAATATGATCGGTATCGCGGCGCTGGATACGCAACAGATCACCATCACCGACCCTGACTCCAGTTCGAAACCACTTCAGCTGACCCTTGTTGCCGAATCGGGAAAAATCCATGTTGACACCGGGAGTCGTCAGATAACGGTGCTGTCCGGAAACAACACTGCAAATGTCACCCTGTCCGGGACGCTGGTGGAATTGAACGCACTCTTGCACGGCTCAGACGCCAGTGAAGGCGGCATCTCCTGGTCAGGTAAGCTGGAGAGCGACGCACGGCAAGTCGACCTGCAGATCACAGTCGACGACCAGGGCAACAGCGGCGGAAACGCAAAAACTGTGACACAGCACTTCACCATCGATGTGCCAGCCAGTCATGCCAACCAACCCATCGTTCTGGACGAGGACGCTGAACCGCTTCAATTGGCCCCTTATCGGCTGTTTGGCATCGATACCACCGCCACGCAACTCACGTTCAGTGTCAGCGATATCGCAGACCCGGATCTATTGGATGCGACGATCTCGACGGCAAATGACGGAGCAATGCTGACTTTGATCCCGCTCGCGGATCAGCATGGCGAAACCAGCATCAAGCTGACAGCGCAGACCAGTACGGGCAATCATCTCGAGACCACGCTCAGCGTGATAGTCAATAGCATTCCCGATGCACCGGTGATTGCCATCCAGCCCATCGAAGGGGCAACCAACAACGCCGTGCGCGTTGTAATTGCACCGAATGCCGCCGACGCCACTGACTCGGACATCAATTTTTTCTATATCTCCGGCATCAGCGGCGGTGAACTCTATTATGCCGACGGTGAAAGCAAGATCGAGAACAACAGCTTCATCAGCCGCGAAGAGGCAGATGCCGGCCTCATCTTCATTCCAGAGAACGGTGTCGCAACGGCAAGCACCTTGCGCTTTTTCGTCTTGGGGGCGTTCAATGACCGAGGCCTGCCGCCTGGCGCCAAGGCCGCCGAATTCAGCTTCGATGTGCAGCCACCACAGGTCGCCCAAACGCCACCGCCAAGCAAAATTGAACTCACCGATATTCCAACACCAGAGACGCTAACGCACGACGATGACCAAAATACCGAAGACTCAGGCGCGCTACTGCTGAGGCAGGCCATCAAGGACGCAGAGCAGGCCCGAGAGCGCAAAGACGCCACAACACCAATCACCCTGCCGATCACTATTCAACCCGTTCACACGATGCCGGCCTCCGAGGAAGCTCTGGATGATTTTTCAGTGCTGGGCAATGACGGCGCACGCAAGAGCGTCGACCGTGCCAGCTTCGCGCAGCTGATCACCCGTTACCTCGATGAAATAGAAAGACAAAAGGATGTCCTGGTCGTCACCAGTTATGAACACCTGTTCGAATCACTCGAACGACTGCGCGATGAATTCCACGAACTCGGCCTATCCGACCGTACCGTGATCGGCAGTGCGGTCGTGGCATCTGCCGGGCTTTCTGCAGGTTATGTGGTCTGGATGCTGCGTGGTGGCTTGCTGATCAGCTCGATGATGTTTTCTGTCCCTGCATGGAGCATCGCCGATCCACTGACCATACTGGCCGCTCAGCGTGACGAGGAGGACGACGATTCGCTCGAAGATATCGCCAGAAAAGGGGCGAGAAAGAAAAATCAGCCGTAAGGCCCATGTGAACAAAACATCGGAAAATTTCACGGATGAGCACAAAACTACGCGTTACCTTCGGTCTAACCGGCATGGTCATTACCTTGATCATGCTGGCTCATTTTATTGGCTTGATTCCGGATCGCGACAAACTCGTCGAGAGCAACCGCGCCGTGCTGGCGGAATCCATCGCCATTCATGTGACATCGTTGATGTTGCAACAACGGCTCGACAACCTGAAACGCGATCTCTCCTACTACGCCAGCCGCAACGACGATCTTCTGAGTATTGGCTTGCGCCGCGCAGATGGCGTACTGATCGCCTCTTTTGGTGATCACGAACATCTCTGGACCGCAACCCAGCACGAACAATCGACCGCTCACCAGGTCAAGGTGCCCATCTGGAATGGCGATTCCAAATGGGGTGAGGTGGAACTGCGCTTCGCCGATCTGCTCCAGCCCGGCATCACCGGACTGCTGCAACACCCCTTCGCCAAGCTCATCACCCTTTTCAGCGTCACCTCCTTTTTCATGTTTTACCTGTTTCTGGGTAAGACGCTGAAAGTTCTCGACCCTTCCAAAGCGGTGCCATCACGCGTGCGCAGCACACTCGATACACTTGCTGAGGGCCTGCTGATTCTCAACTCAAAAAGCCAGATCATGCTGGCAAACGATGCCTTTGCCGGATTCCTGGACGAAGACCCCGACGCCTTGGCAGGAAAAAATGCCAATAGCCTGCCTTGGCTTGATGACGATGGAAACCCAATCCCCACCAACACATTTCCCTGGATGCAGGCGCTCGCAACTGGCGCGGTGCAAAAAAGCAGAACGATGCAGCTCAAAACAGGCCAAGACAAGGCGCTGGCGCTACAAGTTTCCTGTTCCCCAATTATTACCGACGACGGACAGTGCGCCGGGGTGCTGGTGAGTTTCGATGACGTCAGCGAATTGCGTAAAAAAGAGGCCGAGCTGGAGAAATCACGAGAAGAAGCCGAGGCTGCAAACCAAGCCAAAAGCGCGTTTCTCGCCAATATGAGCCACGAAATTCGCACGCCGATGAATGCCATTCTCGGCTTTACAGAAATTCTCAAGCGCGGCTATGTGCAAAATCAGCAGGACAGCCTGCGCTATCTGAATATCATCAATTCCAGCGGCAAGAGTCTGCTTGATCTGATCAACGATATTCTCGACCTGTCGAAAGTCGAATCCGGCAAGATGCAGATGGAAATCAGCCGTATCGAGCCTTACAAAATCGTCTACGAGGCCATCCAGGTCCTCGCACTGCGCGCCAACGAAAAAGGCATCAGACTCGATTACGACGTCGTTGGGCCAATTCCCGAGTTCATCCATTCTGACCCGACGCGACTGCGCCAGATGATTATCAACCTAGTCGGAAACGTAACTACTCAGCGCAAAAAAACCATAAAAAAAGCTTGACAGGGTTTTTGCGTATTTTTCCTGCTTTTTCGGCAATCCAGGGATTAGCTTCAAACCCCTGCCTCAGAAGCATCATCATTCTAT
>JALSHZ010000015.1 GCA_026981985.1 Gammaproteobacteria bacterium | reverse complement strand
GTGCATTGCCTGGCGAAACGGTGAAATTCCGCTACACCCGGCGGCAGCGCAGTTTCGATAACGGCATCGTCACCGAAGTGATCGAAGCCTCCCCCGACCGCGTTGAACCCGGCTGCCCCCATGCCAGCATCTGTGGTGGATGCAGCCTGCAACATCTCGCGCCTGAAAAGCAGATCGCCTTCAAGCAGCAGGCCATGCTGGAAGGGCTGGAACATATCGGCGGCGTACAACCGGATGAACTGCTGCCACCGCTGACCGACGCGCATTGGGGCTACCGGCGCAAGGCGCGGCTGGGTGTGCGCTATGTACGCAAGAAAGGGCGGGTGCTGGTGGGCTTTCGGGAAAAACAGAGCGCATTTCTGGCCGACATCAGCCAATGCCGCGTGCTGCTGCCGGAAGTGGGCGAGCGCATCCCCGAACTGTGTGCGCTGATCGGCTCACTGGCAGCGAAGGAGAAAATGCCGCAAATCGAAGTCGCCGCCGGAGACAACGCCACCGTGCTGGTGTTTCGCCATCTCGAACCACTGTCGGCGGACGACCTCGACAAGCTGCGGGCCTTCGAAGCCGAGACCGGCCTGCGGCTGTTTCTGCAACCTGGCGGGCCAGCCACGGTACAGCCGCTGTCCCCGGCGCAACCGCTGGAACTCTACTACGCGCACCCCGGTTATGATGTCCGCATCGACATCGGCCCGCTCGACTTTTTCCAGGTCAATGCCGGCTTGAATCGAAAAATGGTGCCATTGGCGTTGTCCCTGCTGGCCCTCGAACCCGAACACAAAGTGCTCGACCTGTTCTGCGGCCTGGGAAATTTCACCCTGCCGATCGCGCGTCATGTCAGCGAAGTGACCGGCGTCGAAGGTGACGCCACCATGGTGCAACGTGCCCGCGCCACCGCGCTGAAAAACGGCATCAGCAACACCCGCTACCACGTCGCCAACCTCATGGGCGACCTCGCTGGCGAACCGTGGCTCGAACAACACTACGATCGCATCCTGCTCGACCCGCCGCGGGCCGGTGCCAAGGAAGTCATCGAACAGATGGACAAGCTCGGTGCCGAGCGCATCGTCTACGTCTCCTGCCACCCCGGCACACTGGCGCGTGACGCCGGCGAACTCGTCAACACCCACGGCTACCGGCTACTGTCCGCAGGCGTGATGGACATGTTCCCGCATACCGCCCATGTGGAGTCGATCGCGGTGTTCGAACGGCAATGAGCTGATCTTCCCGGGGCTGCCGGCCCGTAGCCATCAGGAATGATGGCACGCCGTCATCCTCGCAGGAAGCGGGGATCCAGTTACAGGGATGTATGCCACCGCCGGTGAAAACCCTACCTGGCACTGCATTCCTGCATCCCGGCAAGAATGACAGGCGCACTTCGTCTGCCCGCCCCACGGCAAGCTTGTGAAACCAGATTCTTTCCTCCCGCCTGAGGCATGATCCTCCCATCGTTAGCGCCACACTGGTGGCATCGAAAAAAGGGGGGAGGCGATGAAACTCAGCAATTTCTTCCGCACGGCATTGGTTGTGCAGCTATTGGTCGGCACCGGACTGTTTTCGATCTCGCTGTTGATCGAATATCAGGTATTACAGGCTTTTTTATTGACGCCAGTCATCGCGCTATTTCTTGCCCTGGTGCTGGAAGTGGGAAAAGCCGCCGCCATTGTCTGGCACCGTTTTTTATTGTCCCAATCCAATGCCTATCCGCAATCGACGCGCGTGGCTTCGGCGAGCTTTCGCATTGGCCTGCTGCTGTTGTCGCTATTGTGCTCGCTGCTTTATCTGTCGAATCATCTCGACCGGCCCAATCTCAATGCCGTCCGTGCTGCCGATTTGCAAGACCTGGATCGTCGCCTGAATGAAGACCTGTCCAAGCTCAAGGAGTCGGCAGCAACAACTGTCGAGGCACTGCGCCGCCAATACCAGGCCGACCGTGAGGCGCGCTTGCAAATACACCGGCAACGCCTCGAAGCACTCCAGCAAAAACTCGATACTGAAATGAACAATGTCGTTCGTGGCCAGTTCAAAGGGCCAAGATACCGTGAACTGGAACGCCTGCTGGAAAAAGAACGCGAAGCGCTGTCGGCAGCGAGTACGGCGTTTGCAGAAAAGCAAGGTGAACAATTGGCCCGCCAAATCCAGACGTTGGAAGCGAAGACAGTCGAGCAGAGAAAAACACTGAAAAAACAAGCAGAGCAGGCGCGCAAACGTATCATGCACGATCCTTACGCCGACGATGAACGTGTCAACGAACCTTACATCGTTGCCTTCACCAGTCTCAGCCGCGCGATGCTGCCAGTAGAGATTGCGCCCATGCAATTCGTATTCGGTTTCGCCTTGCTGCTCAGCCTGCTGGTTGAAATCGGCATTATGCTCGCCTTCGACACGGTAACGGTAACGCTCCTCCCGGCGCTGAAAAGCCAACACCAGGAAGAGCTTGAAACCGAGTTGGTCAAGTCACGCGTTGATGCCACGGCCAGGCAGCAAAGCATCCGCCACAGCAGTCAGCTCGACGGCATCATGCGCGCCTACGAACGCACTGTGGCGCAAGCGGAAAAAGCACGGGACCACAAGCTTGCCAAGGCAGACATCTGAGCACGCCACTGGCAAATTGAAGTACGACATTACCGATCGATGAATAACTGGAAAGAGGAAATCATTATGTCCGCAGTCAAAGACACAAACGAAGAAAAGCTCGAAGCACTCACCGAGGCCGCTGCTCGTACCGGCGAGGATACTGAGCGCCGCGTTACCGAGGCCTTGCAGACCCATGAACGCCCGGTCATGCCAGCGTTGTTCAATCGCAGAGAGCGGCAAGTGGTGCAAAGTGCTTTGGTGATCGAACTCGAACAGGGCTTCGAGCACCGCCGCAAAGCTATTGCAATGGCGTTGGAAAGCCGCCTCCATTCTATCCGTGAAGCTTGCAACCATGCCCTGGTAATGGGCAAAACTGAATTGCGCGAACAACGCATGGCGCACTATGCCGAAGCGATGCAGCGGCTTGACCAGCGCATGAACAAGCTAGCCGACGATTTTCTGCAAGAGGCCGACCAGCGTTTCGAACGTTTGCAACGCTACAACAACGAGGGCATTCGTCAGCGCGAAAAAGAGCGCCTGGAAAAATCGGTGGAAAATTTTCTCACCACCATCGACCGCATGATGGCGGAATTCAACAGCATCGTCACCGAACACATCGACCACACCGAAGTGTAGCGTCGAAACAAGGAGGAGCCATGCCGAAACGTGCGTTGATCATCTCCTACGACATTCAAAGTAATCGACGCCGTCGGCGTGTGTTCCGCTGCCTCGAACGCTGGGGCCTGGCGGCACAATATTCGGTTTTCGAATGCCGCCTCACCCGTGCCCAGGCAGAAGAGCTGTTTCTGCAACTCGAAGCATTGATCGATGAAAAAAACGATCGCCTGCTGCTGGCCTGGATAGACAACCGGCGCAAACCGATCGCTGGCACCGCAGCAACCGAAATCAGTTTCCGCCAAGCACTGGATTACCTGGGATAAAACCATGTCGCACTGGTACTTGATCGCCTATGACATCCGCGACCCCAAGCGCCTGCAACGTTTGCACCGCTACCTCAGCCGCCGCAGCACCGCATTGCAGCACTCCCTGTATTTATACAGTGAGCGCGAACAAAGCATCGACGAGTTGCTGGGCGAAATGCAGCAATACCTGCGCGAGCATGAAGACGACCTGCGGCTCTATCCCATCCACGGGCCGGCTGACATCTGGGCAGGGGGAGGGCAAAGCCGAGCCTTCGATGGCGTCTACCCTGCTGGCAAGGAAAAGCCGGGGCTGCTTAAAAAAATAGTCAACATCGTAACCCGACGTTGATCTTGCTCGTCGAACGCGCCGGCAAACGGAGAAAACACCATGATATTAGTCATCGACCGCAAAGGTTCAATACTTTCCCACGACAATGGTTGCCTGCTGGTGGATCAACCTGGCATGGGCAAGCGCCGTTTTCCATTCCCGCAACTGGAACAAGTTGTCGTGTATGGCAACCCCATATTGGAAGCCGCTGCCTGCCGTGCGCTGGCTGCAGCCGGCGTTCCGCTGATACTGCTGGCGACCCGCGGCGCGGACAACATGGCAATGCTGGGCCAAGGCCTTGCCACACAACTGCCATTACGCCGCCTGCAACACCGCTGCGCCGACCGGCCGGATGCAGCATTGGCCATGGCGCGATGGATCGTCCGGGCCAAACTACGCAGCTATGATCTGCCAGTGGCACAACTCAGCGCAAAGGCAATGCACATTCCGGCTGCGGAGCAGGGCAACAGCGCCAGTGAAAGCCAACAGGTCACCATCAATAATGGCGTGACAGCCCATCAGGCATTCGTACAGCAGCGCGACCAGGCGTTACAGACTCTTGAAGATGCTCCCAGCATCGTCGCGCTCAGCGGCATCGAAGGTGGTGTTGCCCGCGGCTGGTTCACGTTACTGGCCAGTCAACTGCCGGGGGAATGGAAATTCAAGGGCCGCAACCGCCGTCCACCGCGTGACCCTGTCAATGCTTTACTGTCACTTGGTTATACCCTGCTACAGTCCCCGCTGCGTCAAGCAGCGCTGAGTGCCGGGCTCGACCCATCACTAGGCTTTTTGCACCAAACCTATCCAGCGCGTGAAGCCCTCGTGCTCGACCTGCTCGAACCGTTTCGCGCCGCCGTCGATCAGCTGGTGATCGAAGTGATCGCCAGCGGGCAACTCGAACCTGGAGATTTTCACTACCGCGATGCCCAAGGCTGTCGTCTTAACAAAAACGCCCGCCCTGTGTTCTACAACGCCTGGGCGCAACACCTCGAAGCCTGGCCGGGTAGTGACACGCCAGCAGCCGAACCGACCCCGCTGCGGGAACAAGCTGGCGGCCTCATTCGCCGGCTGCGTCAACAACTCAACGACCTGGTACCGAGCGCATGAGCAAACTCATCGAAGCAGCCATGGCGCCCGACGTCATCGACCACAGCTGGCGCCGCTTGCGTAACGAACATACGCCCTGGAGCGTCACCATCAATCGAGACGAACTGCAAAGCCACCTGCTGCGCCACATACTCGAATGCCGGCAAGAAGTGTTGAGTGGGAAATACCGCCCGCAACCCCTGCGCCAATTTCCCCTGCGCAAACCCGACGGCAGGCAAAGAATCATCTCAGCCCAATACCTCAAGGACAAACTCGTCCAGCGGGCCTTGCTGCAAGTGCTGGAACCGCGCGCCGAAGCCCTGTTTCATGATGACAGCTACGCCTACCGCCCCGGACGCAGTGTCGCCATGGCGCTGGCGCGAACCCGAGAACGGGTGCGCATTGGCCTCGATTGGCTGGTTGATGCCGACATTAAACAGTTTTTTGACACCATCCCCCACAAACCGCTGCTCAAGTTGCTGGACAAATTCATTGACGACCGCGCCGCCATGCGCCTTGTCCGCAAATGGCTAGGCAACGGCGCACACCACACCAGCTTCCTTCGATCGCCGCAGGGCATCTCGCAGGGCGCCATTCTCTCCCCACTGTTCTGTAACCTCTACCTCCACCAATTCGACACTGCCTTGAGCAAGGCCAACATTCCGTTCGTGCGTTACGCAGACGACTTCCTGCTCTTCGCTACCACCCGCAGACAAGCCGAAAACGCGATGGCCTTCGCAACTCAACAACTTGACCAGCTAGGCCTGATGTTGCATCCTGACAAAACCCGAGTGATTCGAAGCGGCCCACAAACCTGTTTTCTGGGTGAACGGCTGCCACGTCCTTCACGGTAACGCCAACTTCAAGGGTTAACTTTGGCATATCCCAAATGATATATATGAGCGCCGTCGATAACCTATTGAAGCAACGACGGAATCTTGAGCCACCGGGGTTCGACCGACGCCCTGACGAAAAAGGGATTAAGAC
>JALSHZ010000014.1 GCA_026981985.1 Gammaproteobacteria bacterium | reverse complement strand
GGGCCTTCCGTGATTTTGATGTTGGGATTTGAGAATCAACATTTTATCACGCGCAAGGCCTTTTTTGTTGCTATTTCAATGCCTTATAGGGATTTTTGTGCTGAAAGTGAACTCCGAAACTTGAGATGTATATACCCCCCCAGATCGATCCGGTATAGTTGCCCCCTTTTATCGGTTGGCTGGATCCGTTCGTTTCCGAACGGTTGCATGGCCATTCCAATTCGGGTTCCAGACATGGAAAAACTGCTGATCCAGGGCGGCAATCCCCTGCACGGTGATGTGCGCATTTCTGGTGCGAAAAATGCCGTGTTGCCGATTCTCGCGGCCACATTGCTCGGCGACTCGGCCTCGCGCATCTGCAATGTGCCGCATCTGCGTGACGTGACGACGATGAATCGGCTGCTCGGCCAACTGGGCGCATCGCTGACCGTCGACGAGAAGATGAATATCGAAGTCGATCCAGTGACTGTCAACAGCACCATCGCGCCCTATGATCTGGTCAAGACGATGCGTGCCTCGATTCTGGCGCTTGGGCCGTTGCTGGCGCGCTACGGTTTTGCCGAGGTGTCGCTGCCGGGTGGGTGTGCGATCGGGGCGCGGCCGGTAAATCTGCACATCGATGGTCTGCGGGCGATGAAGGCAGAGATCGTCGTCGAGGAAGGCTATATCAAGGCGCGGGCAAAGCGGCTGCAGGGCGCGCGGATTTTCATGGACATGGTCAGCGTCACGGGCACCGAAAATCTGCTGATGGCGGCGACATTGGCCGAAGGTGAAACCGTCATCGAAAATGCGGCACGCGAGCCGGAGGTGGTCGATCTGGCCAGCTATCTGACGCGCATGGGTGCCCGTATCGAAGGTGCTGGGACCGATACCATTACGATTCAGGGTGTCGATCGGCTGCGTGGCTGCGAGCATCGTGTGCTGCCGGACCGGATCGAGGCGGGCACGTTTCTGGTGGCGGCAGCGATGACCGGCGGGCGGGTGCGCTGCCTGGATGTCGCGCCAGCCACAATGGACGCGGTGCTTGCCAAGCTGCGCGAGGCGGGTGCCGAACTGACCATTGGCGAGGACAGTATTGAGCTGGATATGGACGGCCGCCGGCCGGCACCGGTCGATATTCATACGGCGCCCCATCCCGGCTTTCCCACGGATATGCAGGCGCAGTTCATGGCAATGAACAGCATCGCAGACGGCACCTCGACGCTGGTGGAGACGATCTTCGAAAACCGTTACATGCATGTGCAGGAGATGCAGCGTATGGGTGCCGATATCCGTCTCGAAGGGAATACCGCAATCGTCAGCGGCGTCGACACCATTACCGCTGCGCCGGTGATGGCGACCGATCTGCGCGCCTCGGCTGGGCTGATCCTGATGGCGCTGGTGGCTGCCGGCGAAACCGTGGTCGATCGTGTCTACCATATCGACCGGGGATACGAGAGAATCGAGGAAAAGTTGTCGCAGCTTGGTGCGCGCATTCGCCGGCTGTCATAACCTCAACCGTTCAAATACCTATGAAACAAGATAATCTCATCATTGCGCTGTCCAAGGGCCGCATCTACAAGGAGACCCGACCGTTTCTCGAAGCGGCCGGGATTATCCCGGTAGATGACCCCGAAACCAGCCGCAAGCTGATTCTCGATACCAACCGGGATGATGTGAAACTGCTGATTCTGCGTGCCACCGACGTGCCGACCTATGTGCAATATGGTGCTGCCGACCTCGGTGTGACCGGCAAGGACGTGCTGTGCGAGCATGGTGGTGAAGGTCTCTATGAACTGCTCGACCTTGGTATCGCCCGCTGCCGGCTGATGGTTGCCGGGCGTGTCGGCGAGCCGCTGCCGGAGGCGCGCCGTGTGCGGGTGGCGACCAAGTTCGTGCGCTCGGCGCGCGATCATTTTGCCCGCAAGGGGCAGCAGGTGGAGGTGATCAAGCTGTATGGGTCGATGGAGCTGGCGCCGCTGGTGGGGCTGGCCGACTGTATCGTCGACGTGGTCGACACCGGCAATACCTTGAAAGCAAACGGGCTGGCGCCGCTGGAGCATATTGCCGACATCAGCTCGCGTATCGTCGTCAACAAGGCGGCGATGAAAATGAAGCATGAACGGGTTACCCGTCTGCTCGAAGAGATGAAGAAAGTCGTGACCGAGAGGCAACAGTGATGGCGGCAGAACAGCAAGCCCCAATGCAGACCGATGATCTGCGCATCGATGGCATCAAGGAGGTCAGCTCCCCGGATGTGGTGCGCGCCGAGATTCCAATCACGCCGAAAGCTGCCGCGACCGTGCTGTCTGCGCGCAATGCGATCCACGATATCCTCGTGGGGGACGACGACCGCCTGCTGGTCGTTGTCGGCCCCTGTTCGATTCATGACCCCGAGGCAGGTCTGGAGTATGCGCGGCGGCTGGCCGAACAGCGCGAGCGCTTCAAGGATTCGCTCGAAATCGTCATGCGGGTCTATTTCGAAAAACCGCGCACCACGGTGGGCTGGAAGGGGTTGATCAACGACCCCGGGCTCGATGGCAGCTTCCATATCAACAAGGGATTGCGGATTGCGCGCAAGCTGTTGCAGCAGATCAACGACATGGGCGTACCGACGGCTACCGAATACCTTGATCTCATCAGCCCACAGTACGTGGCCGATCTGATCAGTTGGGGTGCGATCGGCGCTCGTACCACCGAAAGCCAGGTACACCGCGAACTGGCATCCGGTCTCTCCTGTCCAGTGGGCTTCAAGAACAGCACCGACGGCACAATGCAGATCGCAATCGATGCGATTGGCTCGGCGTCGCACCCGCATCATTTTCTGTCGGTGACCAAGGCAGGGCACTCGGCAATATTCTCGACCACCGGCAATCCCGACTGCCACATCATCCTGCGTGGCGGCAATGGCCGCCCGAACTACGATGCAGCGCATATTCAACTCGCCTCGCAGCAGTTGGAGAAAGCGGGCTTGCCGGCACGGCTGATGGTCGATTGCAGCCATGCCAACAGTCAGAAACAGCATCAGCGTCAGATCGATGTCGCTGCCGATATTGCCGGGCAGATTGCCGCTGGTGAAGAGCGCATTGTTGGTGTCATGATCGAAAGCCATCTTAAAGCCGGTCGGCAGGATGCAACGCCTGATAAACCGTTGGAATACGGGGTTAGTATTACCGACGCCTGCATTGGCTGGGACGACACCGTGCCGGTGCTGGAAAAACTCGCCGATGCGGTTCGGCAGCGGCGTGAACGGAGTGCAGCGTGATGTTGCAGATGAAACGACTGTCCACCAGCGCCGATGATTTCTATCGTCAACTGGAAACCATGCTTGCCTGGGAGTCGGTGTCGGACGATGAGGTGTTCGGCGTCGTCAATGGCATTCTGAAACGCATCCGGGCCGAGGGTGATGCCGCGTTGCTGGAATATACGGCAAGATTCGATGGCCTTGAGGTGGCCAGCGCCGCTGAACTGGAGATGCCTAAGGCTCAGCTCGATGCCGCACTGAACAATCTCCCTGAAACCCAGCGCGAGGCGCTGGAAGCGGCGGCGGAGCGGGTGCGTAGCTACGCCGAGCGGCAAAAAATGGCGTCCTGGCAATATACCGAGGCCGATGGCACGGTGCTGGGTCAGCAGGTCATGCCGCTCGACAGTGCTGGGCTCTATGTGCCCGGCGGCAAGGCGGCCTATCCCTCATCGGTGTTGATGAACGCCATCCCGGCCAAGGTGGCCGGTGTGGGCGAGCTGATCATGGTGGTGCCGACACCGGGTGGCGAGGTCAATGAACTGGTGCTGGCGGCGGCTGCTGTGGCGGGCGTTGATCGCGTCTTCACCATCGGTGGTGCCCAGGCAGTAGCCGCGTTGGCCTATGGTACCGAGACGGTACCGCGGGTCGACAAGATCGTCGGGCCGGGCAATATCTATGTCGCTACCGCCAAACGCATGGTGTTCGGCACCGTTGGCATCGACATGATCGCCGGGCCGTCCGAGATCCTGGTGGTCTGCGATGGCAAGACCGACCCCGACTGGATTGCGCTCGACCTGTTTTCCCAGGCAGAACATGACGAGGATGCGCAATCGATTCTGGTCTGTCCGGATGGTGCCTATATCGATCGTGTCATGGAGAGCATGCAGCGCTTGCTGGCCGAGATGCCGCGGGCGGAGATCATTACCGCGTCGATCAATGGCCGGGGTGTCGTCATCGAAGTGCGGGACATGGACGAGGCCATCGAGGTTGCCAACTTTATTGCCCCCGAACACCTTGAGTTGTCCGTTGACGCGCCTGAGCTGATGGCCAAGCGAATACGTCATGCCGGTGCGATCTTCATGGGGCGTTATACCGCCGAGGCGGTAGGTGACTACTGCGCCGGCCCCAACCATGTGTTGCCGACATCGCGCACCGCGCGCTTTTCATCTCCGCTGGGCGTCTATGATTTCCAGAAACGCTCCAGCCTGATCGGTTGTTCTGCTGATGGCGCCTCGGCACTCGGCCAGATTGCATCGGTGCTGGCGCGGGGCGAAGGCTTGATTGCCCATGCGCGTTCCGCCGAAAAGCGGATCAAATAGGCATCGTAACAACTCAGCTCACCACTGAAACACGCCATCTCTGCGTCGCCTACATGGATGTAGGTGAGGGGCGTGAGCAGGAGGCGGAAGCTTTGGGAAATGGTCATTTACACGTGGTAGACAATTGCTCCATGCATTGTCTACACTCCCCACTTCCATGTGGGTCGTAAACTCACATTTCCCGCCTTGATCTGACGCGTTTCAGCGGCGATCTGAGCAGTTACGGTTCTATTTTTCTACCAACTGAATAGTTACTAAGCGCCCCAGCCCGCTGCGCGGGCACACACCGAAAAGTAACGAAATGATACTGAGCCAGCCATTCAATAGCCACCCGGGCACTTGGTTGTCTTTCCCCTTCACACGCGCCGCTGCTGGGTGCGACTGGAGGGGGCAACCGGCCACGGATGGCCGGTTGAAGCTTGCGCGGCAGGAAGCCGCTCAAGCTGACCCCGGAAGGCGTGCCCGGCAGCGGAATCAAGCGTGTGTTGGGGCGTCTTTTTTGGGTTCCGTTTTTTGGACGAGCAAAAAATGGAACTCGCGCTGTGCGAGAATCGGTTGGAAGAATCGTGGCGTTGAGGAGCGCGAAACCCATACCACCTTGCTTGATATGAATGGTGAGGCCAACAATCGGGACATCAGGTTTGTTGGCCTCAGCACTTGGAAAAAATGGTGGTATTGTTTCGTGGCCAATCAAGCTATGCTGCTTCCATTCCAGCCTTCGACCATGGCCCCGAGTACCTTTTTGTCAACAGCAACAAAAAGGTACCAAAAAATGCCGCCCCGATTCCCCGCTGTCGACTCCAGGGAGGGAGGAGCTAGAGCGACGCAGGATGCCAAAGCCGCTTCCTGCGCTTCTCGGCCCAGCCGGGGGTCGGCCGACACGTCCCTTCGTGACGGCCGACGCAGGCCATCCATGGCCTGCCCCTGTGGGCTGATCCCGACCGGGCCTGCGATGCTCGGGCGGGCAAAGGGGGGGATGTGGTTGTCAAGCGACCGGCTTGGTGGGAAGTTACTTGGAAGCATCATATGAACGATTCGCTGGTGTCACGCTGGATTCGACCGGAGATTCGTGCGTTGTCGGCTTATCACGTGCCGCCATCGCGTGGACTCATCAAACTGGATGCCATGGAAAACCCATATACCTGGCCGCAAGCGCTGATCGACGACTGGCTTGATAAGCTGGGGGACACGGCGGTAAACCGCTATCCAGACCCCGCTGGGCGTCAGCTGGTGGAGCGGATTCGTGACGTGATGCAGGTGCCCGCGGGGCAGGAAATCCTGCTGGGGAATGGCTCGGATGAACTGATTCAGGTGTTGGCAATGTCGGTGGCGGCACCGGATCGGAGCATCATGGCGCCGGAGCCGGGGTTTGTGATGTACCGCATGATCGCGGGCTTCGTCGGTATGCAGTATGTTGGTGTGCCGCTGCGTGCTGATGACTTTTCCCTTGACCTCGATGCCATGCTGGTTGCGATCCGTGAGCATGAACCGGCCATTATTTTTCTCGCCTACCCCAATAATCCGACCGGCAATCTGTGGGATCGTGCTGTCATTGAGGAGATTGTTGCCGCTGCGCCGGGACTGGTGGTGATCGATGAGGCCTATTCCCCATTTGCTGCCGACAGTTTCATGCAGGATCTGGGGCGCTGGCCCAACCTGTTGGTCATGCGTACGTTTTCCAAGCTGGGCTTGGCCGGGTTACGACTCGGCTATCTCTGTGGCCCGCAAGCGCTGCTCAGTGAATTCGACAAGATACGTCTGCCATATAACATCAACACGCTGACGCAGATGACAGCGGACTTGGCGCTGTCGCATATCGAGGTGTTCGATGAGCAAGCCGAGCGCATCAAGGCATCGCGTACCGAGCTGGCCAGGGAGTTGGTCGCGCTGCCGGGGCTGACGGTCTATCCCAGCAGCGCCAACTTTCTGCTGTTGCGCAGCTTGCCGGGCAGGGCAGATGCTATTCACAAGGGATTGCTCGACGCCGGTATTCTGATCAAGAATCTGTCGCCTTCAGGAGGTTTGTTGCAAGATTGTTTGCGAGTAACCATCGGTACGCCAGAGGAGAATACCCGTTTGCTGGAGGCGATCAGGGGCTTGCTTTGATCGGTCGCAGTGATACCTCGGCGGTAGCTTTGATGGGGATGCCGTCACGCAACCCGGCCAGTGTCAGTAAGGTTCCGGGTCGGCTGTTGGCGATCAGTGTCAAAGCATGCGCCGGATTCTTGATGGGGCGGTCATCGATTTTGAGCAGAATGTCGCCGGTCTTGAAGCCCGCCAGCGCCGCAGGGCTGCCTTTGGTGACCGCCGTGATCAGAATGCCTTCGCCCGGTTGCAGCGCGTTGTCGCGCAGCAGCGCTGCGGATAGCGCGATGGCCTCGATGCCGAGCCAGCCGCGAATCACTTGTCCATGCTTGATGATCTGACTCATCACGTTGTTGGCGAGGTTGACCGGAATGGCGAAACCGATGCCCTGTGAGCCGCCGCTCTGGCTGAAAATAGCGGTATTGATGCCCACCAGCTCGCCGCGGGTATTGATGAGTGCGCCACCAGAGCTGCCGGGGTTGATGGCGGCATCGGTCTGGATGTAGTTTTCAAACGTGGTCAGGCCCAGTTCATGGCGACCGGTGGCGCTGATGATGCCCTGGGTGACTGTCTGCCCAATACCGAAGGGGTTGCCGATGGCGAGTACGATGTCGCCGATCTGTACCGTGGTGGAATTGGCAAACACCAGGCCCGGCAGGTCGTCTGCCTCGATTTTGAGTACGGCGAGGTCGGTTTCCGGATCGGCACCGATGACCCTGGCTTCGAAGTGGCGGCCGTCGGCCAACAGCACCTCGATTTGGCGGGCATCGGTAATGACATGGTTGTTGGTCAGAATATAGCCGCGTGAACTCATGATGACGCCCGAGCCGAGGCTGGTCTGGCTCTGGATTTCGGGCGCCAGGATCGGGTCGTCGGCAAAGGGCTGAAACAGCGGATCTTTCTGCAACGGGTGGTGTTCCAGCAGCACCTCTTTGGCGATGTGGATATTGACGACGGCGGGGGAGGCGGCCTGGACGGCACCCGCCCAGGAAAATACCGTGGTGCGGGCATCGTCGTGTTTGCGGTTGCTGTTTTGCGGCAAGCCCGGGCCGAAGCGTTCCGGGAAGATGAACACAGCCAGTAACGCGATCAGCAGGCCGAGGCTGATCATTTGAAAGGCGAATGTACTGTGCTGTTTCACGCTAATATCACCTGTCTGTATGCTGTTACCCCCGATTTCTCACCAGATTGACGAAACCCATGATTGAACGCACTGCCCTGATCCAGTACGCCAACAAGTTGTTGAATGTCGATGCCTTCAGTGACTACTGCCCCAATGGTCTGCAAGTGGAAGGGAAGGCGCACATTGGCATGATCGTTTCCGGCGTGACGGCTTGTCAGGCGCTGATCGACGAAGCGGTGCGGCTGAAAGCGGATCTGTTGCTGGTGCATCATGGTTATTTTTGGAAGGGGGAGGCGCAGCCCATTGTCGGTATCAAGAAGCGCCGTATTGCGACCCTGCTGCAACATGATATCAGTCTGCTTGCCTACCATCTGCCGCTCGATGCACATGCCGTGCTGGGCAATAATGCCCGCCTGGGGGCGCTGCTTGGCATCACGAGTGAGGGCGCGTTGACCCCGGAAGGAATCGGCCAGCTTGGTGTGCTCGAACAGGCGGTCACCGCGGAGGAGTTGGCCGGGATCATCGGCCAACGGCTCGGCAGAACGCCGCAGCTGATCAGTGGCGGCGCGCATCGCATTACGCGTATTGCCTGGTGTACAGGCGCGGCTCAGGGCTATATCGAACAGGCCGCAGCGCTGGGGGCCGACGCCTATATCAGTGGTGAGATCTCCGAACAGACGTTTCATCAGGCCAGGGAGCTTGGTATCCACTATTTTGCCGCTGGGCACCATGCTACCGAGCGCTATGGCGCGATGGCGCTGGGTGAGCATCTGGCGCAACAGTTTTCGCTCGATCACCGCTTCGTGGATATCGACAATCCGATATAAGTGTTATGGAACAGCCGCTGCCACGGTGCTGCCGCAGTTGCTCAGGCGCAGCTCGGCGGGCTCAACCGAAAAGGCAAATGGCGCGGTTTTCTTCAATGCGCTCAAGCCGAGCAGGTTACGGGTGCCCGGTGGCATTTCCGCTGCTTCGAAATCCCTGACGATGCAGCCGCCGATGTTCAATGAAGAGATCATGTAGACCGGCAGTTCATAGATGTCGCCATTGGCCATGATGCCTTCGACGGAGCCAATTTGTCGTGCGTGGCCAGAAACCTTGAGTTGTTCGATCAATGGCCGGTTGAGCGCGGTGAAGCCGGCGCCGGTATCCACCAGCAGGTCGAATTGCGCGCTGCCGACGGATGCGGTGACATAGTAGGTTTCGGTGCCTTTTTCGATCAAAGGAATTGAAGTGCTGAAATCGTCCGCGTTCGCGGATATCGTGGAAATGAAAGCCGTGATAAATGCAATTGTCTTGTACACCGTTGCCCCCTGAGTGGTATTGATTTTCTGATAAACGGTATGGCTGAGGCTATCACCGCGAACGTGGCTGAGCAAGCCGGAAACATTCGCTCAGAAACCAGATTGATTTTTGTCATTGGTTGTTAACTATATGAAATAAAAAGAAAATATTCTCTCGTGGTTATTTTTTGATCACTCGTTGCGTTTGACGAAACAGCCAGTATGCGAGACAATTCCGCGCCGCCGTGAGATGAGACACTACTTTAAGTCCGGTATTTGTCGCGAACTGGAAGGCTTCAGTATCCGTTCGATGGGTGCGGCCGACAGGCTTCAGGTTCATCGTAAGCTCACGATTTGTATACAGTTAACTGGCGTTCTCGCTATTCGGTGGGGGAGTCGGTGAATTGCCTCTAACACAACAGTATCGGGAGAGATTAGATGTCGACTGCTGCAGACATTGAACAGACAGATCAAGCTGGATCGACCGAAAAGGTCGATCTGAAAAAGCGCAGGTTTCTGGTCGCGACCACCAGCGTTATCGGGGCCGCAGGGGCTGCAGCAATGGCTGTTCCGTTTCTAACCTCTTTTTCGCCCAGTGAACGCGCACGCGCCGCAGGCGCGCCGGTCGAAGCCGATCTAACCAAGGTACAGCCGGGACAGCTGCTGCGGGTCGAGTGGCGTGGCAAGCCGGTCTGGATCGTGCGCCGTACCGAGGAGATGCTGAAGTTGCTGCCGGAGAATGACAGCCGCTTGCGTGATCCCAATAGTGAAGTCGAAAGCCAGCAGCCGCCTTACGCGAAAAACAAGCACCGCTCGATCAAGCCTGAATATCTGATTCTTGTTGGTATCTGTACGCATCTCGGCTGCTCACCAACCTATCGCCCCGAACTGGCACCCGCCGATCTCGGCGAGAACTGGAACGGGGGCTGGTACTGCCCTTGTCACGGTTCACGCTTCGATCTGGCCGGTCGCGTTTTCCAGAATGTTCCCGCCCCCACCAATCTCGTCGTTCCTCCTCATTACTACCTGAGTGAGAGCAAAGTCCTGATCGGAGAGGAAAAGAAAGAGGCCTAATCAATGAATAAAGTTCTTGCCTGGGTGGATCAGCGGCTACCCATCATCAAGCCGCTGGAGGAACACCTCACCAAATATTACGCACCGAAGAATTTCAACTTCTGGTACTACTTCGGTTCGCTGGCAATGCTGGTGCTGGTGATCCAAATCGTGTCGGGGATCTTCCTGACAATGCACTACAAGCCAGATGCGGCAACGGCTTTTGCATCTGTCGAGTACATCATGCGCGAGGTGCCGGGTGGCTGGTTCATCCGTTACATGCATTCGACCGGTGCGTCGGCGTTCTTCATCGTCATCTATCTGCACATGTTCCGTGGTCTGATTTATGGTTCCTACAAGACACCACGCGAGCTGATCTGGATCTTTGGAATGTTCATCTACCTGGCGCTGATGGCTGAAGCGTTCATGGGGTACTTGCTGCCTTGGGGTCAGATGTCGTACTGGGGGGCGCAGGTCATCGTCAATCTGTTTGGTGCGATTCCCGGTATCGGACCTGATCTTGCTGTCTGGGTGCGCGGTGATTTTGTCGTCTCCGATGCCACGCTGAACCGCTTCTTTGCGCTGCATGTCATTGCTGTGCCGCTGGCGCTGATCGGCCTGATCCTGCTGCATATCATGGCGTTGCACCAGGTTGGATCGAACAATCCTGACGGTGTCGAGATCAAGAAGCTGAAAGACGAAAACGGCAATCCGGTCGATGGCATTCCGTTCCACCCTTACTACACCGTCAAGGATGTCATGGGCGTCGCTGTCTTCCTGATTTTCTTCTTCGCCATTCTGTTCTTTGCACCTGAGGGTGGCGGCTACTTCATTGAGCACGCCAATTTCGTCCCGGCGAATCCGTTGCAGACGCCTGAACACATCGCACCGGTGTGGTATTTCACGCCGTTCTACACGGTGCTCAGAGCAGTGCCTGACCCTTTTCTCGGCGTATTGGCCATGGGTGCGGCGGTCGTCATTTTATTCTTCCTGCCGTGGATTGATCGCAATCCCATTAAATCCTGGAGATACCGCAGCAAGCTACACACTTTCAGCATTCTCTACTTCGTAGCCGCCTTCATCTGGCTGGGTTATCTGGGTATCGAGCCGGTAACCGAATTCAACTCGGAAATGGGGTTGAGGCTGACGGAAGTCTACTTTGCGTTCTTTGTCGTCATGTGGTTTAGCAGCAAGAAGCGCTCCGCGGCGACCAGCCTGATCGTGTTTGCCGTGGTCATGGGGCTGATTGTCGCCTGGGATCTGATGCGGGTGGGATCGTTGAATCCATCGATGGTATGGCCTGCGCTGGCAGTGCCCGGCGTCTACCTGGTCGTGACGCTGCTTTTCCCGATCTTTACGAACTGGGACGCCGAAAAAGAAGTCCCTCAACGGGTGACTGGATAATGAAAAAGCTGATTACCTTAGGTCTGATTTTGCTCGCTGCCCCCGTATCCTTGTTTGCATCCGGGGCGGGCCTCCACCTCGACAAGGCCGATATCGACCTGTCGAACACGGCATCGCTGCAGCGTGGCTTCAAGTACTTCACCAACTACTGCTATGGTTGCCATTCGATTGGCTTGACCCGCTACAGTCGGATTGGCGAAGACCTCGGTATTCCCAAGGAAGTGCTCAAGTCCGAAGTGGTTTTTGCGCGGGATGAGAAGGGAGAGCCGGTCAAAGTCGGTAGCTATATGAAGACTGCCATGAGCAAGTCGTATGGGGATGAAGCCTTCGGTAAGGCGCCGCCAGATCTATCCGTCACCGCGCGCGCGCGTGGCGCCGACTGGATCTACACTTATCTACGCAGTTTCTATCTCGACCCATCGCGCCCGCTGGGTGTGAACAATACGGCCTTCGATAATGTTGGTATGCCCCATGTTCTGTGGGAGTTACAGGGGTGGCAGATACTGAAGAAGGGGGATGAGCATGGTGAGGCGCATGGTGGTGCTGATGAGCTGGTGCTGGTGTCTCCCGGTACAGTACCTCCTGTGCAGTACGATCAGATCGTCAGGGACATCACCAATTTCCTGACCTATCTGGCGGAACCTGTCAGGGAAAAACGGTTGCAGACTGGCGTTTTCGTCATGCTGTTCCTGTTCATTTTCTTTGTTGCGGCTTATTTCCTCAAGAAAGAGTATTGGAAAGACGTGCATTGATATGGCATTCAAAGGCTCGGGCGCGTCCCGAGTCGGGATGTATGGTGTATCATGCCCCGCTGGTTGATTTGAGGAATTGAACATATGGCACTAGCCACCAATCGACGTTCTGTCATGACGCTGTTCTCCGCTCAGAACTGCGCCCAGTGTCATCGGGCGAGGATCGTACTCGCGGAGAAGGACATCACGGTCGACATCATCGATATCGATCCCGAGAACAAGCCCGAGGATCTGATCGATCTCAATCCCTATAACACGGTACCGACACTTGTCGAGCGTGATCTGGTGCTCTACGAGCCGCGTATCATCATGGAATATCTCGACGAGCGCTTTCCGCATCCGCCATTGATGCCGGTGGATCCTGTTTCCCGGGCCCGCTCGCGTCTGGCGCTGTACCGGGTCGAACGGGATTGGTACTGCCTGCTGGACGACATGCAGTATGGCGGCGAGAAGAAGCAGGCCAGGGCGCGCAAGGCGCTGAAAGAAATGCTGATCGCGTCTGCAGAAGTGTTTTCGGCCCGGCCGTTCTTTCTCAGTGACGAGTTCAGTCTGGTCGATTGCACGATTGCCCCGATACTTTGGCGGCTCAAGTTTCTCGGTATTGAATTGCCTTCCTCGGCACAGCCGGTTATTGATTACATGGAACGAATCTTTCGGCGCGAGAGCTTTATTGCCAGTCTGACCCAGGTCGAAGCAGAGATGCGGCCGGGGTATGCGAAGACAGGCTATTGACCCTTGATGACTAAAAGACGGCGTAACGATTTTGTCCGATAGTGAAATCAAAATGACCAGCAGCAGGCCCTACCTGCTGCGCGCCATGTATGACTGGATTGTCGATAATGGTCTGACCCCGCATCTGTTGGTGTTTGCCGACGAAGAAGGTGTTATCGTCCCCAAGGAATATGTCGAGGGCGGCAAGATTGTTCTCAATATCAACCCGTCCGCCGTTCGTGGGCTGGTGATTGGCAATGATCAGATCACCTTTTCCGGCAGATTCAGCGGCACACCAATGGATATCGTGGTGCCTGTACAGAGTGCCGTGGCGATCTATGCGCGAGAAAACGGCAAGGGTATGGTCTTCTCCCCTGAAGATGGGGAAACGCCTACCGATCCCGACTCGGGTCCTGATGCATCAGGAGACAAGCCGGACGGCGGACGCCCGGCGTTGAGAGTCGTTAAGTAGGTTATGCCACGCGGAATTGCCGTACGCTGGTTGTCAAATCTCTTTTCCATGATGCCGAACATGCGGGTAGCGTAGCCGATGCTTTACCCGTTGATCAGGCCGCTGTTGTTCAGGCTCCCCGCCGAAACCGCGCATCATCTGTCGCTCGCGGCGCTGCGTTTGTCCCCGTTTCGAAAAAAACCGTTGGCCTGGGCGGGTGGGCCGAGGACGGTGATGGGGCTGCGCTTTGAAAATCCGCTCGGTCTGGCGGCTGGCCTCGACAAGAACGGTGACTATATCGATGCATTGGGCGGCTTGGGCTTCGGTTTCATCGAGATCGGCACCATCACACCGCGCCCGCAGCCGGGCAATCCACGTCCCCGCCTGTTTCGTCTGCCCGAGGCTGAAGCCATCATCAACCGCATGGGTTTCAACAACAAGGGGCTGGATCATCTGCTCGCCAACGTCGAAAAGCGCCGCTATCAAGGCGTCCTCGGCATCAATATCGGCAAGAACATCGATACCCCAGTCGAACGCGCGTTGGATGATTACCTTGTCGGTCTTGAAAGGTCGTACCCCTTGGCTGATTACGTTACCGTCAATATCTCATCCCCCAACACGCCGGGGCTGCGTGACTTGCAGCGCAGTGAAGCGCTGCGTGCATTGATCGAACCGCTCAAGGAGCGGCAGGCGCGCCTTGCTGGTCAGCACTCACGCCACGTGCCGCTGGTCGTCAAGGTGGCCCCCGACCTCGATCGTGAAGAGATTGGCGCTATGGCCGACACCTTCAATGCGCTGGAGGTGGATGGGGTCATCACGACGAACACAACATCCGCGCGCGAAGGCGTTACCGGGCTGAAACATGCCGAGGAAGCCGGCGGGCTGAGTGGCAAGCCGCTGTTTACTCGCTCGACCGAGGTGTTGACACTGTTCCGGCAGCAGCTTGCCGATAACATCGCATTGATTGCGGCGGGCGGTGTGTTCTCGCCGCAAGATTTTCGCGAAAAACTGGACAAGGGCGCAGACTTGGTCCAGATATACAGTGGGCTGATCTATCGCGGGCCGGGAATCGTTGCGGCATTGCTGGAGCGGTAAGGTTTCGCCGCAGAAGTGATGCGCTGCGCGGCGTTTTGTGACGCAGTGCAATGGTGATCACAGATTCATACAGAAACAGTGGGCTACAATTCGATCCAGCGCTTGGCACTCAAGTTTTGGCGTTTTAGCCCCCTCTCCCCTCGGGGGAGAGGGTCGGGGAGAGGGGGAGGCTGGGTTCGCGTTGGCCTCCTTGGCGATGAAATAAGGGATCTAAACAATTTGAGGGTCCTCTTTGGGCACTGAAACTTGCGTAAGCAACACACAGAAGTGGCTCGTAATCCGTACTACTAAAGGTAATCACATGGCGAAACAACAGAAATTCTTCTCTCTTACACCCGTTGCAGCAGCATTGCTCGCTGTTTCCACCACGACATTCAGTATCGACGCCGATGCGGCATTGCAGTTTCTGCGCGAAGTCAAAGGGCCGATTACCGTGACAGGCACAGGGGCTGCTGCGGAGTACAGCTTTTACATCCAGATGCGGGTTATCAATGATGAGATAGTCCCTACTGGTGGCACAGCTACTCCAGTTCCAATTCAGATTACCGATGCAATCAAGGATGCAGCGGATTTTGCGTTGGCTACTTCTGTGGCCGTAGTGCCAAATACGCTCGAAGTACTTGATGAAGCCGTTGGGTGTGAAAGTAATTGTATGGAGACGACTGATACGCCTCCCAAGCCAATTGACTACACTACGGTTACGCTGCCAGTCAATGGTGGATTTACGGGTACCGGTGCAGGGACAACGATTTTCCCGGCGGGTACGGAGCTTGCCCCATATTCTGTTGTAACGGTTCGCTATCAAGTGACGCTCAAGCCGGGTGCTGAAACTGGGCCTTTCGAGTCAGAGGCAACGATGAACGGCGATACCGACAGCGCCCAGTTCATGATTCCTGCCGAACCATCGTCTCATGCCTCAGTCTGCCCGACAGGCACGGTTCCAAATACCGTGAATCTGGTTACCAACGGCGATTTCGCGACGCCGTATGGCAAGGCCTTGGACGTTGATACAGACGGGAAGCCCAAGCCGCTGGCGCCCGGCACGGATATCGCGTCGTTTGCGAGCGACTTCGAGTTTGCCGGTGATCATGCTTTCCCCCAGTACAAGCAGATTTCGCTGATAACCGAGATTCCGGCAACGGCTACTTCTCCGGGTGTTGGCAATATCTATATTTCTGAGCTGTCTCATTTTCAGTATCCGTTCCCGGGTGCCACCAAGGCTGGCGACATTCCGGCGGTGCCGGCCGCAAAAGGTTACCTTATTGGTGCAGGTGCTGGCATAGATGGGAAAGGAAGTATCTGGAAGCAGACAGTCACTGGCCTTGATGCCAATGCCAACTATCAGTTCGAAGCTTGGGTATCCAATCCTGCACCGGTCGGTCAGAATGGCGATGATCCCGTGATTTCATTGAAGGCGGGTACGACAACCTCCCCGACAGATTTTACGCTAACAGAAGATACCGCGACTGATACTTGGCACCAGATTAGTCTTCAGGTCAATCCGAACGGTCAGACCAGTCTCGACCTCGCGGTGGTCAACAGCAATATAAACGAAGGCAACTACAATTTGCATGCCTTGTCCGGAATTGCGTTACGCAAGTGTGTCGCACCGGCAGATCTGGGTAAAACAGATACCGGCGGCGGCACAACCACGGGTGGCGGTACGACGACAGGTGGTGGCACAACAACCGGTGGCGGCACGACGACCGGCGGTGGTACAACTACTGGTGGTGGCACCACAACAGGTGGTACGACGACCGACACTGATACCACCAGCTCCGGTGGTGGTGGCGGTGCACTGGGGATGGCCCTCGCGATCTTTGGTCTCGCTGGCATGTGTCGTCGCCGCTAGTCCAAATGCTCAGGCGAGAGTAGTAAAAAGACCAGCTTCGGCTGGTCTTTTTGATGGCGTAGTGAAAACTTGCCCTTCAATTTTGTACGCCTCTTTGCACTTTTCACTCAGATCGGGTGAAATGCCTCGCCTCGCCCGTTGTTGAGGCTATCGGTCACTGATGAGTTTTCCAGACAAGCAGGATATTCCGCATCGCAGTCCGGTGCAGCCGCACGAGCTGACACTGGATGCCGAGATTCAGTTTGATTGCCATGCCGGTATTTCCTGTTTCAATGCCTGCTGTAAACAGAGTGATATTCAGCTGACGCCCTATGACATCATCCGCCTGAAGGAACGTCTGGGTATGCAGTCGGCGGCGTTTGTCGCACGTTATACCGTTCCGTTTGAAATGGATCATCATGGCATGCCCGGACTGAAACTGGCGACTGCCGCCGGCTCGCGCGAGTGTGTGTTTCTCGGTGAAGCGGGGTGTACGGTGTATGCCGATCGTCCGCTGGCCTGCCGCTACTACGCGCTTGGCAAGATGGCGATGCGCCGGGTGGGTGGTGCGAAGGTTGAAAATGTCTATTTCGTCGTCAAAGAAGTGCATTGCAAGGGGCATGATGAGCCCGTGAGGCAGACAGTGCGCAGCTATCTCGCCAGCCAGGGGGTTGCCGAGTATGACGAGGCGAACCGGGAATGGATGGATATCGTGGTTCGAAAACGCAGTGCTGGCCCCAGTATCGGCGCGCCATCGGCTCGCAGTCTGCAACTTTTCGATATGTGCAGCTACGATATCGACGGCTTCCGCAACTTCATTGAGGGTTCGGGTTTTACCGATATTTTCGATGTGCCGGAGGATGAGCTAGCCGATATGCTGGCCTCCGACACGCGTCTGCTGGCGTTCGCCATGCGCTTCTTGAAGCAAGTGCTGTTTGGTGAAGAGACCATCCCGTTAAAACCGGGGGCACGTGAAGCGCGGGCTACGGCGCGCAAGGCAGCATGGGCGAAGCGTCGGCAGGTCGAGCTCGAAGCGCATCGTCAGGCGCCCGAGGCAGAAAAGATTTTGCACGATTGAGAAAATATGATGAAACATTTTGATCTCGCCAATATGGGTGATACGTTGAGCGTCGCAGTCGTTTCCGACACGCACGGGCGACTCGATCCACAGGTTGCGGATGTGGTTGCTGGCTGCGATGCGGTGATTCATGCCGGCGATTTCTGTGGTGCGGCGGTGCTACATGAGCTCAATCGCTTGAGTAGCAATGTCATCGCCGTGGCCGGCAACAACGATATTCCCGCGCTATGGCCGGAAAGCGAGGCCCAGGTCGTATCCGCACTGCCAAAAGTGGCCAGAGTCAGTGCGCCGGGTGGCGAGATCATCGTCGAACACGGGCACCGTTTCGGCAACAAGCCGGATCATGCGCAGCTACGCGAGGCATGGCCCGAGGCGAGGCTTGTCGTGTATGGCCATACCCATATCCAGGTCTGGGATCGCGATGATGATCCCTGGGTGGTGAACCCCGGCGCTGCCGGCTATGTACGCAACCAGGGTGGGCCGTCATGCACCGTTTTGCGATTGACCCGGCAAGCCTGGAATGTTGAGCCGATCAAGTTTCGCGAAACGCTCGATAACCGGGTTGCCTGATAACGTGCCTGCAATGATCAACTGGGGCGAGATCGACACCGTCTTTCTGGACATGGACGGGACGTTGCTCGATTTGCATTTCGATAACCACTTCTGGCTTGAACACGTGCCGCAACAGTATGCCGGCAAGCACAATCTTGCGCTGGATGAAGCTCGTCGTGTGCTGGAAGAAAAATACCAGGCCATCGTCGGCACATTGAACTGGTACTGCATCGATTACTGGAGTGATGCGCTTGAACTCGATATCGCCGAATTGAAGCGGGAAATCGAACACCTGATCGCGATCAGGCCGGGGGTGGAGGGCTTTCTGTTGGCGTTGAAGGCATCGGACAAGCGGGTGGTGCTGGTGACTAATGCGCACCAGAAAAGTCTGTCACTGAAAATGGAGAATACCGGGCTGGAGAAATACTTCGATGCGCTGATTTGTTCGCACGACCTTGGGCTGCCCAAAGAGGATCCAGCCTTTTGGGACAAGATCAGCGTGCAAGAGCCCTATCGACGTGAGCGGACGCTATTGATCGATGACAGCGCCTCGGTACTCGAATCTGCCCGGCGTGCCGGTATCAGCCATTTGCTGTCGATTCAGCAACCGGATATGCAGCAAGCGCCGCGTCCTGCCGGGGAATTTCCGGCCGTAGAGAGTTTTTCGGAACTGTTACCGATCGCGTGAACGGTGGCTTGGGTCTCGCCGAGGAGCTCACCATTAATGCAGAGAGCCGCGAAGAACAACCTGCGGAGCAAGGTTCAGGGTTTGGTGGATGGCCGGCAAGATGCCGGCGGTCCCAGGCCGAAGGTGGTGCGCGCGACAAAACGTACACACCATCAGCGTAAATCGGTGAGCACCTGGTCGGCGCTCACTCTATATTGCTACCTGGGGGAGCGCACTATTTGTTAGTGCTCAAACCAATCAGGCTGTAAGCAGGGCAGAAGTTGAGCAGCCCGGTTGCCAGTGGCACGATACCAATCCATGCCCATGCCGGGCCGCCCAGGAACAGTGTCCAGACGATCAGCAGTGCGCCTACGACGATTCTCAGAATGCGATCGATTCCACCTACATTTTTTGGCATTGCAATTACTCCTCTTGATGAATGTGCGGCTTATTGTCCACTGGTTCCGATACCGATTCAGTAACTCAGTCACCGAACAGCTCTCCTGACTATAGGTCATCAGCACGGGAAAACAAGCGTATCCGCCTGTGTCAGTCCAATAATGCCTTCAGATGCTTGAGGTGGCTGCGCCCGGTTTCTCGGGCGCGGGTGGCGTTTTCTTCGCCGGGCTTGTCCCATTCAAGGTGTTCCGGGGGCAGTTCTTCAAGGAAGCGGCTGGGTTCGCATTCGATCTCTTCGCCGTATTTTTGCCGTTTGCGTGCATAAGTCATCGTCAGCGTTTGCCGCGCGCGGGTGATGCCGACGTAGGCGAGGCGGCGTTCTTCTTCGAGGTTGTCTTCCTCGATGCTGGTCTTGTGTGGCAGCAACTCTTCTTCCATGCCGGCAATAAAGACGTGGGGGAACTCCAGCCCCTTGGCAGCGTGCAGGGTCATCATCTGCACGCCCTGGCGTTGCTCGTCGTCCTTGTTGCGCTCCAGGATGTCCATCAGCTGCATGCGGTTGACGATATCTTTGAGCGAAGCATCGTCGCGTTGTTTGGCGCTGAGCCGGGAAATCCATTCCAGCAGTTCGCCGACGTTCTCGATTCTGCGGTCGGCGACTTTGTCGTTGCTGCTGATCTCGCGCAACCAGTCATCGTAGGCGATTTCTTTCAGCAACGACTTCACCAGTACCAGCGCCGGCGTATCTTCGGCTTTCCAGGCGAACTCGGAGACCAGGTCGGCAAACTGTTGCAGTTTCAGTAGTGCGCGCCGGGTAACGTGCATTTCCAGTGCTATTTCGCCGCAGGCGTTGAGCAGGCTTGTTTCTCTTCCGGTTGCATAGCGTCCCAGTTTTTCCAGCGTGCCCGCACCGATCCCGCGCCGAGGTGTGTTGATGATCCGCAGAAAAGCGGCGTCATCGTCGGGATTTGTCATTAGCCGGAGATAGGCAATGATGTCCTTGATCTCGGCGCGTTCGAAAAACGATGTGCTACCACTGACGAAGTAGGGAATGCCATGTTCGCGCAGCTTGCGCTCGAAGGGACGTGACTGGAAATTGCCACGGTAGAGAATCGCGAACTGGTTGTAATCGACGCTCTTGCGGAACTTTATGTTCATGATTTCCGAGACGACGCGCTCGGCCTCGTGATCGGCACTGTCGCAGGGAATGACGCGCAGCGGATCGCCTTCGCCCAGCGTGCTCCAGAGTTTCTTGTCGAACACATGGGGGTTGTTGGCGATCAGCACATTGGCCGTATTGAGGATGCGGCTGGTGGAGCGGTAGTTCTGTTCCAGCTTGATGATTTTTAGCGTTGGAAAGTCCTGTTTCAGCAGTTGCAGGTTTTCGGGGCGTGCGCCGCGCCAGGCGTAGATGGATTGATCGTCGTCGCCTACGGCGGTCAGGCGGCCTTCGACACCGACCAGCAATTTGACCAGTTGGTACTGGCAGGCATTGGTGTCCTGATACTCATCGACCAGCAGGTAACGCAGCCGGTTCTGCCATTTCTCGCGGATCCCGGCATGTTGCTGGAATAGATTCACCGGCAGCACGATCAGGTCGTCGAAGTCGACCGCATTGTAGGCTTTGAGCTGGCGTTGGTAGCGTTCGTAGAGCTGGGCATGAAACGCAGTCTCCTCATCATCCGCTTTGCTGAAAGCCTGCTCAGGGCTGATGAAGTCGTTTTTCCAGGCCGAGATGCGCCACTGAATGCTGTCGGCGGCTTCGATGTTCTCCTTGCGTGCCAGCTCCTTCAGCAGTTGGCCGCTGTCCTGGGCGTCGAAGATCGAGAACCCTGGCTTGTAACCCAGTGTGTCGAGTTCCTGGCGGATAATACGCAGCCCCAGCGTATGGAAGGTCGATGCCTGTAGCCCCTTGGCGGCGTCGGCCGACAGCAGTTTGCCGATGCGCGCCTGCATTTCACTGGCGGCCTTGTTCGTGAAGGTGATCGCGGCGATGTTTCGCGCGTCGATGCCATGTTGCTGGATCAGATGGGCGATCTTTTCGGTGATGACGCGGGTCTTGCCGCTACCGGCGCCGGCGAGCACCAGCAGAGGGGTGCCGACATGATCGACGGCGGCGCGTTGCTGTGGGTTGAGTGTGTCCATGGGTTCGGCTGGGCTGAAGGGTTGAGGATTCTACCGCCTGCGTCGTAAGCTGCCTACCACGGAAAGAGGGTGTCGCAAAACGACACCCTCGTGCGGCACAAGGAAGTACCGCCAGATTCAACAACTCAGTTGTTGAATCTGTGAGGAAAGGAAAAATCGCACTTTTTCCTTTCTGTGTGTCGCAAAGCCCTGGATGGGCTTTTGCGACACTTTCGGAAACAGTGGAGTGATTTGTGGAACTGGACAGGAAACGGGGTCTGCTAATCGGGGCCAGGCAGATGCCATCGCCCAACTTCGATGAGCGTCCAGCTGGCGTCGAGCCCGATTTGCTGGTGATCCACAATATCAGCCTGCCGCCTGGGCAGTTTGGTGGCAGTGACATTGATGCGCTGTTCTGTAACTGCCTCGATCCAGCCGCGCATCCCTATTTCTCCGAGATCAGCACGTTGCGTGTATCGTCCCACCTGTTAGTGCGGCGCGATGGCGAGGTGGTTCAGTACGTGCCGCTGCACAAGCGCGCCTGGCATGCGGGAGTTTCCTGTTATCGGGGCCGGGAAGGCTGCAATGACTTCTCTATCGGCATCGAACTGGAAGGGACGGACGATACGCCCTACGACCCCCGTCAATACACAGTGCTGGTCGATCTGGCTGCTCTTCTGGTCTCGACCTGGCCTGGCCTCAAAGGGAATATCGTCGGTCACAGTGACATCGCGCCAGGCCGCAAAACCGATCCTGGGCCTGCGTTTGACTGGTCGATTTTAAAACATTTGTCAGCAGTGCGCTGAGTGCCATTGGTTTGTTAGTTTGAAACTTGGCCGCGTAGTGGTGGAATTTGCGCCTGTTGTTGCAAGTAATTCTGGTTGTAATATATTTATTTAACAGTATGTTACGACTGAAATTTGAATTTGATTGCGAGCACATGGTCAAAGTTGAAGCCGTGCCGCCTCGGGCGATACGGCGGTTACGCCATGTACTCGCGGATTACCGCATGTTGTGGACTTTTTCACAGTATTGACTAGTATCTGCGAGTGACCGTTCGAGTTATTATTTCAAAAAGAGATCCATCCCTATGAATAGAAAGTCACTAGGTCTGTTTGTCGCCGCTGCGCTGACCGTTTCCGGCGTTGGCCATGCAAGAGTCGATGCGACGTCCACCCTGCCTGATGCCAAGCCGGGCGAATGCTACGCCAAGGTCGTCATACCGGCGAAATATGAAGAAAAAACCGAGGAGGTCGTGATCAGCGAACCGTCCGAGCGCATCGAAATCATTCCTCCCAAGTACGAGTGGGTGGAGGAAGAGGTTCGAGTCAAGGAGGGTTCTTTCAAGTTGGTGCCGGTTCCTGCGACCTACGAAACAGTGACCGAACGTGTGGAGATCAAGCCGGCATCGACCCAGTGGGTATTGACGACGCCCAAGGGGCAGGTGAAGACCGCCGGTGCTTCGCTGGTTGCCTATGCCAAGGGGGCGGGTCTGCCGGCGGATTCCGCCACACCAGGGCAGTGTTATCTCGAATACTACAAGCCTGCCGTCTATCGCACCGAAACCGAAAAGGTGGTGGCGAAAGAGGCGTCCGAGAAGATTACCGTCTTACCACCCAAATACGACTGGGTAGAAGAAAAGGTTCTCGTCAAGGAGGCATCGACCAAGGTTGTTCAGGTGCCGGCAACTTATGAAACCGTTACCGAGAAAATTCTTGTTTCGCCGGCTACGACGGTGTGGAAGAAAGGAAGGGGTGCCAAGGAGCGTATCGACAACGCCACCGGCGAGATCATGTGCTTGGTGGAAGTGCCGGCAAAGTACAAGACTGTGACGCGTCGTGTTGTGAAGACGCCGGCAACCACCAAAACCATCGAGATTCCAGCGGAATACAAGACCGTCAAGGTACGCAAGCTGGTCGAGCCGGCGCAGGAAAAGCGTGAGACAATCCCGGCCGAGTACACCGAGATCACCAAGCGCGTCAAGGTGTCAGATGAGTCTGTCTCATGGGTGTTGGCGACAGACCCTGCGCCTGAAGGCGCCAAGCCCACCGGCAACAAGCTTTGCCTGAAACAGAACCCTGCTGTCTACAAGACCGTCACCAAACGGGTGTTGAAGACACCGGCTACGACCAAGCGTATTGAAATTCCGGCCGTCACCAAGAAGATCAGAGTGCGCAAGCTGGTGACGCCAGCCCAGGAAAAGCGCATACCGATTCCTGCCAAGACGCAAAAGATCACCAAGAAGATCAAGGTCGGTGATGAGCGCCTCGAATGGCGTCAGATTCTCTGTGATACCAATACCACGCCCGAACTCGTCAAGAAGATCCAAAAGGCCCTGAACGATGCAGGCTTCCGTGTCGGCGTTGACGGTCATTTGGGTACGCAGACGCTGAAAGCCATTGATAACTTCCAGCGCAAGCAGGGGCTGGCGCGCGGTGGTTTGACAATGGATACGCTGAAGGCGTTGAACGTCGAGATCTGACGTACCATCGCTGCGTTTTGCGTGGCCACAGATCATATAGATCGATCTGGCCAGAATGAAAAAGCCTCGCTATGCGAGGCTTTTTCATGTTTGCCGTGCAGGCAAGCTGGCGAATGTTATTTCGCCAGCTTTTCCAGCGCTGCCGCGACTTTTTTGCGTTTCATGCTCGATTTGACGGGCACATCGTACTCGCGAAGGTTGGCAGGGTACTCAGCCAACAGCTCCTTCAGTTCCCGTTGGTGTAATTTTTCCGTGTTACTGAAGGCCTGCCGGATATCGCCATGGACAATCAATTTGCCATCGCGAATCAGAAAGCGTGCCTCGACGACATCACCGACTGTCAGTCCCTTGCGAGGGATGGTGACCTCTCTTGTCACGCAGGCTGATGGACGGATGCCGCTGAATCCTTCCTCGCCATAGGGAAAGCAGCGTTCTTGGCGCAGGATAAGGTTGTCGGTGGTAACAGCTACGTCCTCTGCATCGATGGCGGTCTGTAAATAGACCAATGTTGCGGGATCGACGGAATTGTCAGTGCTGTCCGCTGTGACTGGCGAAGCGGGAGAGTCTTCTGCACACAGCTGGGTGATCTTTGCCAGAGAATATCCTTGATCGAGATAGCGATCGATATCGGCCCGGGAGCACTCCGCTGCCATGGCCGGCTGCGCAAGCAATGTACCGGCAATGAGGATGGATTGTAATATTGTTCTCATAAGCTATTGATCCTGAGGTTGTTTTGCGATTCTGTGGTTATCGAGTGATTGCCAGATGCCGTCTTGCAGCACTTCGAGCGGTTTGAAATTCGATTTGTACTGCATCTTGCGACTGCCTTCTATCCAGTAGCCGAGGTAGACGACCGGAAGCCCCTGCATTCGTGCATGCTCGATTTGCCATAACACGGCATAGGTGCCGAGGCTGCGATTGGCTAGCTCGGGGTCGAAAAAGGTGTAAACGGCTGAATACCCGCGCGGCAGCATGTCGATGACAGCAATGCTTACCAGCCGTCCCGCAAGATGGAATTCGATAAACCAGGTATTGCTCCAGCTGGCATAGAGGAAATTGCGAAAACCGTCCTCATCCGGGTTGGCCATGTCGCCGTCGGCATGGCGGGAGTTCAAATAGCGGGCATACAGCGCAAAGGCCTCCTCGGAGAATGCAGCTGGATGCAGCTGCACATCGAGATCTTCGTTTTTTTTCCAGCAGCGCCGTTGTGAGCGATTTGGACGGAAGTCGCCGCTGCGAACACGACAGGGCACACAGGCGGCGCAGCCCGGACAGTTTGGTCGATAGAGATGGTCGCCGCTGCGGCGATAACCCCGATCGATCAGTAGTTGATAGCTATCGAGACTGGGCGTGTAGGTCGGGTCGATAAATGCGTTCGCCGCCAGTTTCTCCGGCAGATAGCTACAGGCGTGGGGGGGCGTTGCGTAGACCTTCAGTGTTTGCGTCGTTGCCCGCATAGTGCTCAAGAGGCAGTTGCCTGTTCTTTGGGTCTTGATGGGGTGACAGTCATTTATTCCCTGAATTCAACCGCTTGTCGTGATTTTCTGAGGAATCATCCGCTCTGGATCACACGTTTTTGTGAGGCAATCCCAGTTGGCAATCCACCAATAATACTATTATCGCCGAAATAGTGTCGTTTGTCGGAAAGGGCGATGTGGAAAAAAATCAGAATAAGCACCCTGCTGGCCATCTTGGTTATGGTCGCCTGGAATACCTATTTCGAGCGTGTCGAGGCAACCGATTGGGATGAAACCCTGGATGTGGTGATCTACCCCGTTAATGGCGACGGCTCCGGGGTCACGGCAGGTTATATCCGCAAGCTCCAAGCGACCGATTTTAGCGGCATTGCAAGCTTCATGCGCAAACAGGCGATCGACTACGCGATCCCAATCGATGAACCTGTCAGCGTCAGGCTGGCCGAACGGGTTACTGCCTTGCCGCCGACACGCGACGACAGTAGCAATTCTGTCATCGATACCATTCTCTACAGTCTCAGGCTTCGGCTATGGGCGGCTTTCCATGACAACGGTTGGGATGCCGGCGACATCCGTGTCTTCGTTGTTTACTACGATCCGCAGACGCATCCGGAAATACCCGATTCGCTGGCGCTGCCCAAAGGGCTGATCGGCCTGGTGCACGCCTATGCCGACAGCGACTACAACGGTACCAACAATTTCGTCATCGCCCATGAGATGCTGCATACCCTGGGCGCAACGGACAAGTACGATCCGGCAACCAATATGCCGCTCTATCCAGTAGGCTATGCCAACCCCTATGTGACGCATCGTTACCCGCAGCAGATGGCCGAGATCATGGGGGGACGAATTCCGGTGGACAAAGGCTTGGCCTATATTCCCGAGTCGCTCGATCATGTCATGATCGGTGCCAGAACTGCGCTGGAAATCAATTGGTTTAACTGAGTCAGAGGGTGCCGCAAAAGCCCATCCAGGGCTTTGCGACACACGGCAACGAAAAAGTGCGATGTTTCCTTTCCTCACAGATTCAACAGCTTAGTCCTCATTGAATATGGCAGCACTTCCCCGTGCCGCGAGAGGGTGTCGTTTTGCGACCCTTCAGTCACCTGGAGTAAGCGTTTACCCCTCACAGCGCATTCCAGTCTCCCCGGCATGAGTGATATGCCGCGCGTTATCCCCGCAGGATACGGCGATCCAGTGACAGGCATTGTGCTGATTCGTTGCCTGCTTAGAGCCTTCTTTTGTTGTCAATAGCCTGGTGAAGTTGAGCTTGACGGTATTAGGCGCTAGAGTTCCGCCACCCGCGAAGCGGATTGGCCAGGACCCAGGCGTGGGGAGGCCGCTGAAGAAGGTGGCAATGTACTACTGGTCAAGGGTGCCAACGTCCACCCGGATGAACTCCAAAACTTGCGTTTTCAACAACAGAGGTGCAACTCCATGCCTGCATTCGTACGCACCGACAAATGTGATGGCTGCAAAGACCGAGGCGAAGCAGCCTGTGTCTATATCTGCCCGCATGATCTGATGAAGCTGGATCGCGATGGTTCGGTAACTGGACAGTCGATGAAGGCCTGGAACCAGGAGCCTGACCAGTGCTGGGAATGCTATGCCTGTATCAAGCTCTGTCCCCAGATTGCGATTGAAAACCGCGCCTATGCGGATTTTGTGCCGATGGGGGGATCGGTTCAGCCTCTCTACGTGGGTAATTCGATTGTCTGGACCATCAAGTTTCGCAATGGCGAAGTAAAACGCTTCAAGCTTCCAGTTCGCACCACTCCGGCTGGTTCCGCCGACCCCTATGGTGGCGAGCCGGAGGCTGAGTTGTCCGCTATCAGCGATCACGCCAGCCTGTTTACCAAGGCGACGCACAGTTGTGACATGTCCCAGTTTCGTTCCGCAGCGGCAGAGTCCAACGAATAACACCGGGATAACCCCGACCGGAGATATCTATGAGTGAACACGGTTTTGGCAACCCGGAAGTCGTCGAGGAAGCAGTCGACATCCTGATTATTGGCGGCGGTATGGCCGCCTGTGGTTGTGCTTTTGAAATCCGTCGCTGGATCGATGCCGCGAAAAAAGAGGGGCATGAGATCAGCGTCAAACTGGTGGACAAGGCCGCAATGGATCGTTCTGGCGCCGTCGCCCAGGGGCTATCGGCGATCAATACCTATATGGGTGCCAACGATCCGGCCGACTATGTGCGCTATGTGCGCGGCGACCTGATGGGTATTACGCGCGAAGATCTGGTCTATGACGTGGGTCGGCATGTCGATGATTCGGTACACCATTTCGAGAAATGGGGGCTGCCGATCTGGAAGCAGGAGGGAGATGAAGGCAAGAGCCTCAAGGAAGGGGGTAAGCCTGTCAATTCCGGTCGCTGGCAGATCATGATCAATGGCGAGTCATACAAGTGGATTGTTGCTGAAGCAGCGAAAAAGGCGCTTGGAAATAGTCGGATTCAGGAACGGATCTTTATCGTCAAACTGCTGAACGACAAGAACGACTCGAGCCGTATCGCCGGCGCCGCCGGTTTTTCGGTGCGCGAAGACAAGATTCATATCTACAGATTCAAGGCCTGCCTGCTGGTCTGTGGCGGCGCCGTCAATATCTTTCGTCCCCGCTCGGTGGGTGAAGGCATGGGGCGGGCGTGGTATCCGGTGTGGAATGCCGGTTCCACCTATGCCATGGCAGCGGAAGCAGGCGCCGAGCTGACGCTGATGGAAAACCGCTTTGTCCCCAACCGTTTCAAGGACGGTTATGGGCCGGTGGGGGCGTGGTTTCTGCTGTTCGGCGCGAAGACGAAGAACGCCTTCGGCGAGAACTATGCCGAAAAAAACTACGACGATCTCAAGGCCATCAATGCAGACCAGTATGCGGCCGGCTCCCGCATGGGCACTTGCTTGCGCAATCACCTGATGCTGAAAGAGTTGCGTGAAGGCCGCGGCCCGATTTTCATCGACACGCCAGCGGCCATGGCAAAGCTGGCGGAAAACATGACGCCGAAAGAGATCAGGCATCTCGAAGCCGAAGCCTGGGAAGATTTTCTCGACATGACCATTTCCCAGTGTGGTGTCTGGGCGGGTGAAAACATCGAGCCGGACAAGGAAATGTCGGAGTTGATGCCCACCGAGCCATATCTTCTCGGTTCACATGCCGGCTGTGCGGGCATCTGGGTGTCAGGCCCCGAGGATCTGCCGAACATGCCCGAGCACTACCATTGGGGCTACAACCGCATGAGTACCGTCAAGGGGTTGTTCACCGCCGGTGATGGTGTGGGCGCTTCGGGTCACAAATTCAGCTCCGGTTCGTTTGCCGAAGGGCGGATTGCCGCCAAGGCGATCGTCAAATACGTCATCGATAACGCCGACTTCACGCCAGAGATCGACCGGCCGGTGGCCGATATCGTCGCCGAGCTCTATCGTCCGGTGAAGAACTTTCTGGAACACAAGGACTATGCAACCCAGCAGGATGTCAATCCGAACTACATCACGCCTAAAATGTTCCAGATGCGGCTGCAAAAGATCATGGATGAGTATGTGGCCGGTATTTCGACTGGGTATCAGACCAACGGCCCGATGCTTGAGATCGCGGAACGCAAGCTGCAGATGCTGCGCGAAGATGCGCAGAACATGCGTGCCAAAGACTTGCACGAACTGCTACGGGCCTGGGAAAACTACCACCGCATCATTGCTGCCTGGGCCCACATGAAGCACATCCAGTTTCGTGAGGAAACACGCTATCCCGGCTACTACTATCGAGCAGATTACCGCGCCGTCGACGATGACAGCTGGAAGTGTTTTGTCAATAGCCGCTACGATCGGGATACCGGTACCTGGAAGCTGAAAAAGGTGAAGTGGGAATGCCTGATCAGCTTTGATCCGGATAAGGAAGCGCCAGGCATGGGGCACATGGGGCCGGAACAGCTGTAAACGGTCATGGCGCTGGTCTCGAACTCATCCGGCAGTGTTTTATTGCCGGGTAACTGCTCAGATTGCCGCTGTAGGCCGGATGTCTGGCGGGCAGGATGTTAGCCCCGCTTGTCAACACCCGCTGAGAAACCCTGATCAGAGACTGTCGATAATCTTTCGCAGCTGGATCATGGCGGCGTCATATCTTGCCCGGGCACTTTTTCTCTGGGCTTCCGCCTGGAGCTGTCGGGCTTGCTCGATAATCGCGTCGAGCCGCAGTTGCTCCGTCGGTGTTGCCATCTGGCGTGCCGCTTCGAGGTTTTTCAGCGCCTGTTGAAGATATTGCCCGACTCTGTTTTCCTGAGATGCTGCTGCCTGATCCAACGATGGGCTGGTGAGCTGTTGCAGGCTTTCTATCAATGCAGCTATCTGTTTGCGAATGTCTGTGCGGGCATCGCTACTTGCCACCTGCAGGTTGCCAATGGTTGCCCCCAGCTCACGATCGGCTTCGCCCGGATCATGCACCACGAATAGACTGTGTTCGGCATTGCGTAGGTGCATGCGTGCATTGAGCAGGTATTTTAGCGTCGTTTCCGCGCTGGAGAGCGTTTCATAGCGATGGATGAGCTGGTCGAGTTCACGCTGCAGCAGGGAGGTGGCCTTATGCCAGTAGCGAGAGATGGAAGATTCGGCTGCTTTTGTGTCCTGCTCCAGTGAGGCTTCCAGTGCAGCGATTTCATCAGCCAGTTGGTTAGCCTCCTGACGGGTGGTGGCGCTATTGCTCGAAGTAGCGGACGTTTCCAGCCACTTGCGAGCGGCCTGCAGGCTTTTTTGTGCCGTGGCCGTATCGCCAGCACGCAGCTGATCGAATGCCTGTTGTAGCCTATTGCGTGCTTCGGATAGTGGGCTGTCGTCCGCAGCTGTCGTCCCAGGCGTGACTTTTCGCGTCGGCGTGGCATCGTCCGCCGCCTGCGGTTGTGTCGTGACGGTGGCGGAGGGGGCGGCTTGTCCCAGACTGACCAGGAGCAACAACGCCGCTACGATGAGCGATTGCCAGTGCTGAAGGCGTGGCCGCAAGCTGGCGCTGTTCTGTTCGTGCCGCCGTTCCACTACGGCATCTCGCGCAAGCCGTCGTGTTTGATCTCCTCAATGGTCAGAATACGCTCCTGGATCAGCCGCCATTTGCCGTCGCTCTCCTTTTCAAGCACCACTTCGATGCCGTTCTCGATGGTTTGGCCGTCGCGGGTGTCGAGCGTCTCGATGGTCTTGAACATGACCTTGTTGTCGTTGCTCGCCAGCATTTTCAGGCCCTGATAGCCGACGGCGGTGATCATGCCGGCGGCGAAGTCTGAAGCGCACTGCGCGGACCACTGGTCGTATTCGATGACATCGAAGTCGGCAACTCCGTAGAGTTTCACCCGGCGGGAAATCAGATCCATATGGGCGGCGTGATCCTTTTGCGCAGCGGTGCGGGCGCTCTCGGTGAGCCAACGTTTGGCGATGCCCTCCGCAGTGAGTGAGGCGACTGGAAAGGTGGCGCTGGCCGCCGGGGTTTTGTTGTTCATCGGCTACTCCTGGGGCAGTTTTGCCCGCAGCGCGTCACGGTCGATCCACCACTGGTCGATGACGATGATGTCCAGCACGCGCCCGAGGCGGGGTAGAAACACCTGCGGATCGTTCAGTTCCAGCTTCATCATCCACATGTCGAGTTCCTGCTGGGACTTGACCTGGCTGTGTCTTTCGGCGACCCGAACAAGCATGTTGCGGGTGATGAACGAGAGACTTTCATACTCTTCGTCGCTGGCGCGTATGCCGGCGATATAGTGTGCGACAGCCGCGGCAACGGCGGCGCCATCGGAGTTGTCGGGTGTCTCGTCGATCATGTAGTTGATCATCGTGATCGTGGTTTGTGGCTTGACCGGATAGGTCACACTGAGCCAGATACCATGGCACAGCGCGACAATATTGGCGGGTGCGCCGGTGTTGTACATGACCTCGCAGGATTCAATAGCGTCCTGCCACATCTCGTTCTCCATGAACGTATCAAAAGCTTTGCGGCTCAGCTCCCAGGCCTCTGCCGTTTCACCCAAGCCAGTTTTGGCTTCGGCGATATCGAGGTCGATACGTGCCTTGTCGACTGCCGTTGCTGACGCTGGCAGTGACTCCAGCCGGCTGACGGCTTCGCGCAACGTTTTTTCGTACTCCACCCGGTCGTCGTGATCGGGAGCCTCAATC
>JALSHZ010000013.1 GCA_026981985.1 Gammaproteobacteria bacterium | reverse complement strand
TTGATATGAATGGTGAGGACAACAAGCGGGAGATCAGGTTTGTTGGCCTCAGCACTTGGAAAGAATGGTGGTATTGTTTCGTGGCCAATCAAGCAGTGGTGCTTCCGTCCCAGCCCTCTGCCACGGCCCGAGTACCTTTTTGTCAACAGCAACAAAAAGGTACCAAAGCGCTGCTCTCTTGCATCCTGCAATCGCAGCATTCGTACATCCATGTACATCAATGCCGCCCCGATTCCCCGCTGTTTCCTGCGCTTCTCGGCCCAGCCGGGGGGCGGCCGACACGTCCCTTCGTGACGGCCGACGCAGGCCATCCATGGCCTGCCCCTTCGGGCTGATCCCGGCTGGGCCTGCGATGCTCGGGCGGGCAAAGGGGGTATCGGTGGTTGCCAGGCGACAAGTTTGGTGGGAAGTTGCTTGGAAGCTTACCCCCTTATTTGCGCCAACTCTGCGTTGGAAGTACTCATTTGCACTTGTAAACGCGGCTTTGGCTTCCTGCGTCGCCCTACCTCCTCCATCCGTGGAGTCGTCGGCTTTGGCTTCCTGCGTCGCCCTACCTCCTCCATCCGTGGAGTCGTCCGCGCTTCCGCCTTGTTTGACGCAAAACGGGGGCAATCTGAGCAGTTACGGGACTGTGCTGAGTAGTTATATTTTTCTATAGTTTTCTGGTGATTAATAAGCAATCACTGAACAAACAGCTTTAACCTTCATTGTCGTTTTGGATTAATAGCGCGTCGTAAAATATACGATTGTCGATAGGTAAGATAGAAACTATCTGTTATTAATCTATACGGAAAAGCGTTTATATTCGGCGCTAATTGCTAATAAGTGAGCACTCCCCTTATGCGTCTGTTTAATGAAATTCGCTTCAACAACATACGTGGCGACCTTTTTGGTGGCGTAACTGCCGCGGTAATCGCTTTACCTATGGCGCTGGCATTTGGCGTAGCCTCTGGCGCTGGACCTGCTGCCGGACTTTACGGCGCGGTACTCGTTGGGCTTTTCGCGGCCATATTCGGCTCTACCCCGACACTGATTTCCGAGCCGACCGGCCCGATGACGGTTGTCATGACCGCCGTTATCGCCAGCTTGATCGCAGCAAATCCGGAGCAAGGCATGGCGATGGCGTTTACCGTTGTCATGATGGCCGGTGTATTCCAGATACTCTTTGGCGCATTAAAAGTGGGTCATTATGTGACCATGATGCCGTATACAGTCGTATCCGGATTCATGACAGGCATCGGGATCATTCTGATTGTGCTGCAAATTGGTCCTTTTTTGGGTCAGCCTACGCCGCCGAACGGCGTAATCGGTACATTCCAATCTCTGGGTGACCTTCTCAGCAACATTCAGCCGGTAGAAACGATTCTTGCTGCAGCAACCTTTCTGCTGCTGGTCTTCTTCCCGCAAAAACTGCGCAAGTACATGCCACCCCAGTTGCTCGCGCTGATTGTCGGTTCCGTGGCCTCAATTCTATTGCTTGGCGATATGGAAATTCGTCGTATCGGCGAAATTCCTACGGGACTCCCGGATCTTCAATTGCCGGTTTTCTCGGCAGATCAATGGCAACTCATGGTATTTGACGCACTCGTGCTAGCCGTACTCGGTAGTATCGACGCGCTTCTGACTTCGGTGATTGCCGAAAATCTGACCCGCAAAGAGGGTAACGCCAATAAAGAACTGTTCGGACAGGGCATTGGTAACCTCGCTTCTGGCTTGTTTGGCGGTATTCCTGGCGCGGGTGCAACCATGGGTACGGTGGTCAATATTCAAACCGGCGGCCGAACGGCGCTGTCCGGTCTTGTACGTGCGTTACTGTTGCTGGTGGTCGTTGTCTGGGCAGCAGATTTGACGGCAGAGATTCCATTAGCCGTATTGGCCGGAATCGCGATGAAAGTCGGTTTCGATATTATCGATTGGTCTTTCCTGAAACGTGCCCATCGCGTATCGCTCAAGGCCACCTGGATTATGTATGCAGTCATCGGCTTAACGGTATTCGTCGATTTGATTGCTGCTGTCGCTATCGGTGTTTTCGTTGCCAACCTGTTGACCATCGAACGCATGGTTAAACTTCAGAGCGACTCTGTGAAAGCGATCGGCGATCACAATGCCTCCGATTTGAACTGGGACGAACAGACGCTACTAAAACGCTCACAGGGAAATATATTGATCATGTCTCTTGGGGGGTCACTCTTTTTCGGCATGGCTAAAGCCATCTCCCGTCAACATGCGGTGCTTGAAAATCACAAGGTTCTGATCGTTGATATGACCGATGTCCCGAGTCTGGGTGTGTCATCCTCGCTGGCGCTGGAAAATATCGTTCTGGAAGATCAAGAGCGTGGCTGTCCCGTTTACCTCGTTGGCATGACCGACGCGGTACATGATCGTATGAAAAAATTGGGCCTGCTGGAAAAACTGCCCGAGGACAGAATCAAGGCCACTCGTCAGGAAGCGTTGGAAGAAGCGTTTCTCCTTGTTGACGAATTGCCAGAACTCGACGCAGCGACCGCGAGTTAATAGGGCTATGCGGATATAGGCAAAGGGTTCCAGCTTATTCGCCTTGGCCGTTTCAATCCGCCCTGTTCGATCTGCCATCTGGCCCGGCGATCGTTGCGTACTGCCCGACTGGGCGCTGCTGGAGTTCAACAACCGACCCGAGCTATATACGCTGCGGATCGGTGAGAAGGGCCTCCACAGTCACCTCTACCTCGCCACGCGCAAGCAGGACAGCGATGCGCCGTGGATGCGAGGCTTTATCGAGCTGGCGCGGGAGCAGGTTCGGGAGTTGTCGGATCAGGCGGGATAGTTGTTCTGCCAAATCAGGGAGTGTCTGGTTCCGGCGTTTAGAACCTGCTTCATCAAGCTCTGGTTGGTTGAAAGGCTTGAGGAAAAGGCGGCCAGCAGGTAGTTATGCGGGCGTAGAAAAATCCACCGTTTGTCATTGCCTAAAAGCTGGCATGTGCTGACCGCATCGGCGGTGCCGTTCGCCGGATCAGTTACTTTGGGGAATCAGCATTCTCTCTTGTAGAGCGCAATCAGGTCTTCGAGTGTGCGGCCTTTGCGTATCGGGTATTGCGCTTCTTGCCGGGCCAGTGATCTGATCCGATCGAGGCGGAAGCTGCGGAATGCTTCGCGTAGCTCGCACCAGGCACCCAAGGTCCAGACCTGCCCCCAGAAGAACAGGCCGAGTGGCCACACGCTGCGCCGTGATCCCCCGCCATCTTGCCTTGTGTAGGTGAAGTGGACCTTGTGGCGTTCGTCGATTGCGCAGCGTAGCGTCGCCATGATTGTCGCCACATCGGGCTGGATGCGGTTCATCGGTGAAAACAGCTGCACGGCATCGATGCCGCCTTTGAGATGTTGGGGCAGGACGGTTTCCACCTTGCTGAGTACCGAGCGCGCCGCCGTAGCCAGCGCCGGGTCAGCCCAGCTTTCGACGATGCGGGCGCCCAGGGTCAGCGCCTGGAGTTCGTTCTGATTGAACATCAATGGCGGCAGGTCGAAACTCTTGCGGATGGCGTAGCCGATGCCTGCTTCGCCATCGATCGGCACGCCGCTGCCCATCAGGTCACGGATGTCCCGATAGATCGTGCGCTCGGACACTTCCAGCCGTTCCGCCAGCCAGCGCGCGGTGGTGACGCGCCGGCTGCGTAGGAATTGTACGATCTGGAACAGCCGATCGGCGCGTCTCATGGGGAAGCGGTCGTCTACATGGGGTTGTCAACATAGGTGATCATCGACAGCACCGCGCCCTGCGGATCGACGATGACGCAGAATCGGCCGATGCCGGGTATGTCCTCAGGCGCCATTACCACCTTGCCGCCCAGGGCTTCGGCCTTTTTTGCCGTTTCATCGACGTTATCCACCGTCACATAGGCGCCCCAGGCGGGTGGAATCTCCGCGATTTTCGGCGGTGTCTGCATCATGCCGGCAACATCCTGGCCGTCGATTTTCGCCAGTGTGTAGTCCATCTCTCCCGGTTTTACGTCTTCGAGTGTCCAGCCGAAGAGTTCGGAATAGAATTTTTTTGCGCCATCGATATCGCTGGTCATCAGTTCGTTCCAGCTGAACACGCCGTGTTGTTTCATTGGGTCGAGCATTATTTTTCTCCAGATGTTGAAGGGTGAGGCCTCACTATACGCCGTTGCTCCTGACAGCCTGATGTCAGGAGTGTTTCTGCATTATGCGCCAGGGAGGGTTTTCACCTGCGGTGGCATACATCCCTGTAACTGGATCCCCGCTTCCTGCGAGGATGACGGAGTGGCTTATCATGTATGCCGGAACAATCGTTACAACGCATCAGAAAACCGCCGTACCACCTCGACTGCCGGCAATATTTCCTCAATACTCTCGACACTTTTTCCTGCCTGAAAATAGTCGCGGTGTCCCATGCCATCGACGGCGGCCTGTTTCAGTTTCCAGATGGATTGCAGTGAGTAGATGGTTCGCATCCAGTGTTTGGTTTTACGCCCGCGCAGCATCCAGCGCGCGACGGGGCCGGCGTGGGTGCCGCTGCGTTGAATCCAGGGTGTGTTGATCACCGATACGGGCACACCCGATATTTTTTCGGTTAGCACAATATCGTTTTCCGTTGCAGCCAGAATAGCCTGTTTGTAGTCGTCCGGCGCATTGCATTCACGGGTGGCGATAAATCGGGTGCCGAGCTGTGCGCCGGCATAGCCCATTTTGATTGCCTCGGAAAAGTCGGCTGGTTTGCCGATGCCGCCGGCGCAGATCATCGGTTTGTCGAATGGCGAAATGGCATTGAACAGTTGCTGGGCGCTCAATGAACCGGCGTGGCCGCCGGCACGGTTGTTGACGCATATAAATCCATCGATACCCGCATCGAAAGCTTTTTGCGCATGACGTTGATTGATCACGTCGTGAAAGACGATGACACCTTGTTGCCTGGTCTGGTCGATCACCCAGCGCGGATCACCCAGCGCGGTGACCAGAAAAGGGATATTTTCTTCCAGCGCAATATCGAGCCACCGATGAACCCGTTGCAGGTATTTTTTCGAGCTGCGTTCGATAATCAGGTTCAGCCCGATCGGTTTGTCGGTGAGGGAACGGATGTAGCGCAAGCCGTCGCGAAAGTCATAGCCGTGCACATATGTCAGCGACAGTGGCTGCACGATGCCGATACCACCGGCCTCTGAAACGGCTGCGACAAGTTCCGGGTTGGAGCAGGGGTACATGGCACCACAGATCAGCGGCACGTCGATGCCCAGCATGCGAGTGAATTCATTTTCCATCAGGGTGTCGCTCCGGGCCGATCAGCCAGTGTGCATGAGCGATGGTTGTCAGCTCGCCTGTGTGGTCGTGAATTTCAACTGCGATCCGGTATTTCTGTTCCCTGCTGTCTTGCGGGACGGCGCAGCGGCAGCGGGCGGTGAGTTGTCCACGGGATTTTTTCAGGTATTCGATATCGAAGCCGATGAGAATGCCACGTGCACCGGCAGGCAGCCCATTCAGCAGGGCGAGCCCGCTGGCCATTTCGGCGAGATTCGCCAATGCCATTGCATGTGTCGAGTGGAGGTGGTTGCTGACGCGGCGGCGTTCGCGCAGGGTAACCTCGCAATAGCCGGGCTCAAGTGCCAAGACTGTGGCGCGCAGCGTCCCCGTGTAGGGCGCGATCAGGCCGAGAACCCGGCTGAACAGCCAGCGGCCACCCGGTAGTGGCGCCAGAGTTTGCCAGTATTTTCGCAGTAACGGGCCGATGGATTGGGGCATGAGGGGCTCGGTAGCGTCAGTCGTCAAAGTATAGGGCACTTGCAGCGCAAGAGGCTGGGTGGTGATGTTGCAGCCTTCTTGTTTGAAGCCACCCCATCACTCAATCTTGACGACGCAGCCGGAACAGCCCTTGCGTGCCCCCGTCGCTGGTGAAATAGAGTGCGCCGTCTGGCCCGAATGCAACGCCGACTGGCCGTGCGATGCGGGCGCCACCGGGCAGTTGCAAACCAGTGATGAGATCATCGACGCTCACGGCTTTCCCTGCTTCGAAGCGGACGGCGACGAGTTTCGGTGGACGCCGACTGGCCGGATCGCCTGAAGGCCCGCCGTCGAACGTAAGCGCCAAAGAATCAGCACCTTCCCCTGCGCCACCACGCGCGCCAAACTTTCCCCTGTCTTCAAGTTCGACAGGAGAAAGCCATGTCTACAACAGTCAACCGCAAGAGCCGTGCCGAATACTG
>JALSHZ010000012.1 GCA_026981985.1 Gammaproteobacteria bacterium | reverse complement strand
GATGTGCTGCCGGTCAACGATGCGCCGCTGGCGCTCGATGGGACGGTGTCGATGGATGAAGATACGACGCTGACGCTGTCGCTGGCCGATTTCGGCTTTGCCGATGTCGATGGCGATGCCTTGGCGGCGGTGGAGGTCGCGCAGTTGCCGGGGGCTGGCCGGCTGACACTCGATGGCGAAGCGGTTTTGGCGGGTCAGCGTATTGCGGTGGCAGATATCGAACAAGGGTTGTTGCAGTTCACGCCGGAAGCCGATGCCTTTGGCGAGCTGTATGCGCAAGTGGGTTTCCGGGTCTTCGATGGTCAGGCCTTGAGTACGCCGATCGGGCAGTTGCAGATCGATGTGCGCGGGGTCGATGATGCGCCGCTGGTGGTGGCGCCAGAGACACTCGATGCGTTGATGAACAATGCGATTCGCTTCGAGGATCTGAATCTGGCGATCGAGGATCTGGATGAGGCACATCAGGTACAGACGCTGGTGATCAATGTCAGTAGCGGGACGCTGCTGATCAATGCGGTGGAGGGTCTGGACAGTACCGAGGGGCTCAATACCGCCACCTTGACGTTGACGGGGACGACAGCAGCGATCAATGCGGCTTTCGAGTCTTTGGTGTATGTGCCGGCGCCGGGTTTCGCCGGGGAGGTGGTGATGACGCTGGTGACCGGTGAGGCGGGCAGTCGCCTCGATAGCAATGCGGTGGATGCGCAGATTGTGTTGTCGGTTGCGGCACCGATTGCACCAGCACCCGAGTTGCCGGAAACACCAACTTCGAACGCGGGGGCTTCGGTGGTCGTCGCGGCGGCCAAGGTGGTCACACAGGCGCAGGCCCCTGCGCCACAGGGTCGTTTCGATGGCCTGAGCCTGCTGCTGGACGACGAGCGGGTGCTGCGGGCCGAGGCGCTCGATGATATGCAGCCATTATCTTGGGCACCGGTGGTGAACCCCGGCACTGAGACGCACAACAATACGCTCAGGCAGGTCGAACTGGCGGCGATGACGGATGTGCGGCTCACACTGAATTGGAGCGCACAGCATCAGGCGTTGTTCGCGGCGCAACCCGATGCCGACAATGACCATGCGGATCGCTATCGGCAGTATTTCTCTGTCAGCTTGCCGCAGTTCGAGGATAACTTCGATACCGAAGCAACCGATGCGCAGGATGTGGTGCTGCGCACTATCAGTTACACCGCCGCCACCGGTTTTACCCTGGGTACGATTCTGTGGATATTGCGCTCAGGCTCGCTACTCACTTCCCTGCTACTGGCGTCGCCGGCCTGGCGTAATCTCGATCCACTGCCGGTACTCGATCAGTCGATTGAGGATGAAGATGGGGAGGATGCGGATGATGATGGGGAGGATGCGGATGATGAAAACGAGGAGCCACGTTGGTCTGCTGACCAAAACTTCAACAAGATGGTGTTTGAAGAGGTGAAGCCAGAGCGATAGCGCCACGAGACGACCGCGCTCAAGCCCTGAACGTCATCAGGTAACTCATTACGCAAGTTTTGGCGTTCAGATACGCCGGCTAGGCAGTTCCCCTTTGGCGGTGGTCATGCCGATAATGATGGCCTCGATGGCCAGCAATCCACCCGGCTGCAACGGGTAACACTTGAGCGCCATCGCCAGCACGAAAATGAACTCGGCGATCAGCACCCATCCCGCAAGAAATTGGAAACCGCTAAACCATAGAATCGGGTTGATGATCAGAAATGCGAAAATGGTGGTTTTATACCACTGCACTGAATTGCCAAGAAAATTCTTGCCGAGTGCGTGAAATAGGGAGGTTGTTATTTTATCGTTCCTTGTCAAAGCGCCTTTTGGCGCTAATATCCATTATTTAAACTGAAACGCCATGCGCCCTCGTCATTCCGGCAAGGACGCCGGAATCCAGGGCCCAGGAGGGCGACCACCACCAGTGGCATACGTCCCTGTAGCTAGATCCCCGTATCCCGCGGGGATGACAGTACCCCGTCATTCCGGCAGGGACGCCGGAATCCAGTGCCAGGGAGGGCTTCCACCACCGGTGGCATACATCCCTGTAACTGGATCCCCTTATCCCGCGGGGATGACAGTACCCCGTCATTCCGACAGGGACGCCGGAATCCAGCACCAGGGAGAGCTACCACCAGTCGCTGATCCGGTTCGTCGCGTTTAACTTAGTGTCATTCAAATCGAATCGGCTCAAACTGACCGACAGACCATCGGTCAGGAACCCACTGACTGTCCTGCATGGCAGGAGAATAGGCGCCGATCAAGCCTGCAACCAGCCTCCAGCCGACGAAGTTAGTGGAATCAGGGCTCAGTATCTAACGCGACGGCTGGAGCGTGAACCTGTTCAGAGCTGAACAATCTCCAGGCCAAGTGACTTGGCTTCATCCTGGTTCCCGGCATGCGAAATAATGGCCGTGCTGGCGCGCTCCGGCTTCAACCAAGCCTCACCCACCCGCTTGAGATCATCCAGGGTAACGGCAAGAATGCGGGCGCGATAGGCGCGACGCTGTTCTGCGGTGCGGCCAAACAGTTCACCATAAAAGGCTTTCTGGGCATCCCCCGCCGGTGAACCCGGCTTGTCGATGCTGCTGACGACACCAAGAATCGCCTCTTCTAGTGCGCGATACTCATGCGGATGTGACAACAGCCATTCGATCGAGCGATCGAAATCTTCCAGCGTCTCGGTCATGCGCGGGTCACGATATGAGTAGAAACGAAACGCGGCGGTGTCGGCATCGAAACTCGCTCCGCCACCATAGGCGCCCCCCTGCTCACGCACCCGGGAATGCAGGAAGCCGTTGCGCAGAAAACCGCCGAGTACTTCGAAAGCCGCAGCATCGGGGTGTTCCGCCGGTACCGCCGGATAGGCTTTCGCGCAGAAGTTCACCTGGGTATTGGTCATCCAGCACTGCTGTATTGTTTCATTGACGGATGGGATCGAGAAAGCGGTTTCGGCCTGGGTTGCCATCGCGTCTTTCCAGCACTTGGCGATATCTTCTTCCATGGCCTCCAGCCGCTCCTGTTCACCGATCAGCAGCACTGCCTTGTCGGTGGACGACAGCGTCGCATGCAGCTCGGCCATTTCAGCCGCGAAAGCTGTCAGGCGCGCCTGATCATCCAGGGCATCGTCGAGCGCCTTCAAGCGGCGAATGCCCTCCAGACCATGGGTCACATGCGACAGGCGTGCGCGCCCTGACATGCCACTGGCTGCCGCACGCATCGCCAGCACATGGCCATGCCCGGTCACGCTGTTCTCGCGCCGTATCCGCGCCTGAGCCACCAGCTCGCGAATTTTCGGCGACTCGTCAAAACGTGCATGCAGCAGCGTTTCCCGTAGCAATTCTGTCAGTTGCGCATGGTTTCTCACCAGCGCCTTACCCGAGATCACGTACTTGCCCTGAACCTGCTGCACGTCATCGAGACCTGCGCGGATCAGGGTACTGACGCTGATACCGCCGCTGACGGCATCCTGCCAGGCTTGTGTCTCGGTATAGTCACGATCGCCCACCCCCAGCTCGGTCAGTGCGCTCAGATAGTGTGGCAGGATGTCGATCTGAGCGTCACTCAACTGTGGCATGTCGAACAGAATCTGCTGGTACGCAAGACCATTCGTGCCCCGGGCATAGCGTGTGGCATTGAGTCCGGCGATCTGACGATGCTCGCCCTGGGGAATATGGATGTCGTCTGGCACATCGTCCAGCGTCACCTTGGGCAACACCTCGGGATCATCTTCCTGCATCTGCCGCTCGGCCAGACGCTCTGCGAGGTCGATCACCGCCTGTACGTCATCTTCGCTCATGCCGGCGCGAATGGCATCGAGACGGTCGCGTTCACGCTGCTCCTTGACCTTGGCCAAGCCGGTGTCAGGCTTCATCGTCAGACGAATGCGGTGCTTGTTATCGAGCAGGCAGCGCCTGATCATGCCCTGCAGAAAGCCCGGTTCACTCGCTTCGGCACGCAGCTGCTCCAGCGCGGCATCCAGATTCAGTGCCGCCACCGGATCACCCCGGTGAATCGCTGCGGGCAAGCCACCGAGAATCAATTGCAGGCCATAGGGATAGCTGTCGCCCCGAATTTCGCGCTGATTCAGCTCCAGCTGATGCAGTGCGGCATCGATACGTTCCTGAGGCACACCTTTCTGCGCCACCTCCTCCAGCGTCTCGAGCACCAGCTTTTCCAGCGCCTCGGCGTGCTCCGGTCGTGATCCCTCGATGCCCGCCATGAATGCCATTTCGCGGTTGCTGTCCTCGGTGCCACACATCGGCGATGGCGCGCTACCAAGCTCGGTGGTCTCCAGGGCATGGAGCAGTGGCGAGGCGCTGTTATCCAACAGCAACGAGGTCATCAGATTGGTGCGCAGCGCCTCCATCGTGTCGATACTCCGCCCCAGCAACCAGGCCATCACGATATGGGTACGGTCGCCATTGTCGGCTTCGTCTGCTGCATATACCGACTCGAAAGTGAGCGGCGATTCGTAGCGTTTTTCATCCGTTACATCGACGACCTCATCCATTTTCTCGAACTGGGACAAGGCCTGGTCGTGGAACCGCTGCTGCAGCTCTGCCACGGGGATATTGCCGAAAGTCATGAAGATCGCATTCGACGGGTGATAGTGCTTGCGATAGAACGCCACCAGCTCCTCATAGCTCAGGTCAGGAATATGCTCCGGCTCGCCACCGCTGTTGTAGTGGTAGGTCGTGGTCGGGAACAGCTTGCTCGTCAACTCCTGCCACAGCACGCTCACTGGCGAACTCATCGCACCCTTCATCTCGTTATAGACCACCCCCTTGAACTCCAGCGGCGTATCCGGGTTGCTGCGCTCAGCAAACTCCAGCCGCCAGCCTTCCTGACGGAAATCCAGCTCGTTCAGATTGGAGAAGAACACAGCATCGAGATAGACATCCAGCAAATTGAAAAAATCCTTGCGGTTCTGACTGGCAAACGGGTATGCCGTCCAGTCACTGCTGGTGAAGGCATTCATGAAGGTATTGAGCGAGCGCCGGATCATCATGAAAAACGGATCACGCACCGGATAGTGCTTCGACCCGCACAGCGCGGTGTGCTCCAGGATATGCGCCACCCCGGTGTCATCCATCGGCACGGTGCGCAAGCCCACCAGAAACACGTTCTCATCACTGTCCGACTTCAGGTGGTAATGCACCGCCCCGGTCTGGACATGCCGATACTCCTCCACCACCAGGTTCAATGACTCGATCGGCTCACTGCGCAGCCACTCGAAACTGTCGTGATGCGCGGGTTTGGACATGGAGACGGCGGATGCTACGGCGGTTGGGCTTGCTGACATAGGGGTACTCATTTCCGAAAGTTGGCAACAGTATGAATCAGGACGGTTATTTTTCCAGTTTTCACGCTGAAAAGCAGGTTGTTTCGCGCAAAAAGACCATTCAGTGAAACCACTCTTCCCCCACCCGGCGGTCACCACGAAACACCAGAAACGGCCTGATACAGACTGAAACAATTTACCTCACGCCGGAAATACTTGCGCAACAGCTCAACCATACCGTGTGAAACAAGAATTCCTCATCAGCACGGCACAAGGTGGCGCTAGCAGCAATGAGGGATTCGGACAATCCGTTCTCAAACGATCAGAAGGAGACCATCATGAAACATCAATATTTGCAGCTCGCTGCCATCGTATTGTTCACCGGAGCCAGTGGCCTGTCTCAGGCAGCCGACCCCACCCCGATACAGCTTCCCGATCTCGGCAGCCAGCAGGCCACCGAGGTCAGAGGCAATCAACTGATGACTGCCGAGGAACGCCAGGCCTTTCGCGCGCGCATGCAAGCCGCCAGCAGCGCCGAAGAACGCGCCGCGATTCGCGCAGAGCATCATGAACAGATGCAGCAGCGCGCCAAGGAGAAAGGACTCAAGCTGCCTGAGTCACCCGCCGCTGGCCCCGGCCAGGGCCAGGGCCGACGGATGGGAATGGGGCGCGGTATGGGGATGAATCGCTGAACAGCGTCATCCTCTGTGCTGATAAACCGATAAACCAACCAGGCGCCCGTATGCATGGCGGGCGCCGCAAACAACATCAGGAACAAGAACAATGCCATTTAACAAAATCCTGCCAAAACGCACCTCCGTTACCCTGTTGACCATCGCCATCGCCATCGCCGTCACTGGTTGCGATGAAAGCGATCTCACCGACGCCAGCAGCACCCCGGATACCGCGTTCCTGGCTACTGACGACAATAGCAGCAGCTCGACTGATACGATCGCCCTCGACACACTATCAGGCGGCGAGATCAGTCCCGCTGAAAAAGCCGGCCTGCTGTTCATGCGTGAAGAAGAAAAACTGGCACTCGATGTTTACTCGACCCTTTTCGATACCTGGAATCAACAAATATTCCAGAACATCGCCAAGAGCGAGCAGAGCCACACCGACGCAATGCTTTCACTGCTGGAGACATATGATATCCCCGACCCGGTCGGCAGCAATCCCGTCGGCGTCTTTGTCGACAGCGACCTTCAATCGATGTATGACTCACTGGTCAACCAAGGCTACGCAAGCCTGATCGATGCGCTCCAGGTCGGTGCCGCTATTGAGGAGATCGACATCATCGATATCGAAAAACGCAAAAACGAGGTAATAGGCAACGACGACATCATTGAAACTTACGAGATGCTACTGAAAGGATCACGCAATCACCTGCGCGCCTTCGTCAAAAACCTCGCCAATCAAGGTATTGACTACCAGCCGCAATACCTCAAGCAAGCGGAATATGATGCCATCGTTGGCACGGACACTGAACGAGGGAATTGATTGGGTATAGTGGCTGCTTTTCCCCCTTCGGCTCCGCTCAGGGGCCTTCTCCCCCCCGGTCCCTGAGCGGAGCCGAAGGGACCGGGGGGAGCAATCAAAACTCCGCCGTCAGCTTCACCCACATCACCCTGCCAGGCTCATTCACCTTGATGGCCACCGGATCCATCAAATTCGAGCGACTGGCGTGTTCGGCATAGGTTTTGTCGAGCACATTATCGACCCCGGCGCGCAGGCTGAAAATCTCACCGAGCTGTAGATCACCGTAGAGATCGAGCACGGCCCAACCGGCGGTTTCACCCACTTCCTGCTTGCTCAGGGTATCGATACGATCCTGTTTGTCAGCGAAACGCACCCGCCCACCGAGGCTCCACTCGCTGACAGAATAGTCGAGCTGTACTTTCCCATTCAACGGCGGTGTCTGGGCAATGGGTCGGTCATCTGTCGTGTTGGTAGCACGAATCCATGCCAGGCTGGCGGAGACATCGAGCACATCAGTAAGCTGTACGCGCCCCTCGACTTCGGCACCGTACAACTCGGCATCGACGTTACGATAGATATCTGCCCCATCCGCCAGCAAAATACCGGGCTGCCCACGCGCGGCATCACGCAAAATATAGTCCGCAACATCATCATAGAAAATGGTCGCGCCAAGACGCGATCGGTCTGTTGTTTTGACCACCCCCATATCGAGCTGATGGTGCTTCTCGGGTTCGAGATCGGGGTTACCCACCCAGCGCATTTTCGCCACCATATTCCACTTATTCATGTAGCGCTCGGTAGCATCTGCCGTACGCACACTACGCGACAGTCCGGTAAAAATACTGACACCGTTTTCGAGCGCCTGTTCGTATCGCAACAGGCCGCCAATATTGGTTTCCGACTTATCTTTCGCAGTCACCCCGTAGTATGTGTTGTAAGCCATGTTTGGTGATACCATCAACGGCTTGTCGTCCACCTTGCCTGCCGTCACATCGACATTATCGACACGCAAGCCGGCCTTTACCTTCACCTTGTCAGAAACCGTTCTGGTCGCTTCCGAGAAAAGGCCAATCTGCTCGATGGTGACATCCGGCCAGAGATAAGAAAGCGCCTTGGACGTGCCGCTGTCCATATCATTCAATACGGCAAATCGCTCATTGCGCTGCAAATCGAGACCCCAGTCGATGCGGGTAGAATCCAAACTGGAATTGAGCAGCAACCGGCCACCATTGGTTTTTGAGGTGGTGGGTGTGGCCCGCAGCATAGGCGTCCCGGCCTTCATCGTTCCGGCTGGATACTTCGGTGCAGGACGCTCGCTGTAATTGTCCATTAAATGATCGACATCACTCGAATAGGCTTCGAACTTGATGTCCTCGACCCAATCAGCGGCAGGTTTGTCCTCATAACGAAACCGATAGAACGAACCCTCCTCTTCGGGGCTGTCCATCCCTGCACCGGGGTACAGCGCGTGCTCGAAATCGTTACGTTCAAGCGTCAGCTCAATCAGCCTGTTTTTGTTGGGCGTGAGACCAAACACCACACGACCCTGCCGATGATCGAACGAAGAACGCACCTCGGTGCCATCGCCATCTTCATAATTTTCTGCATTCTTCACTTCGGCAAAGGCGCGAAAAAAACCCTTGTCAGAGGCGGCGACAATATCACCCAGCACATCGCTCGAAATGCCATTATCCGTCGCCAATGCCGACACCCTGCCATGAATACCGCGGTCAAGCGCCAGCTCACGCGTATCCCGTTCAAAAATAATAGTGCCGCCGCTGCCGCCCGCGCCATAAATAACGGACTGCACACCCTTGAGCACGGTGACCTTCTCGTAGGTTTCCAATGCTGCCCAACTGGCCGGTGGGTCCATGCGGTTGGGGCAACCACCGTGCACATAGCCACCATCGAGCAGCACATTCAGGCGTGTTTGCGACTGGCCACGAACAATAAGCTCCAGTCCACGCCCACCAAAACGGCTGATCGACACCCCATTGAGCTGACGCAGAAAATCGGCCCCATCCGCGCTGACGGCGCGAACGCGGTTATAGGCATCGGGTTCGGAAACATTCGGGTTGATCGGAAGACTCTCTTCCACCAGTACCGCTTCCAGTTCATCCGCTCCCGCCACACCGAGCGACAGTGAAACCGCCAATGACAACGACATTATTTTTGTCTGCAACTGCATGACCTCTCCTGATTATCTACCTGATCGATAACAAGAGAGGATAGGAAAACTGACACAAAAGCGGCAGTGACATAATGTCGCAGGCAGGACAAATTGTCGCTGATTCTGCGATGCGACGAGTTAGACCAAGGGGGGGGCTGGCGTCGGTGAACGCCAGCAGTGATTTTTATTGCGAGCGGATCAGAAGCATTTTCAGCAGATCGAGTGGCGTCAGATCGTATCCGCTGGAAACCTCTCTGACGCTGTCTTCGGCAGTTGCATCGACACCACCACTCTTCAAGCGTGCCACGCAGGCATCAAGCGGCGACCCGGCCAGGTCGCACAACTCCGCTATCGTCTTCCTGCCAAGCCCTGTACCGGCAAACTCCGCCTCGATTTTTTCAGCCGTCCATGAGTGCCGTTTCACCGCTGTGGTTGCTTTTTTGTGCTTGCTGATATAGGAGTAGATCACCATTGGCGTGGTATCGTTGTTGCGCGCTATGGTACTCAGAGACTGCTCGGGTTCAAACCTGATATTACGCGCATGCAATTCCTCGATCGCAGCAGCCAGATCCAGCCGCATGCGCCTGGCGATACCTTTGACTGACACTTCTTCGGCATGCCCGAAAGGCGGCTCCAGCTCCGGGCTCGTAACCCAGCTGGCCTTGATCCGGTCGTTCAGATCAAAAATCCAGCTCGCCGGCGGCAGATCGTAGATGGAAAGAAATATGATCACTACCGTCATGACAAGCGACGAGAGCAGTTCCCGGCTGAGATTCAACTTGCCGGCCACCCGTTTGGCGAGGTATTTCTTGAACGGTTTCCAGTTGAAATAGAGATGCAATATGCCGGCAATGATAAATATGCCGCCGAACATCATGTGTACCCAACCCCACTGCTCCTTGTCGAGTCCGGCGAATGACCAGTGCGTCCAATAGGCGATACGCCCCTGCGGCACGATATAGAGCATGATGCCCGTCACCGTCAGCACCAAAAAAGCCCAAGTCACCAGGAAGGCTGTAAATGAACGCAATGACTGCTTGTTCTTGATCATGAGCTTTTACCAGCTTGATTTCTGATCAATTCCAGTGAATGAGCCACATTTCAGCACTCATCATAACTGGCGCGACTGACTGCTGGCGAAAATATTGCTACCACCCATTTCGCGCGCGCCAAGCCTTGCCGGGTCACCGACTATCGTTCCACCACCGCTAGCGGCAGCATGACGTTTACCTGCAAGCCGCCGAGCCTTTTCGAGCGCCCCAACTGAAACTGTCCATCATAGAGTGCGGCAATATCCTGAGCGATGGCAAGCCCCAAACCATGCCCCGGCTGATTTTCATCAAGTTTCCTGCCTCGCGCGAGCAGTTTGCTCCGCAGCTGTGCTGGTATCCCAGGGCCATCATCCTCCAGCACTAGCTGCAATTCATCACCCGCTTTCAACACCAGCCTGATTTTCTGCCGCGCCCACTTCGCCGCATTGTCGAGCAAGTTTCCGATCAGTTCGAGCATATCACTCTGATCGAGCGGCAAGGATGGCGGCGCATCCACCAACAATACAATCTGAATTGATTTTTCCTGGTGGAGCATCTCGATGGTGGCCACAAGATTCTCCATGTCATCTCGCGGCACGAAATGGCTGCCGACCGCTGCCCTGCCGGTAATCCGGGCCCGCCGTAACTCACACTCCAGCAAACCCTGTATTCGCTCTGCCTGTACCTCCAATTCTGGTATTTCGTGCTTGTGCGCCAACCGGTAGATAATGCCGAGCGGCCCTTTCAAAGCATGTGCCAGATTGCCAACGGCATTACGTGAACGCTCCTGGTGTTGCTTCCATGCCTTCAGCAGCTGATTGAACTCAACGACCATCGGTCGCACTTCTACTGGCACAGATTCATCGAGACGAACCCGTTTTCCTTCGTTGACGGCACGAACATCGTCACGAATACTGTCCAGGCGGCCAAGAATCCGGCGAATAACATATCGCTGCACCACTAGCATGAGAAGAACCGCCGCCATCGAGGCTGCAACGCCTATCGCAAGAAAGCGTTTGATGGCTGACAAAAGCGGAGCAATATCTTCGGCAACGGCGATCGAAAAACGATGCCCGCCGCTTTCATAGGTGTTGTGCCAAACGAGTAAATGTTGTCGCTGTGGCCCAGCGGCCAACCAGTAATGCGCCTCGCCCGGGCGCTGTACCGCACTGACCAGTTCCTGATCCCATAGCGAACGTGACAAGATTTGAAACCCGTCATCAAACAGTACGGTGTAATAGTGCCCTGACAATGGCTGCCTGTAGACTGGTGGCAGTGATTGCTTGATCTTGCGCTGCTCCAGATCCATGCTGGCAACAATGGCTTCAGCGTCATGTTGCAACCTCGACAGCGCAAACTGAATTGCACTTTCCCGCCCCAACCAGGATGCGATTGTCAACAACACCAACAACACCGCAAACATCAGCAAACCCATGCCAATGGTCAGCGAACGCTCAATTGAACTGCTGTCAGGCTTTGAAAACATAACCCTGGCCGCGCCGTGTTTCGATCCGGTCTCGACCGATCTTGTCGCGTAACCGACTCACATAGACTTCGATCAGGTTACTGTCCCGATCAAAATCCTGAGCATAGACATGCTCCGTCAAGCGTGTTTTGGAAAGCGGCTTGCCTGGATTGAGCATAAAATAGCGTAGCAAGCGGAACTCTGTCGCCGTCAGTTTGACTGGCGAATTGCCAGCAACACAGACTTGCTGATGCTCTTCATCGAGCACCAAGTCCCGCGCTTCAAGCTGTGCAGAAACGCTTCCGTAACGGCGCCGCAACAAGGCCTGCAGTCGTGCCAATAGCTCTTGGTGGTGAAACGGTTTGGTCAGATAATCATCCGCACCCGCCTTGAGTCCATCGACCTTCTCCTGCCAACTGTCTCTGGCAGTAAGAATCAAAACCGGAGCGTCAACGCCACTAGCGCGCCATTTGGCGAGTACTGCCAGCCCACCGAGTCGCGGCAGGCCAAGATCAAGCACCATCAGATCATAGGATTCGGTTTCACCGAGAAACAGCGCCTCTTCCCCGTCTTCTACACAGTCGACGGCGTAGCCCGCCTGTTCTAATTCTGGCCGCAGGTCTTGTACCAGCTCAAGATCATCCTCTACCAATAACAATCGCACCGGCACCTCTGACAATTGCGTCGTCGTTTTTCCGACTGACAAAAGCATGACAGCACTGCCTTAGACGTGATTTTTTCAGCGTCATCAATGCTCGACACCCTCTCCAACCACCTCACCTGTGAAAGGATCGACCCACCACTCGAGAATCCTTCCATCGCTGGTCACAAATTCAAATTCAAGCAAAGTCTGCGCTCCGTTTGCGTATCGCTCCACTTCCAGCAGCCGGCTTCCCTCAGGCAACCCTTGCAGCCCCGCCAAAATCTGCTCAAGTGACAACTCGCTATTGGCGGTCGAGAGAAGGTGGCGGACGGCAGAATCCGAGATCGGCTCACCCCCATATTCGGGATGATCCAGCGCCGTCGCTGCCAGCCACCAGGCCGCAAGCGCGAATCCCAACGCCGCGAAAATGATTCCAATGGTTGTATAGCGTCTCATGTCGTCCCCTGGCGTACTACCAATACGCCACTTGAAAACCAGCGATACCCAATACTATGCCAGATTGCTGCTTTCATAGTGGGACTGGCCCGATGGGGAAAATTTCCCCACCGAGCAAAAACGACACACCCATATACCACTATCCGCTCAGGAAAAGGTATCGCTGAACAAGTTATTGGTCCAACCAAACATCTCCTGATAGTGAGATACCGCAGGCGCTCCACCCGCCTTGCTCGGCGCGATCGCAACCCAGCTGTCACTGACAGTACTGTATTCATAGGTAGCGGTGAGCCATGTCGCTTCCGATGTCGATACCGGGCTGTAACAGGCAGAATTGATTTTCGGGCTGGCATAAACGGGGAACCCATGCAACAGATTCAAAACCGCTTCAGCACAAACCTTCGCCTCTGCATTTCCAATATGGCCTGCTTTTGGCACACCGGTACCTTGCGCATCACCGATGACATGAATCCCTGCAACCTCGGTGGATTCAAAGGTTTTTGCCGAAACCGGCGCCCAGTCACCGCTAAGCAATCCTGCATTGTCGAGCAAGGCATTGGCACCTGCCCGCATTGCCGGGATGACGTTCAATACATCAGCCGCATAGGTTGCTTCGGGCGCACCAGATACCGTCACCGTTTTGCTAGCGTCATCGACTTGCGTGACCTGCACGCCGGCATGATATTCAACCCCATACTGAGTGAAGCGTGAGCCGAAACTCTCTTTTTCCACGATAATGTCAGGATTGGCGTCGAGCACGACCACCTTGGCGCCAGGCCTGTGCTGATTCAACCAGTGTGCCACCACACACGCACGCTCGTATGGCCCAGGAGGACAGCGATAGGGTGTCGGCGGAACCGTCATGACAAAGGTATCGCCGTTGTTCATGGCCTCAATCTGGCTGCGCAGCAATTCGACCTGTTCACCACCTTGCCAGGCATGCGGCACTTTGTTGATGTCGTAGTCATTGACGTATTTGAAATCGATACCAGGGGCCACAATCAGGCGATCGTATGCAAGCGTTTCATTGTTTTCCAGCAGCACCGTTTTGTTGGCACCGGAGTTGATCGTCAATGCACGGTGCGCCTTGTGAGTGACACGATATTTTCGCTGCAAATCGGCATAGGTGAACGCAAGGTTTTTCGCGCTGCTCTGGCCGTTGAGAACCAGGTTGCTCAATATTGGTGAATAGTAAACGGACTTTGGTTCCACCAAAGTCACATCCACGCTGTCACCACCCCACATTTTCAGATATTTGGCTGCCGTTGCACCGGCAAACCCGCCGCCGATAACCACCACCTTATAAGGCGCCGCAGCTCCGGCCTGTTTGAGACTCAGCCCGAGCAGGCCTGCAAGCCCCACGCCCGAATATTTCAAGAATTGACGTCTGTTTCTGTTGATTGCTTTCATTTTCCATTACTCCACATTAATCCACGCATCATCTCAATCGTCATCACGATCATATTCGGCATCTCCGTCGCTACTGCCATATTGCGCAGCCATTTTCTGAAAAAACCCGGCCATAGCCGTGACTTCTTCCGGACTGTATCCCTTTGCCTGCGCATTCATGATATGAGTGTTCAGCTCTGCACGCATTTCGGCCATTTCTTCCGCAAGCTCACCGGCCTCACCCACCAGTCCTTCGATAATGCCTGATACGGAGTATCCGTTGGTGCCATGACACTGCGCACACTGCGCCGCCAACAAACGACCACCAGTGGTATCCGGAACGAATGTCTGGGGCAGGGAAAACGTTACTGTGCCACCGACATGAATATCACTTTCCAACTCATCATCATCTGCCACACCATCATTGTCGTCATCCACATCATCACGATCATCAACACCATCCCAATCACGATCGCGTTCGTCAGAATCGGCAATTCCATCACCATCATCATCGTCGTCATCGCGGTCTGGGATGCCGTCATTGTCGTCATCAGCATCATAGTGATTGGGAATACCATCAGCATCAGGATCGACCGCAAACGCTTCCTTGTGTACCTGCAACTGTTGTACCGCCAGATCAGGCAGCGTATGAGACAATGGTTCATCACGAATGTGATCACCATCGGAATCGAGCATCTTCGGATCCGTTGGGCTGGTAGGCAAATCCACAAACCCGATATCGATATCAGCACCATCTTTTTCAGCCGAGATAGCAAACCCAATAATCTGATTTCCGCTGAAGCCAACCGGCGTAACCGTCTTATTGGCCACATCGGTTTCGTTCATGGTCATCACGACCTGGCATCTGGAGTTCGTCGGGAGGCTGATGCTGAAGGGATGTTCGGCAGCGCCATTTTGCTCAGAACCAACCTGCTGGTAATAACCATTCTCACAAAAAGCCTCGATAATGGTTCCAGGCACTGTCCCTGAGAGCTTGTATAGCCCGGTCGTTGCCCCGCTCGTATTGCTCGTATCAGTTACCACATCATTATCGCCTGTGCCGCAGCCCGTCACGGCCAAAAGCACCACCGACGCGGTAGCAAGATACCGAAGTCTTATCCAGTGCATATCGTTCTCCTATTGGTTTGAATTGATTTTCCCGACCACAGTCGTCGGTCAGGAACAGATTGCAAAAGCCATTATGACGGCGCTCCCTTAAATCAACCTTAACCCCATCGAGAAATACTTCCGGGATATAGTTACCAGCCATATTCACATTCACCCGATAGCGAAATGATCCACGACTGAGTACACTCCAAAGGCGCCGTCACAATAGAATCCAACTCATTTTCAGCTTTGTTTCAGAAAAGCCTTCTACACTTCCTCCTCAATCATGAACAATGCAATCACCATGCACCGATTACCCATCCATTTACTGCCCCTCATTGTCATCTTCGCCCTGCTTGCCACCCCGGCTGGCGCGGTGTCTCTGGCAGAAGCCGTATCCATCGCCCTGGAACGTCACCCCGCGGGCGCAGAACGTCGGACACTGCTGGATTTGGCAGACGGCTATCGCACACGGGGCAATAGCCTGCTCGGCGGCGATCCCTCACTTGACATTGCCACCGCATCCGACAGTTTGGGCAGCGATTTTGGCTATGAGGAATACGCCATCGGCATTGCCCTGCCCCTCGCATCGCCTGGCCAGCGACGTGCGCATCGAACGCTCGCAGACGACCTTGAGCAGTTATCGGCATCGGCGCTCGCGCGGCTGCGCTGGGAGGTTGCTGGAGAGGTGCTTACGCTCGCCTGGCGACTCGAAATCGCTACGAGCGATGCGCGTGAGGCGCAAAAGCAATGGGCTGGCGCACAGGCGCTGGAGAGCGATGTAAAACATCGCTACGAGGCGGGCGAACTGGCACGCAATGACCTTCTACTGGCCCAGCAGGATGTTCTCGACAAGGAAGCCGGCTATCAAGAAGCACTCAGTATGCGTGAACAGGCCCGGCTCGCATGGCGAAACTACACGGGGCTGGATCAACTGCCTGACGATCTCGAACAGTTCAGTGTGCGCCAAGACATCCCGCCACTGGAAGCACATCCCCGGTTGGTTGAGGCACTCGATCGTACAACATCCTTCACTGCACGCGCCGCCATGGCAAGAGCACTGCGCCGAGCGGCGCCGGTCGTCTCAATCTATTCGCAACGCGATCGCGGCAGTCGCCCGGAAGCCTATACCGACTCTATCGGTATCGAACTCAGCCTGCCGCTGGGAACACGCTCGCAGGCAGCGCCTGCCATTGCCGAAGCCGAAGCCGAACGCGCCACCGCCGAAAGCGACGCCATGCTGCTGCAACGCAGGTTGGCGTTGCAAATTGACAGTGCCGAGCAGGAAGTCACCAATAGCCGTGAATTGTTGACTTTGGCAAATGCAAAAGCGAAGGCTGCCGAGGCTCGCCTACACCTGGCCCAACGCGCTTTTGAACTCGGCGAAATGAACCTCTATCAACTGCTGCTTGCACGTCAGCAGGCAGCCCATGCGACACGCGAACTGCGTCGGCGCGAACTCGAAGCACAGCGCGCAATCGCTATTCGGAATCACCTTTCTGGAGTCATCCCACAATGAAGCATTTTCTCTTCGGCTTGTTGCTGGCATGGGGGAGTCACCTCCATGCCGCCAGCCTGATACCCATCGACACCGCGCAGCAACAGGCGCTCGGCATCCGCACTGCGGCAGTCGATGCCGCAACACACGCCTGGGGCAACAGTTACCCGGCGCGGGTTCGCGTTCCCAATGACCAGCTGATGGTGGTCAGCGCGCCCCAGGAAGGTTTGCTCAGCAGCCTCAAAGTGGCGGCAGGCGAGCCCGTTACCAGGGGACAGCTGCTGGCGGTGATTCAAAGCCCGAAACTGGTCGAAGAGCAACGCCTCTATCTGGCGGCACTGAGCCAGCTGGCACTGGCGCGGGCACAACTCGAACGCGACCGCCAACTCAAGGCCGAAGGCATTATCGCCGAGCGCCGTCTGCTGGAGACACGCGCCAGTTACACACAGGCAAAAACCGAAGTGGAACAACGGCGTCAAGCACTCCAACTGGCGGGCATGAGCGATGCGGCCCTGATTCAGCTGGAGAAAAAGCACAAGCTATCAGCCACATTGGAACTGTTGTCACCGATGGACGGCGTGGTGCTGGAACAACTGGCGACCCCCGGGCAGCGTGTCGAGATTGCCAGCCCCATCTACCGTATTGGTCAGCTCGACCCACTATGGCTGGAAATTCAAGTGCCACTGGAAAAACTGGATCAAGTGGCCGTAGGCTCAACCGTCAAAATCGACAAGCCAGCACTGGAAGGGCGCATTGTCACCATCGGCGGCATGATTCATGGCGAAAACCAGAGTGTACTGGTGCGTGCAGAGGTACCAAATCCGGCTATCCAGCTGCGCCCTGGACAGTTCGTCGAAGCACGCCTGGCCTTGCCGGAGGTCGCCAATACCTGGCGGGTGCCAAGGCAGGCGCTACTGCGGGTCGATGGCAAAACCTGGCTCCTGGTCGCCCGTGACGGCGGCTTCGAGCCATTGGCAGTGCAGATCACCAGCGAAGACCCTGACGCCCTGGTCATTACCGGCCCACTCAGCGCTGGCGACCGGGTGGCGATCGCTGGCACCGCAGCACTGAAAGCCGCCTGGCTGGAAGGCGACAACTGATGCTCGCCCGTCTTATCCAGTTTGCACTGACGCAGCGATTGTTGATGCTGCTGGTGATCGCGCTGTTGGCCGGCGGTGGCTGGGTTGCGTTCCAGAAAACCCCGATCGATGCCTTCCCCGATGTCTCTACCACCCAGGTGAAGATCATCATGAAGGCGCCCGGCATGACGCCCGAGGAGGTGGAGTCCCGCATCACGGCGCCGGTCGAAGTGGAGATGCTCGGCATTCCACAAATGAACATGCTGCGCTCAGTCACCAAATATGCGCTGACCGACATCACGGTTGACTTCGAGGAAGGCACCGATGTCTATTGGGCCCGGCAACAGGTGGCCGAACGTCTGAGCGCCATTCAGGGCGACCTGCCCGATGGCGTCGAAGGCGGTATTGCACCATTGACGACCCCGCTGGGTGAAATGTTCATGTTTTCGCTGGAAGGCGGCAATCTCGATCTGCGCCAGCGCCGAGATCTGCTCGACTGGGTGATTCGCCCGGCCTTGCGTACCGTGCCCGGCGTCGCCGACGTCAACTCGCTGGGCGGCCTGGTGCGCACCTTTGAAGTCGTTCCCGACAATGCCCGCATGACCGCGCGCCTCATTAGCCAGACGCAACTACAGGAGGCACTGACGCTCAACAATCGCAACGATGGCGCGGGCCGCCTGAATGACGGCGAAGAAGTGCTGCTGGTGCGTACCGAAGGCGCCATCACCACGCTCGATGACTTGCGCAATATCGTCGTCCGCCCCGACCCGACCCAACCGGTACGCCTGGGCGACGTAGCCGATGTGCGCATCGGCTCGCTGACACGCTATGGCGCCGTGACCAAAGACGGCAGCGGTGAAGCGGTACAAGGTCTGGTGCTCGGGCTGCGCGGCGCCAACGCCAACGAACTGGTAAAGGGCGTGCGCAGCAAGCTCGCAGAACTGGCCCCTGGGCTGCCGGACGGCGTGACGATCAATGTCTTCTACGATCGCGGCAAGCTGGTTTCCCAGGCAGTGGGCACCGTTACCACTGCATTGGGCGAAGCCATTGTACTGGTCGTCATTCTATTGCTGCTGTTTCTCGGCAACTTACGCGCCGCGCTGACTGTCGCCCTGGTGCTGCCACTGGCTGCATTGGTCACATTCATCCTGATGCAGCAGTTCAACATGTCGGCCAACCTGATGTCGCTCGGCGGGCTGGCCATCGCCATCGGCATGCTGGTGGATGCTGCGGTTGTCGTGGTGGAAAACATCACCACCCACCTGGCCCGCCACCAACACCAACGCCTGCCCCGTATGCACCTGATCTATCGCGCCGCCCGTGAAGTGGCAGTGCCGATGACGGCGGGCATATTGATCATTATTATCGTCTTTCTGCCACTGCTGACGCTCGAAGGGCTGGAAGGAAAGTTATTTATTCCGGTTGCTCTGACCATTGTCTTTGCCCTTTCCGGCTCACTGCTGCTGTCACTGACAGTGATACCAGTGCTTGCCTCCTATCTGCTCGGCAAGGTCTCGCATGAAGAATCCCTGCTGGTGCGCTGGCTGCTGAAACTCTATGAGCCGGTACTGCGCTGGAGCCTTGACCACGTTCGCCTCGTCGTCAGCGCAGCACTGCTATTGCTGGTGTCCGCCGCTGTCATCTATACCCAGGTAGGCAAAACCTTCATGCCGACGATGGACGAAGGCGATCTGATCGTGCAGCTGGAAAAGCTCCCTTCCATCAACCTCGAAGAATCGCTGAATATCGACATGGCCTTCCAACGCGCCCTGCTCGAACGGGTACCCGAGGTGATCAGCGTCATCGCCCGCACCGGCTCTGATGAGCTGGGGCTCGACCCAATGGGGCTCAACGAGACCGACAGCTTTCTGGTGCTCAAGCCAGTCGACGAGTGGGAGGTGGCGGACAAGGATGCCCTCAAAGAGAAGATTCGCAGCGTGCTGGCGGACTTCCCGGGCGTCGCCTACGCCTTCACCCAGCCAATCGAGATGCGGGTATCGGAAATGCTCACCGGCGTGCGCGGTGATCTGGCGATCAAGATTTTTGGTGAAGACCAGGACGATCTCAATCGCACTGCCGACGCCATCGTTCAGGTAGTGCAGCAGATCGAGGGCGCCACCGATGTCTACAGCCCGCGCAACGAGGGCGCACAATATTTCCGTCTGGTGGTAGACCGGCTGGCCGCCGGACGGCTGGGGCTCGACGTCGAAACGCTCCAGGACGCCCTGCGAGCGCAGGTCGAGGGCTTACGGCTCGGCACCATATACGAAGGCATGCGCCGGGTTCCACTGGTCATCAAAGGACCGGAGAGCTTGCGCAACTCCCCTGCCACCTTTGCCGGCCTGCATCTGACCCTGCCCGATGGGCGGCAAGTCGCCCTGTCCAGTCTGGTGACGATGGAGCGCACCGAAGGACCGGTTTCGGTACAACGCGAGAAGGGCAAGCGCATGGTCGTGGTCATCGCCAATGTATCAGGGCGTGATCTCGTCAGTTTCGTCGAGGCCGCGAGGCAGGCCGTGGCGGAACAAGTCAGGCTGCCCACCGGCTTCTATCTGGAATGGGGTGGCGAATTCGAGAACCAGCAGCGTGCAGCCCAGCGCCTGTCGATTGTCGTGCCGGTCGCAATCGGCCTGATCTTTCTGATCCTGTTTTCCACGTTCCATTCCGCGCGACAAGCGTTGCTGGTGCTCGCCAATATCCCCTTCGCGATGATTGGCGGCATCGTCGGCCTGTGGCTGACCGGAGAGTATCTGTCGGTGCCGGCATCGGTTGGTTTTATCGCCCTGCTCGGCATTGCGGTACTCAATGGCGTGGTCATGGTCACCTGGTTCAACCAGCTGCATGCCATGGGAAAACCCATACAGGAGGTGGTCGTCGAAGGCGCCAAACGTCGCCTGCGCCCGGTACTAATGACCGCCAGCATTGCGGCTTTCGGCCTCGTTCCACTGCTGTTTGCCAGCGGCCCGGGATCTGAAATTCAGCGGCCACTGGCGATCGTGGTGATCAGCGGGCTGATTTCCGCCACGCTGCTGACGCTGATCCTGCTGCCGATTCTCTACCGTCGCTTTGCCTTCGCAGACACCAAGGAGCAAACCCCATGATGGAACACGACACGATGGACGATCACAGCGCTCAGGCTCTGTTGACACTCGTACTGCCGCCACCACTGGTGGATCCACTGGTGGACTGGTTGCTGGAACAACCCGAAGTGACAGGCTTTGTCAGCCTGTCCGTTAACGGCCATGGCGGTTCCGAACACGCCATGAATGCAGCAGAAAAGGTGGCCGGCTACCGCAAGAGCCAGATGATCCAAACCCACCTGCCGCGGAAGCAAGCCAGCTCGCTGCTGCAAAATCTCAAGCAACAGTTTGCCGGCAGCAACATCCACTACTGGATAACACCGTTGATTGCCGGCGGCCATCTGGGCTGAGCCAACTTCAAATAGCGCAAGATTGAGCCTCACATCCCTGTGGCGTACGAATCCCCGCGTCCAGCGGGGATGACGGCACCCACCGATACGTCTGCCCACAATCCCGAAGCGACTGCCAGCGAGGGCGACCTGTGCCGCACGGGCCTATATCCCCGTGACTGACCCCATCCTTTACACGCTTCCAAGCAGGCGCACCGACTCGCCGCCACCAGATAAAGCAGCAACTTTGATTATTATCATCGTAATACGAGTCATTCGCATTACTATTCGTGATCGTTTCCACAGGCATGAATGGAAAGGTCATGAAGTCACTTCTTCGCAGCATCATCCAACCGGGTACCCTGCTCCTCGCACTCGCCTCATTGCCGTTGTCGGCTGATAACGTGGTGGAGAACGCCGGAGCCCCTACCCTGACTCACCGCACCGAGCGCCTGGAAAAAAGCCGCGGCGCACGCGATATCGAAGGTGCATCACGACTACAGGTTGTGGGTGCCATCGAGGTAGATACGAACTTCAGCAGCGACGACAGTGGCGGCATCAGCATCGCCACGGTGGAACTGGGCCTCGACGCAAACCCGACCGGCATCACTCAGGGACACTTTCTGGTCCTGTTCGAAGAAGGTTCCAGCGATGCTGTGGGTATCGACGAAGCCATTATCACGCTGACATCAGCACAGACGTCCTGGTCGCTGGTCACCGGGCGACTCCGCATCCCCTCAGCGCCCTGCTCTCCGATCCACTGACGCTGGAACTTGGCGAAACACGCGAAAGCGCACTCCAGCTCGGCTGGGAAGGCGATTCCATCACCACGTTGCTGTGGATCGCCAACGGCGCAACCCGGCAGCGCATCGAAGATACCTTCGATCTGTTTGGCGCGCACATCGATATGGCGACGACATTTCGTGGCAGCGAGGTGACGCTTGCACTCTCCTGGCTCAACAACCTCGCCGACAGCGATAGCATTCAGACAGCCATCAAACAACCCGACCGCTTGGCACGCGAAGTTCCTGGCACAGCCCTGCACGCCAGCATCACGTCCCATCCCTGTACCTTCACGGTCGAACATGTCACTGCGTTGCTGGATTTCAGCGCCGCCGACCTTGGCAATGGGCACGAGCGACCCACGGCAACCAGCCTGGAGCTGGACTACAACACCACCCTTCTCGGGAAATCGGCCACCATGGCGCTTGCCCGGCAGCAGAGCAGCGATGCCGCCATGCTGGAACTGCCACGGACACGATGGCTGGCAGCCGCCTCCATTGCACTCGATAGCCACTCGACCATCGGTATCGAATACCGTCGCGATCGCCAATACTCGGGCCAACGAACCAACCAGTCCCTGCTGAAGCTTTCAACGATCTTCTGAACCCGGCTCGGCAAGCCTCGTTGAAGGCTCCCCCAGCCAATTCCCCCAAGCTGAGGCCGATTTGCTAAACTCCCCCGCGCAAGCAGCCTGCCAGCCTCTCATACCAACTCAAGTTTCGGAGTTCAAATGGGCAGATTTAGCGGTTCCCCCCTTTCGCAAAGGGGGAAGCTGTCAGGCCACTACTCAGCGCCCCAGCCCGCTGCGCGGGCACACATCGAAAAGTAACGAAATGATACTGAGCCAGCCATTCAATAGCCACTCGTCCACTTGGTTTTCTTTCCCCTTCACACGCGCCGCTGTCGGGTGCGACTGGAGGGGGCAACCGGCCATGGATGGCCGGTTGAAGCTTGCGCGGCAGGAAGCCGCTCAAGCTGACCCCGGAAGGCGTGCCCGGCAGCGGAATCAAGCGTGTGTGGGGCGTCCTTTTTTGGGTTCCGTTTTTTGGACGAGCAAAAAATGGAACTCGCGCTGTGCGAGAATGGATCGGAAGAATCGTAGTATTGAAGAGCGCGAAACCCATACCACCTCGCTTGATATGAATGCTGAGGACAACAAGCGTAAGATCAGGTTTGTTGGCCTCAATACTTGGAAAGCACGGTGGCATTGTTTCGTGGCCAATCAAGCTTTGCTGCTTCCACCCCGGCTCTCTGCCACGGCCCCGAGTACCTTTTTGTCAACAGCAACAAAAAGGTACCAAAAAATGCCGCCCCAATTCCCCGCTGTTTCCTGCGCTTCTCGGCCCAGCCGGGGGTCGGCCGACACGTCCCTTCGTGACGGCCGACGCAGGCCATCCATGGCCTGCCCCTTCGGGCTGATCCCGGCTGAGCCTGCGATGCTCGGGCGGGCAAAGGGGTATCGGTGGTTGCCAGACGACAAGTTTGGTGGGAAGTTACTTGGAAGCTGACCACTGAAACTTGCGTTTTGATGGTGTGATCCAGGAATCAACCATAACTCCCATAACAAACGAGCTGCTGAACTCAGGGCACTACCCGTCCCCAACCACAGTGGAACCGGACTGATATGACTGAACTTTACGATGCATTGCGCAACAACGTGAGAACCCTGGGCGAGAGCCTTGGCGAGACCATCAGGGATCATCTCGGACAGGAGGTGTTCGACAAGATCGAGCTGATTCGCAAGCTCGCTCGGGATGCTCGCGCCAATGGCGAGACCAATGCGCCGGAGGCATTGCTCAAGGAGCTGACCTCGCTGTCGGACGACGAATTCCTGCCGGTCGCCCGCGCCTTCACGCATTTTCTCAATATTGCCAATATTGCCCAGGAGTTCCATCGGGTAAAGAACCAGACACTGGTGTCACAACTCGATTCGATCAGTTCCTTTGCCCAGGTTTTGGGGCGGCTGAAAACCGAAGAAATCGACCCTGACGAGATCTTCGACAGCCTCCGCGAAATGCGTATCGAGCTGGTGTTGACGGCCCACCCGACCGAAGTCAACCGCCGTACACTGATCATGAAATACAGTGCGATCAACGACTGTCTGCACGCCATCGACCGCGGTGAACCACAGCACCACCGGCTGCGCGAGCTGATCGCGCAAATCTGGCACACCAATGAAATCCGCCAGCAACGCCCGACACCCATCGATGAGGCCAAGTGGGGCTTTGCAGTGATCGAAAACAGCCTGTGGCAGGCTGCACCAGAATTCCTGCGACAGGTGAGTGATCACTGCGTAGAGGCATTGGGACGTCCCTTGCCACTGGACTGCGCACCGATCCGCTTCGCTTCCTGGATGGGCGGCGACCGCGACGGCAATCCGAACGTAACCGCCAAGGTAACCGAAAACGTGTTGCTGCGCGCCCGCTGGGTCGCCGCCGGGCTGTTCGCACGTGATCTGATCGGGCTGCGCAACGAGCTGTCGATGAGTGAGTGCAGCGCGGAACTGCGCAAGCGTGTTGGCCCCAACGAAACCGAGCCCTACCGTGCGCTGATCCGCCGCCTGATCATCGCCCTGGAAGACACCCGCCACTGGCTGGAAAAGCGCATGAGCGGCGAGTCGGTGCTGAAACCGAGAATGCTGATCTGGAAAACGGAGCAACTGGCCGAGCCGCTAATGCTCTGTCATCGCTCACTAAGTGAGTGCGGCATGAAGATCATCGCCGAAGGCCCGCTCGAAGACACGATCCGGCGCCTGAGCTGTTTCGGCGTCATGCTCAGCAAGCTCGACATCCGCCAGAATGCCGACCGCCATGCGCAGGTGTTTGACGAGCTGTCGGAATACTATGGTCTGGGCTGCTATTCCCAGTGGAACGAAGAAGCAAAGCAGTCTTATCTGCTGCGTGAATTGCAGAGCAAACGGCCACTGATTCCACGCAACTGGAAGCCATCGGCCGAAGTACAGGAGGTGCTCGATACCTGCCGCATCATCGCCGAAACCGATCCGCAAGCACTGGGTTCCTATGTCATCTCGATGGCAGGGCAGCCTTCCGATGTGCTCGCCGTGATCCTGTTGCTGTGTGAAGCGGGCGTCAAACACAAGATGCCGATTGCACCACTGTTCGAGACGCTGGCGGACTTGAACAACGCCAGCAAGTGCATTGACGATCTACTGAAGCTGGACTGGTATCGGCAATACGCCGATGGCCACCAGGAGGTGATGATCGGCTATTCCGACTCCGCCAAGGATGCCGGTCAGCTGGCCGCGGTCTGGGGGCAGTACCGCGCCCAGGAGGAGCTCACCCGGGTTTGTAACCAGCACGATGTGCATCTGATGTTGTTCCACGGTCGCGGCGGCACCGTCGGTCGCGGTGGCGGCCCCAGCCACACGGCGATTCTGTCGCAACCGCCCGGCTCCGTGAATGGCGGGCTGCGCGTCACTGAACAGGGCGAGATGATCCGCTTCAAGTTTGGTACCCCGGAGCTGGCAATCCGCCACCTGGAACTGTATGCCAGCGCTGTGCTGTCGGCCACATTGATGCCCACCGCCGAACCCCGCAAGGAGTGGCGCGAGGAGATGGATACGCTGACGAAGAAAGCGCATCGCCACTATTGCAGCATCGTCAAGGAACACCCTGATTTCGTTGAATATTTCCGCCTTGTCACGCCCGAGCAGGAGCTGGGGAAACTGCCGCTGGGATCGCGTCCGGCCAAGCGGCGCTCTGACGGTGGGGTGGAAAGCCTGCGCGCCATTCCGTGGATTTTCGCCTGGACGCAGATCCGCCTGATGCTGCCGGCCTGGCTTGGTTCCGATGCCGCGTTGACGGAAGCTATCGACGATGGCCAGCTCGATCTGCTCCACGAGATGTATGAAGAGTGGCCGTTCTTCCGCGCCTATGTCGATCTGCTGGAAATGGTGCTCGCCAAAGCGGAGCCGGGTATCGCTGCCTACTACGAAAAACGGCTCGCACCCGAGCGCATGCGGCCGCTGGGCGATGATCTGCGCCGACGCCTCGACCTGGTCACCAGCGCGGTGCTGAAACTGAAGCAGTCACAGTCGCTGCTCGAAGACAACCCGGACCTGAAACGCCTGGTCGACTGGCGCAACCCCTATATCGACCCCTTGCACTATTTGCAGGCCGAGCTGCTCTATCGCGACCGCAATCACTATGACGAAAAACTGGAACAGGCATTGATGATCACCATGGCAGGTATCGCCGCCGGCTTGCAGAACACGGGATAAGCCCCGATGGACGACCGTTTTGCCGCCACTGCCCGCGTCTATGGCCGCGACGCGGCGGCGCTGTTCCGGCGTCTGCACGTGCTGGTGGTCGGCATCGGCGGCGTCGGCTCCTGGGCTGCCGAAGCACTGGCACGCAATGGCATCGGGGAAATCACGCTACTCGACAATGACGACATCGCCAGCAGCAACATCAACCGCCAAATCCACGCACTCGACAGCACCATCGGCCAACAGAAAGTCGCGGTGATGGCCGAGCGCATTCATCAGATCAACCCTGTCTGCCGCTGCCACCCCATTGATGATCTGCTCGTCAGCAACAACCTCGATCACTATCTAGGCCGCGGTTACGACTACGTGATCGATGCCATCGACAGCATCCGCTTCAAGGCCGACATGATTTACTGGTGCAAGCGCAACCGCCTTCCCATCATCACCACCGGCGGCGCCGGCGGCATCACCGACCCCACCACTGTTGCAGTGAAAGACCTGACCCTCACGCATAATGATCCGCTGGCGGCCAAGGTGCGGCATCGCTTGCGGGCGCAGTATGGCTGGAGCCGCAACCCGAAGCGTCGTTTTGGCATCGAATGCGTCTATTCGACGCAACAGCCGGTCTATCCGCGCCATGATGGCAGCGTTGGCCATGAAAAACCCGGCACGGCTGGGGTCAGGCTGGATTGCGATAGCGGCTACGGTTCTACCGTGGTGGTCACGGCAACCTTCGGCCTGGTTGCTGCCGCCCGTGTGCTGGCGCGGACGCAAGCCCGACACGGTGTTTAGCGGCGAACCCCATGCAGCTTCAACCCCGCCCCGTTCCTGCCCGCCACATCCTGCACTGGTTTGCTGACGGCTTGCGCCTGAGCACGCGGCAACCATTGTGGTTCGTGATGCTGGTCGCCACTGCATTGCCGGCGGGGATGCTGCTAGCAGCCATGCCACTGTTTCTGCTGCTGCCGTCGCTGCTCGGTTGTGGCGTCTTGCTGGCGTTTTCCAGCGAGCAGGCCAGCAGCTTTCTGGCAACCGTGGCCGGGCAATGCCGTGGCAAGGCGCTGCGTCTGCTGGCAGCTACCCTGCTGGCTGCGCCTGCAGTGTTCTTTATTGCTTCCCTGCTGCTGTTTGGCGCGCAGTTCGACGAACCCTCCCCCGCGCAAACGGCCGCTGCGACACAATCCATCCTATCGTTTGAACCGGCGGATATTCTGCTGGTCACGCTGTTTCTGTGGTTCGTGGCGGTTGGGCCGATTCTGTGGTTCATGGTGCCGCTGCTGGTGCTCGAAACACTGCCGCTGAAAATAGCCTTTGCCCTCGCGCTGAAAGCCTGCCTGCACAACCTCTATATCGCCATGGTGACATCGACACTGGCGCTGGTATTTCTCGCCGGCATCAATATCAGCATATCGGCCTTCCCGCTGTACGCCATCGTCGTTTGTGCCATGTACGCCAGCTATCGCGATGTCTTCTATGGTGAAGCGATCAAAATGGCGACAGCAGCCAGCAAAACCGTAGCGACACTCACAGCACCGGAAAACACAGGCTGAGTGTCAGTCGGGCGCAGCGCTTTCACCCAGCAGGCGCTCGATCAACCAGCCATGCAGCACGGCGAAAACCAGAATCCAGAAGGTCAGCACCACCATGTAGGCGCTGCCGAAATAAAATGCCATCAGCGGCAGCCACGGCAGCTTGATGGCGCGCGCGTAGAGAAAAGCAGCCACCAGCGCGACACGCATGCCATGTTCGCGCATGTTTTGCAGCAACGGGTACCAGGGATATATCGGCCCATGGGACAATACCCCGGCGAAAATCGCAATTGCCCACCCTTTCACCCCACTGCCATGGCTGGTCAGCTCCGCCAGCTTGCGGGTCGTCCCCGAAAACAATTCGGTCGCCCATAAAAAGAAAAACACCAGCAGGAAAACGGGCCCAAGCTCGACAGCCATCGTCTGAAAGCGGCCGATCCCGGCAGCACCAAATTGCGGGAACAGCCAGTAGAGCAACAGGTAAAAGGCGCAGACCGCAGCCAGAAACAGCCATCCCCGATAGGCCTTGCGACCACCCCCTTGGCGCTTGCCAGCGTGCTCAGACATGCAGTGTCACCACCGTCAGCCAGGCCACCAACAACGCCATCACAAACGCCAGCGCATTGCGCCACACGGCGAACCGCCACCCCAGCATCATTGCTTCGACGGGCAATGGAATAATGCCGACCGTCACCCAGGCGATGATAAACGTCGTCACCGCATACAGATCGACACCGGCTTTTTGCAACTCACCAGCCAGCAGGTAACTGATCACCGGCTGGGCGGCGGCAATACTGCCAATCGCATCGGCAATCAGCATGTCGATCAAACTGCCATGACCAAGCGCCCCCCAGGCGATCAGCGTCGGAATCATCTCGATAATCAGGCTGGACAACAGCAGCACACCGAGCAGCACCGGAAACAGGCGCAAAAACATCGCAACCGTTTTTTTCCCCGATGCCATCAGCAAGGGCAACAGCTTGTTTTGGGTGATAGTCATGGCATCTCCTCACGATACTCGAAGCGCGGCCATTATTTCACAGATCGGGCGTATGTTAGCCATGGGATCAGGTTCACTGAATGGCACTTGATCGCTACCTCCCCGCCGCGAGCCTTTCTATACTTCGAGGCTTCATTTCCAGGAAACCCACAGGCACTCCCATGACCAGCGACTCAGCACACACCCGTCCCCATAAATCAAAAATGGTGCGCCTGCTGATCATATTGCTGCTGTTGCTTGGGGCAGCCGAGATCGGACTGCGGCTGTTCACTGCGGAGACAATGTTCCTGTCACCCAAAAGTGATGCCTACTGGAAGAGCACACTGCAAACTCGCCTGGCCAATACTGACGCCAGCGCTTTGCTGCCGCCTGACCTCGCATTTGATGCACAACTCGGCTGGCGCATGAAACCCGGCTACACGGCCCCCGACCTGCATCATGACAGCCACGGCTACCGGGTAACGGCGGAAACGACAACGGACGCCCCGGCTGCGCGCATACTCTTGCTCGGTGACTCCTTCACCTATGGGCTGGGTGTCCGCGACAACGAAACCTATGGCCAACAACTCGCCACGCTCACCGGCAAGAAAGTCATCAACACCGGGATAGCGGCGCACAGCATCGACCAGTCGCTGCTGCTATGGGAAACCGAGGGCAAGGCAATCCAGCCGCAAACAGTCATCCTCGGTTATGCCGTCGACAAGTTCTTCACCAATCCACTGACAGTCCGCAACCTGCCGAAGCCATGGTTCAGTATCGGCGCCGATAACCACTCGCTGACCCTGCACGGCACCCCAATCCCGCCGCCCGAAAAACTCGCTCAGACCACTCAGCTCGAACGCCCCTTTTCGCTGCGGCTGGTCGAAGCCACCCAATGGCTGATGAGCAAGGTCAAGGCCAAGCTGGGTATGGGCAATGACTATTCGGCGCAAGCCCGGCTGAGCGAAGCACTATTGGAGAATCTCAACAAATCCGTCAGCAACTCAGGCGCCAACCTCATCGTTGCTTTCATCGGCCATTGCTACGATGGTGAGCCAGACAACCTCATCGCCGAACAGCAGATCATGCACAGCTGCGACAAACTCGGCCTGAAATGCATCGACATCGCCGCCGAAATGCGCAAAGGCGACTTCAACAGCTACTATGGCGGCAACTGCCACTGGTCGGCTGCTGGGCACCAATTTGCCGCCAGAAAAATCTCCGAGCTCATCAACGATCCGCGTTGAGGCAGCACAGCATCAGTTGCCCTCCGTGGCGTTCGATTCGGGCTTACCGGCAGAAATATTAGTACAGCACCGTCATCTCCGCTGGACACGGGGATGCACACCTCCGGTGGTGGTAGCCCTCCCGGGCGCTGGACTCCAGCGCACTGCTGGAATGACCGGCTCCGTCATCCCCGCGGGACGGGGATCCAGTCACAGGGATGTGGGGCACCGGCCTGGCCTGCCCTCCCTGGCGGAATGACGGGAAGGGACGCTGGAATCCAGGGGTACAAAGCACTGAGTTGATTTACTCATCGATCCACCAACAGACTCGGGCTGAAAACGTGCATCCACCCGCCACCACGGCGATAATTCGGCTTGGCATCCCAACCATTAATCGCCATGGCATCGAATTCATCAGACGCTATCTGCTTGCGTGATCAACTGCTTTACAGTGGTCGCTTCGATGATTTCTATTCATCACGCGATCAGCCCGACCGGGAGAAGGAGTTTGTTTTCTGTCAGGGAAATCAGCTGCAGGAACGCTTTGCTGAGAGTGATCATTTTGTCATCGGTGAGCTTGGCTTTGGCTCGGGGACGAGTTTTCTGGCGACGATGGCGCTGTGGCAGAAAACGGCTCCCGCCGATGCACGGCTCGATTTCATCTCGGTCGAGCGCTATCCGCTGGCGCGTTCCTTGCTGCGCGAGTATCTGCAACGCTTTCCACAGTGGCGGGACAACAGCGAGCAGTTGCTGGCGTTGTGGCCTGGGGCGATTCCAGGCTTTCACTGCTTGAGTTTCGCTAACACCCGCATTCGTCTGACGCTGATTGTCGATGAGGTGGCGAGCGCACTGCACAGTCTGGAGGCCTCTATCGACGCCTGGTTCCTGGATGGTTTTTCACCAGCTAAAAATCCGCAGATGTGGACGCCGGCAGTGATTCGGGAAATCGCCCGGCTGAGTCATCAGGGCACGACTTTTGCGACCTACACCGCTGCGGGTCAGGTCCGCCGCGACCTGATCCATGCGGGATTCGAGGTCGAAAAGTCGCCCGGCTATGGGCAGAAGCGGGAGCGGCTCACTGGGCGTTTTCGGGTGCCCCGTGAGCGCGCCGCTTCACGACTGCCGAAGCATTTCCGCCCCCATGAACAAAGCGCAAGGGGGCGTGAGGTCACGATCATCGGTGCCGGGCTGGCCGGGGCTGCCTGCGCCAACCGCCTTGCTGCACGCGGCTATCGGGTCACCTTGCTGGAGCAAGGGGAGAGGATCGCTTGCGGCACTTCATCGAACCCGGCAGCGATCATGCAACCTTTCCTCAGTCGCGATGACTGCGTCGCGTCACGCTTTTCCCGCCAGGGATATCTCTACACGCTGCAACGGGTTCGTCAGCTCGAACAACTGGGCATCAATGCAGGATTTCACCCCGGCGGATTATTCAGCCTGCCCAAAAGCGAGGACGACCTTGGCCGCAAGCTGGCGGTCGCGACGGATCAGCGGTTTCCCGCGAATTATTTGCGCTGGCAGTCAGCTGTCGACACCGATGGCCTGCCAGGCGATCTCGATGCCGAAGGATTGTTCTTCCCCGCCGCCGGCTGGTTCGATATTCGCCAGCTCTGCGAGGCACTGATCGAGGAGTTCCGGGCGTCGATCGATATCCGTACCGACATGTCGGTGACGGGCCTTGACGAAATTCGGGGCGGCTGGAGACTCAATAGCAATCATGACGCCATCACCAGCCCTCGCGTGGTAGTGGCAACCGGGCATCACCTCGGCACACTCGCCCAGTGCGAGCAACTACCGCTGCTGACCAACTACGGTCAGCTCGATTCAGGCCACTGTGATACGCCGCCCGACATCGCCATCAGCAGCAAGGGCTATGTCGTGCCGAGCAGCAAAACCAGGATATTTTTCGGCTCGACACATGAACCGGGCGACCGACCGAGACGCGCCCCGGCGGCCAACACGGCATTGAATCTGGTATCACTGCGCATGCTGTCCACTGCGCTCGCGGATTCGATCGACCCGACAACAATCGAAACCTGGGAAGGGGTACGTGCCACCACGCCCGATCATTTACCAATGATAGGCGAGCTCCCGCGTGTCGGTGCCTGGTCTCGGGTATTCGGCCCCTATCTGCGTGGCCGCGCCACCGGCACCAGCGAACAATCGACCTGCTACCCCGGCTTGTACTGCTGCGCCGGACTCGGCTCACGCGCGCTGACCTCGGCACTACTGGGCGCTGAAATACTCGCTTCCGTCATCGACGATGCGTCGCTGCCGATCGAACGCGCGGTATTCGAGGCATTGCATCCTGCACGTTTCCTCGCACGCGCACTGACGTGATCGCGCCGACATCAGGTTACTACTCAGCGCCCCAGCTGCATAGCGGGAACACACCAAAAAGTAACGAAAATCGTAACTACTCAGCGCAAAAAAACCATAAAAAAAGCTTGACAGGGTTTTTGCGTATTTTTCCTGCTTTTTCGGCAATCCAGGGATTAGCTTCAAACCCCTGCCTCAGAAGCATCATCATTCTA
>JALSHZ010000011.1 GCA_026981985.1 Gammaproteobacteria bacterium | reverse complement strand
GATCATGTAGTTGATCATCGTGATCGTGGTTTGTGGCTTGACCGGATAGGTCACACTGAGCCAGATACCATGGCACAGCGCGACAATATTGGCGGGTGCGCCGGTGTTGTACATGACCTCGCAGGACTCGATGGCGTCCTGCCACATCTCGTTCTCCATAAAGATATCGAAAGCTGCGCGGCTCAGTTCCCAGGCTTCTGCCGTTTCACCCAAGCCCGTTTTGGCTTCCGCGATATCGAGGTCGATACGTGCCTTGTCGACAGCCGTGGCCGATGCTGGCAGTGACTCCAGCCGGCTGACGGCTTCGCGTAGCGTTTTTTCGTACTCCACCCGGTCGTCGTGATCGGGAGCCTCAATCTTGATAGCGCTGTCGTTATTACTCATCAACAAAGGTCTCTGGGGTTGCGTGGTGGTGGCATTGTATGGCATGGCGGGTCGATGTCCAAAAACCCCAGGCCATTTCCGGACGTGGTGCCCGATCACCTCCAGGTGGTAGAGTTGAGATCATGAATATGCGCCCCTACACATTAGTGTTGGCGCGTGACTCGTTCAAATCAGTGGAGGTTTTCAGATCATGCCATATTTTGTATACCGTATCTCACCGGGTCCGACGGATCTGATCAAGAATCTTGAGCAGCTCGCCGAGTTCGACAGCTACCGCGAGGCTAAGAACTTCGCCAAGGAAAAGCGGGTCGAGGAGGACATCACGCCCGAAAGCAAAGTGCAGATCAAGATGATCATGGCTGAGAACGCGCTCGAGGCCGAAGAGAAGCTGCTGGAGAAACGTGAAAAGCCGATTTTGCAGGAGTGGGAGAAGTAGGCTGGGAATCACCAGCTGAAGAAAGATAACTGCTCATGGTCGATGAAACCGAATATCGCAGCACCTACAACAACATCAATGCCACCCGTTGTGTGTTCGAAAAAGCGTTGATGACGCGGCAGTGCCTGTGCAGCCGGGCGCGTAATTTCCGTCTCGCAGAGCGGGAAGGCTTTGCCTGTAACCATCAGGCGGCGCAACAGCGCTGCGCCACACTGTTGGGGGTGTTGCGCCGCAATGCCCGATTCGCGCTAGGCATCACCAGCGCCGAAGGGCCGCTGCCGCACAACAAGGAAATCCGCGTCCAGGTCGGTGGCTTGCGTGGTCTCAAGGCGCTGTGCAGCGATGCGCTCAAGGGCGTCGAACCCGCAGCAGCGCAACAGCCGGATCAGCCCATGCCACGCAATATGCGCATGGCGCGTCAGATGGGGCTGGCGGCGCCGCTGCCACCCGAGCAGATCGTGACGGACATCGACGCCACCGTCGAGGCTTGCGTCAATCGCTATGGGCGCCTCGACGCCCTGCCTTTCGACAAGATCATTCCCGCCATCGTTGCCTACCAGGTCAAACGCTGGCGGCGGAAACGGCGCAGCGATCTGCCGCCTGAAACGCCACCGGATGAGTGATTCGCCCGCAGCATCGACGAGTCTGAGCCGACGGCTGGGATTCTGGCTGCTGGCGTTCTATGGCCTGGGCAACATCCTTGGTGCTGGCATCTACGTGCTGGTGGGGCAGGTGGCAGGGCATGCCGGTTTCTATGCGCCACTGTCCTTCGTTGGCGCCGCAGTGGTGGCCGGCTTTACCGCGCTCACCTATGCCGAGCTATCAGCACGATTTCCGGTTGCCGCTGGCGTCGCCGTCTATGTGCATGAAGGTTTCGGCATGCGTTGGCTGTCGCTGGCCGTGGGCGTGATTATGGCCGTCGCCGGGATGTTCTCGGCCGCCACCTTGTCGCGCGGTTTCGCTGGCTATGCCGAGGTATTCCTGCCCTGGCCCGAATGGCAGTTGATCACAATGCTCATTGCTGTACTGACAGCGTTGGCCATCTACGGCATCGCTGAATCGGTTCGCGTCGCGGCACTGTTCACCTTGGCTGAACTGGGTGGTCTGCTGTTGATCATCTTCGTTGGACTGCCACAACTCGATCGGCTGCCCGAGTTGTTCGCTGCGGCGCCGCCACTCACCGCGCCGGCGACCTGGAGCGGCATCTTTCTTGGTGCATTTCTGGCCTTCTACGCCTTTGTTGGCTTCGAGGATATGGTCAACGTGGCCGAGGAAGCAAGGAACCCGCAACGTGACATGCCGCGTGCCATTATCTTCGCGCTGCTGGTGGCGATGCTGCTCTACGCAGGTGTTGCCGTGGTGGCTGTGGCAACGCTCAGTCCGGCGGAAATGGCGGCCACCGAGGCACCACTGGCCGAAGTCTATCGCCGCGCCACCGGCAGCGATCCCCACATCATCACCGCCATTGCACTGTTTGCCGTCGTCAATGGCGCGCTGGTGCAAATCATCATGGCTGCCCGCGTGTTCTACGGTATGGCCCGCCGCGGCTGGCTGCCAGGCTGGCTTGCTTATGTAGGGCGGCGTACTCGCACGCCGGTGGTTGCGACACTGCTGGTCGGCGCGACGATTCTGCTATTGGCGCTGATTTTTCCGTTACGGCGGCTGGCCGAATTCACCTCGTATCTGATTCTGGCGATGTTCATGCTTGTCAACGCCGCGCTGCTGAGGATCCGTCACCGCCCTGCGCCTGAGCGCGTGCAGGTCTATCCGGCGTGGGTGCCGATTGGTGGTTTCTTTGGGGCGTTAACTTTGCTGCTGGCGCAGTTGATGTTGTCTGGGTGATTCAAACATGCGTGCTTTGGGAGCGAACACAGGAAGTTCCAAGGCTGGCGTGTTCACTGACCACCCTGGGCATTTGAGTAATGACTTTTTCGTCAACCTGCTTGATATGTCGACCAAATGGTCCCCATCCGAGCAGGAGGGGATGTATGAAGGGCGTGATCGCAACAGCGGACAGCTGAAGTGGACCGCAACATCGGTTGACCTGGTATTTGGCTCCAATGCTGAACTCAGGGCAGTTGCTGAAGCGTATGCTGCCAATGATGGCGAAGAGAAATTTATTCATGACTTCGTCAAAGCTTGGACCAAGGTGATGAACAATGATCGTTTCTAGACTGGTCTAGATCTGGTGCATTGAGCGATCGATTAATTGCTTTTGCCGGCACCTCCATGTGTCTCGGGAGGTCTGTTTAATCAGACCTTCCTCAATCATTTCTTGACTCATCAAGCCCCTCTCGCAGAAGAGGGGCTCTTTTGTGGGGATCCCTTCTCCCTCCTTTTGTAGCGTAGCAGCCCTCAAGCTCAAATCTTTTGTACAGTGTGCTTGACCTGTGCCCGGCGTACACGTTGTAACTTCTGAATCGGCGCTGCAACAGGCGCCGTAACAAAGTACACATCAGATTCTCAAAGAGGTAAGAAACCATGAAAGTAGTTACAGCAACGATCTTGTCCGCCGCACTTGTTTCATCGACGGCCGTGTTTGCCGGAAATGGTCATATGTCATCGATGGATCACATGAACCAGATGCAGACGCATATGCAGCAGATGAAAATGGAGATGGCGAAAATTCAGCAATTGAAGGACTCGAAAGCACGTCATGCGCGGATGCAAAAACACCTCGAGAACATGTCGAGCATGATGAAAACTATGCACGAGAAAAACCCGAAAATGTCGGGTGAGGATGTCGGCATGCACATGAAGATGCTGGAAAAGCGTCTCGACCTTCTGCAGGACATGATGACCCAGGTCGTGGAGGTTCAGACGGTCACCTTCCCGGCGATTCTTGAGCCAACAGACTGACTTCGTGCATCCAAATTGGCGCCATCCTAGTGGGTGGCACCAAATTGCACGAGACACAGGGGACTAATGCATCTTTGTGTTCCTGCCAGTTTTGCTGGAATCATCGAGTAAGGCTGCGGTTAGCCAATTCCTGCCATGCTGTTATGCGTGCGTTGGGTAGCGACAGCTGCCGCAATAGCGTCTCAAGTTGTTCTTGATCCGCTTTACTGCGTTGCAGTGGGCGTATGACATCGGCTTCGTCGATATCGCAGACAATCCTTGTCAACTGCCGTGAGAGCAATATCGCCTCCCGATGGGTTTCGATCAGTTGTTGCAGCCGTTTTGCACCGCGCAGTTTTGTCCGGCCAATCTCCGGGGTGCGTGATAGCAGGTTGTCGATGCAATCGAATTTCTTCAGCAGTTTGGCGGCGGTGACCATGCCAATGCCGGGTACGCCGGGAATATTGTCAGAACTGTCGCCGCCGATGGCGAGCACATCGGCCATCTGGTCGGGGCGGACGCCGAATTTCTTTTCGATGTCTTTTGCGGTGCGGCGCAGGTTTTTGCCGTATTCCCACCACAAATCATTTTTTCCGATCAGTTGGGCGAGGTCTTTGTCGCCAGTGATGATGTGTACCTTGGCACCGTCTTTTTGGGCGCGCATGGCCCAGGTGCCGATGATGTCATCTGCCTCGTGAAAACGGCTGGCGGCATGGCGCAGGCCGAGGGCGTCGATGAATTCTCGGCAGTAGCCGAACTGCCGTTTGAGTTTTTCCGGCGCCGGTTCGCGGTTGGCCTTGTAGGCGGGGTAGATTTCCTTGCGCCAGGAGTGTTCCAGGCTTTGGTCGAAGGCGAAGCCGATTTGCGTCGGGTGTTCGTTTTGCAGCAGCGACCAAACGAAATCGATGAAGCCATGAACCGCGTTCACAGGGTTGCCATCGCTGTCGGTAATGCTGTCAGGCAGGGTGTACCAGGCGCGGAAGATATAAATGCTGGCATCGACAAGCCAGGCGGTGGCGCGTTGTTCGTGGTTCAAGCTGATGTGCTCTGTTGGGGGTGAGGATCCATGGCGTGCTAATCACGAGGGGACAGGCGTAGCGTGTGCTAGTGGCTGCGTTTTGTGGATATCAGGCGTTTCTCAAAGAGAAAAGTAACTATTCAGCGTTCGCTCAAGTAGTTACGGCAGAAAAAGCTCCTGGAGCACAGCCAACGTTTTCGCTTGGGTTTCTGGGCTAATGACTCCAAGTCGTTTGACAAGTCGGCGCTTGTCAACTGTGCGGAGTTGATCGAGCACTATCTGGCCTTTGATACCCTTGAAAGTGCAAGGGATGCGGGTAGGGTAATGTCGCCCTTTGGTTGTCATCGGGGCGATAATGACGGTTGATATGTGGTGATTCATTTCATCGGGTGACAAGACGAGGCAAGGGCGGGTTTTCTGAATTTGGTGCCCAACAGTCGGGTCGAGGCTGACCAGAAACACATCAAACCGGTTTACTTCCACTCCCACTCTCTCTCATCCCACTGGTTTTCGGGGAAGGCGATGAGTTGGTCGTCTTGATGTTCAGCCATCTCCTTGAAAGCGCTGCTCCAACCGTTGCGGACTTGGGTTACTGGTTTGAGTGTCAGTTGTTGGCCTTGGACTTCCAGTTCCACTTCATCGCCAAAGTTACATTGTTCGAGTATGGCTTTGGGAATTCGAACACCGCGGGAATTGCCGATACGGATGATTGCAGTTTTCATGCTCCGATTCTCATGACTTAATAAGTGGATACAATGTAATTACATTTTGGGGTTTGTCAAGTCCCGTCGCGGGAAATCAGTGTCTGCGGCTATGACATCGTTGTTGCATGAGGCACGACAAATATAGGTACGATCAAGTCTCTACGCGCTGTTCGTGGCTCAAGCCGATGTGCTCTGTTGGGGGCGGGGGTGAATGCTGCGCCAATCCCAGCTTGGCTGACGGACCCTCTCCAGCGCGGCGTTCAGAATCTCTTCGACGGCTGCTTTTGCGAGTGAAGCTGGCAGCGCGATGCCGAGGTGGTGCAGCGCCGTGAGCAGATTGTTCCCGCGGCGGTTGGGGTCAAGCGGTTGGGCGAAGGTCTGTTTGCTCAGCTTCTGTCCCTGTTCGTTGGTAACCAGCGGCAGATGCAGGTAGTCGGGCGTGGCTAGGCCCAGCAGTTGTTGCAGATGGATCTGGCGCGGGGTGTTGTCGAGCAGATCCTCACCGCGCACCACTTCGCTGATCGATTGCCAGGCGTCGTCGACGACGACGGCGAGCTGGTAGGCGAAAAAGCCATCAGCGCGTTTGATGACGAAATCCCCGAGTTCTGATGCCAGCCGTTGTGCATAGTGGCCACGGCGCAAGTCATCGAAAGCACTGGGTTCGTCGTGGGTGATTACGCGCCAGGCAGGATTGCGGCCAGCACAAGGGCGAGGGTCATGACGGCATCGGCCGTTGTAGATCATGCCCAGCTCGCCGCGTTTTCCACTCTCCATCACCTGCTTGCGTGAGCAGCAACAGGGGTAGGCCAGCCCGGCATCGATCAGCCACTCCAGCGCAGCCTGGTAGGCATCGAGCCGGCTGCTTTGGTAAAGCACCGGGCCGTCCCAGGTCA
>JALSHZ010000010.1 GCA_026981985.1 Gammaproteobacteria bacterium | reverse complement strand
TAACCCAAAATCGCTTGCAGAACAGCCATGCGGACATAAACCGCATTTCTTGCCTGACTGAAATAAGCATTGTTGGGCGAATCGTCCAGCAAACCACCAAACTCCTTAAGATGCACCGAAGGGCACAGCACCATCGCATTGGGCTTCAATGCCTTTATCGCTGCTTCACGGTTGATTTTTGACAATTCGAGTGGTTTGAGCAAGTCAGAATAAATCACATCCATGCGTGGCAGTTCGATGTTGAGGCAGCCAACCATGGTCTCCTGCTTGTATAGCTCGGCAGTGGTTTCGATCGTCAGCCCGGCCGCCTCCAGTCTTTCACGCTGCCCCGGTTTGAAGATTTGATTCACCCGTCCGAAAATCACGATGCGCGAGAATGCCCAGGGGAAGAGCCCCATCAGGATCATCAGACTGTGTACCGTACGGGTATGACCGGGCGCACCAAAAAACCCCACCTCAAGCTTCATCTCCTCGCTGACATCGGGGAACATCAGTTCTGGTCGCCACTTGAACAGCGTATAGAGATCGACCAATGCCTGGCTCGGGTTTTCAACATCGCCGTTACCCCCATTGATGACGGGAATGGTCGAATCACGAAAAATCGCGTCGAAACTGTCAGCCGACTGTGTTTTCAGTACAACCGCATCGCCATAGCTATTGAACATTTCCGCCAGTTCGACCATGGCACCGCCATCGTCTTCCCGGCCGGTTGGTGCATGGTCTACATCCATGACACTGGCTCCCAGCGAGTAAGCGGCACTAGGGATGCGCCATCATCGGCGTCAGCCGATTGCCGGGTTAATATTGACCAACCACCGTCCATCTGGTTGATGCTGCAAAGGTGCCGGCGGGCCACATGGACAGCCTGCGGCAACATGCATTGTGGATACAAACTCCCCGCCTTGGTAGGCTACAGCCATATGGCTTGTTTTCCACGAGTCCTTGCGGAGCAAACGACAATGAAAAGCAAACAGATCGATAATCTGGTCGACGGATATCACAAGATGACCGAGCGCCTGGCCGAACGTCTCCACAATATCGAAGACCTGACACGCGATGCATTTCACGATGTACTGGCAGGTTTGCGCGATGAATCTGTATCACTGAAGGAACTGACGATCCACGAAGCGCAGCAGGTGGCCGACTGGGTAAAACGCGACTTTTACGCCGTCGCACAAGAGGCGAAAAAAACGCGTGAAGATTTTCGCGAATGGTTTCCCTTCGAGGTCAAGGTCGAGGAATCCTATCTCTGGGACAAAATCATGTCCGCAGCCGACAAGACGACCGTTGACCTGCTGGAGCTGAAGGAAGAAGCCATGCTCGCCGATTTCGAACTGTGGCGCACCGGCGAGGTCACCGCACCCGGTATTCTCGAATGCACCAAATGCGGCGAGCAACTGCACTTCGCCAGCGCCGGGCATATCCCGCCCTGCCCCAAGTGCAAAAACACTACTTTTGTTCGCAGCGCAGCCAGCACAACCGAAAACGCGCAGTCGGACTAACTACCGGAGTCCCGCATGTTTCAGATCATCCCCGTCAACGAAGACCGCATCGTCGCCGTCAAGGTCATCGGCAAACTGAATGACAAGGATCTTGAAGAATTCACTACGCTGCTGGAACAGCTGATCGCCAAGCACGGCCCCTTGTCACTACTGATCGAGCTGGAGAACTTCCACGGCTGGGAAGCGGACGCCGCCTGGACCGATTTCATGTTCATGACAAAACATGAGGATGACTTCAAGCATATCGCCATCATCGGCGAAAAACGCTGGGAACACTGGATGACTGCACTGGGCAATGCGTTCACCGCCACTGAAATCCGCTATTTCAAGCGCGATGAGCTGTTGGTCGCCTGGGACTGGTTGCGTGAAGGGATGGCATCGGCATCACAGCAGAACAATCAGGACACACTGATACCCTATGCCCATATCCTGGTAGCCACTGATTTCTCTCCCCACGCCGATATTGCGGCGCGCCGGGCGAAAGAGATCGCGAGCCTGTACGACGCCCGTACCACCCTGCTGCATGCGGTCGAAAATTTCGTTTTCTACGGTGATATCTACGACCCGGTGGGGCCGGTGCAGCAGCTCGATACCGATCACATGATATTCGAAGCCGCCGAAAAACAGATGGCGCAACTGGCGGGCAAGCTGGAGATTCCCAATCTGAAGACCGAAGTCATGTGGGGTGCCCCAAAGGCCGCAGTGCTCTCCTACGCGGCAGCCCAGCAAGTCGACCTGATCGTGACCGGCTCACACGGTCGCAGCGGTGTTTCACGGCTTCTCGGCTCAACCACCAATGGCATTCTGCATGGCGCCAATTGTGACGTGCTATCGGTCAGAATCGACTGACGTAGCAGCCGGGAAACTTTCCCAAACGAAGCCTCGCACTGGATCGGTCAGCCGCTTTCGGTCTTAAATAAGGCATTGGCACTGCCCGAGCAACACCATGAATTCTTCCCGCCTTTCCCGTCTGCTGTTGATTCTTGCCTGCTTTCTGCCTGCGTCACCGCTGCTGTCCAAGGAAGCGGAACACCCCGAAGGAAAATTCCTGGGTGCCGCCGAGACCGAATACCCAGCGTGGTTCCGCAGCAGCTTTCTCGATTTCAACGAAGACGTTGCCGAGGCCGCCAAGGCTGGCAAACGCATCATCATCCTGTTTCACCAGCAAGGCTGCCCCTATTGCAACCTGCTGGTTGAACGCAATCTCTCGCAACAGAGCATCGCCGACTACATGCAAAAGCACTTCGAGGTGGTCGCGATCAATATGTGGGGCGACCGCGACGTGGCAACGATCGATGGCAGCCAGTTGACGGAGAAGCAATTTGCCGAAGCACTGAAGGTGCAGTTCACGCCCACCACCGTATTTCTTGACGAAACAGGCGAACAGGTGTTGCGCTTGAACGGCTACCTGCCGCCGGAACGATTCATGCTCGCCTTGCAGTATGCGAACAGCCATTCAGGCAATGACGGCCCATCATTCACCGACTTTATCCGTCAACGGGCACCTTCACCGTCCAGCGGCAAACTGGTCGAAGAACCCTTTTTCCTCAGCACGCCATTCGCCCTCAACAAGCTGCTCGGCGAACGCCCGGTCGCTGTCTGGTTCGAGCAGAAACAGTGTCCCGCCTGCGAAAAGCTGCATGAGACAGTCATCGATAACGCCGAGACGCGTGAGTTGATCAAGCAGTTCAACAACATTCAGTTGGATATGTGGGGCAAAGATCCGCTGGTGCTGTTCGACGGCAGCAAGACCACGGCACGACAGTGGGCTAAAGAGCTCGGCATCCACTATGCCCCCACCATCGTATTTTTTGATTCGAGCGGCAAGGAGGTCATCCGCAGCGAAGCGATGTTCAAGCAATTCCACACCCAGTCGATCTTCGACTATGTAGCAACCGGTGCCTATACCAAACAGCCTAATTTTCAGCGCTACCTCGAAGCCCGTGCCGACCGGATTCGTGCGCGCGGAAAAGATGTCGATATCTGGAAATAACCCCCCAAACGGAGCCACCCGATGATACGAAAGCCAATATCCCTGTTACTGTTTGCCACGCTCTCCCCTGCCATCATGGCTGATGAAGATGCCATGACTGTCAGCGTAACGCGCATGACACTGGCAACCGCAACCACAATGGCTCAGGCGGCTATCAAGGCCTGTACCGACAAAGGGATTCAAATCGGGGTAACCGTGGTCGATCGTGACGGGCTGGTGCAGGTTGCGCTGCGCGACACCATTGCCGCACCGATCACACTGCCAATCAGCAAGGGCAAGGCCTATGCCGCCGTCAACTTCAATGCAGCAACAGCACAGTTGAAAGACCGGGCCAATGGGCCAATCGGCAGAACACCCGGCGTAGTGATGGCAACCGGCGGCTTACCGATTCAGGTGGGCGGCAAATTGATCGGCGGTATCGGCGTCAGCGGCGCACCAGCAGGAAAAACAGACGAGGAATGCGCCCAGGCCGGGATCGACGCCGTCATGGACGATCTGGAAATGTCGATGTAGAAGAATTACTGTGGCAAATTTTCCGGCACGAACAACGGCTCTCCACCAACACGGAAAGCAGCAATTTTCTGCTGCGTTTCCGGTGAGATGAGCCAATCGATCAGTTTTACCGCCGCACGATAGTTCACATCAGAATGCTTCGCCGGATTGACGGCGATTATGCCGTAGGGGTTGAACAGACGCTCATCCCCCGACAGCAACAACCCGAGGTCGAGCTTGTCACGCATCGCCAGCCAGGTACCACGATCCGTCAGCGTATAGGCTTGCAATTCACTCGCCATCTGCAATACCTTGCCCATCCCCTGCCCGGCCTGCAGATACCAGCGGCCCTGCGGCTCGATACCCGCAGCCTGCCACAGCGACAACTCCTTCTGATGCGTGCCGGAATCATCACCACGCGAAACGAAACGCGCCTTTGCCACAGCAATCTGCTGCAACGCGCTGGCGACATCCGTCTCAGCCGAAACACCAGCCGCATCGTCGACCGGCCCGACAATGACGAAATCATTGTGCATCACCGGGTATCGCGCAACACCACTGCCATCAGCGACAAATTGCTCTTCCGCCGAACGCGCATGCACCAACACCACATCGACATCGCCATCACGCCCCATACGCAGCGCCTTGCCTGTACCGACAGCAATCACATGAACCCGAATCCCCGTCTTGCGCTCGAAATCAGGCAACAACGTGCGCAGCAATCCGGAATTATCCGTACTCGTCGTCGTCGCCAGTCGCAAGGTTTCACCAGCATTGGCGATGGATGCGATGAGTACAAAAATGATCGTCAGTAATTTTTTCATTCCGCAGTAAATCCCCTGTCTTTCGTGACCGGACAACAACAAAAAAGGATATCAACTGTTCCAACGGCCATCACCCTGCCAATGAGCCAACATCCCTCCGTGACGGGCGGCGCAGGAAAATCAACATAACAAAACCCCTATCAACGCATCGTCACCAGCTCCTCAGAGCCGGTAGGATGAATTGCGATGGTGTCGTCGAGGTCCTTTTTCGTTGCGCCCATGCGAATGGCTACCGCAAAGCCTTGCAGCATTTCATCAGCACCGAGGCCGATAATATGGCAGCCCACGACCTTTTCCTTTGCGCCTACGGTCACCAGTTTCATGGAGACTTTTTGCGGGTGGCTGGTGAAGGCGTGATACATGGGGGTAAAACGGCTCTGATAGATTTTCACCGCAGCGCCATGCTGCTCTCTTGCCTGTGATTCGGTCAAACCGACTGATGCAATTGGGGGATGCGAGAAAACGACGCTGGGAATAAGGTCGTAGGCCAGCTTGCGATCCTGCTGGTGGTTGAACAGTCGATCACCAAGACGGCGTGCGGCGGCAATCGCCACCGGCGTGAGCTGGGCTTTGCCGATCACATCACCCACGGCATATACGCCCGGCACATTGGTGTTCTGAAAATCGTCGACGACGACATAGCCTTTATTATCCACTTCGATGCTCGCCTTCTCCAACGCCAAGCCATCACTGTTTGGCGCACGACCGATGGCCCAGACGAGCGCATCGAAATGCTCGAACGTCTGGCCGGAATCACAATGCAGCATCAGCTTCTCCGACTCGGCATCCTTATCGACACGAGCGATCTGCGTCATCGGCATGATATTGATACCGGCATTGAGCATCTCCTCCATCAAGCCTTCACGCAGCATGGCATCAAATTCGCGTAGCAGATGTTGCTTGCGCAGAAACAGCGTCACTTCACTGCCCAGCGCATTGAGCACGCCGGCGATCTCCACCGCAATATAGCCGCTGCCGACGATAGCAACCCGTTCGGGCAATGCCTGCAACTCGAAAAAACCATCCGAAGTGATACCAAACTCAGCCCCCGGAATATCGGGCACGATGGGACGGCTGCCTGGCGCGATGACGATGTGCTCGGCGGTATATGTCTGCCCGGCCACCGCCAGGGTATGGGCGTCGAGAAACTGTGCGTAACCATGGATTTCATCAATATCGGAATCCGCGAGAAAACTGTGGTACCAGGTATTGATGTTGCCGACATAGCGGTCGCGCTTGGCCTTGAGTTCTGCCCAATCGAAGCCCTTGATATCTATGTTAAAACCGTAGTCGGTCGCATCGTGCAAGGCATGCGCCAGTGAGGCGCCATACCACATCACTTTTTTCGGTACACAGCCAACGTTGACACAGGTACCGCCGAGTTTTCCTGTTTCGACGACCGCACAGCGCGCACCATATTGTGCAGCGCGCTCGACTATGGAGAGTCCGCCGCTGCCGGCGCCAATGGCAATCAGATCATAATGCTTGGGCATCACAAGTTCTCATGAAAAATTGAGGGGGCAGTTTGCCAGTTTTCGCCGGGTTTGTTGACTATTGCACCCATCGACTCAGCTTGCATGCGCTTTGCACCACGCCAAAACACGTTCATCGACCCAGTAACGCGGTGACCATGGCCAGCGTCCGCCAACAAAGCCGACATGCCCGCCATTGGCAGATAGTTCCAGCCACACCTGCTCTGGCAGTTCTTGCTGTGTGGGCACTGTATGCGGAAACATGAAGGGGTCGTCGGCAGCGTGGATCAGCAGTGTTGGCACCCGGATCGATGGCAGGTATTGCCGGCTGCTGCTGCGATGGTAGTAGTCATCGACACCGGCGAACTGGTGCAGCGGTGCGGTAACCTGGTCGTCGAAGTCGAAAAAGGTTTTCAGCTGGCGCACATCGACATTCAATGGTGATGGCCGCTGCTTGAATTTTTCCAGATATTTCTTGCGCAGGCGGGAGACAAGGTGCCACTGATAAAGCCGTGAAAAACCACGATTCATCCGCTTTGCCGCATCATCGAGCTGATAGGGTACCGACACGGCGACGGCGCAACATACTGGCGCGGTCGCGCCCTGCTCGCCAAGCCATTTGAGTAGTACATTTCCACCCAGCGAGAAACCGACGATGCCGTCGACGCTGCGAGCATGTTGCCTGCCTATATGCTCGACAACCGCCTGAAGGTCGCCGGTGTCGCCGCTGTGATAGCTGCGATCCAGGCGATTGGGCTCGCCACTGCAGCCGCGAAAATGCATGAAGCAGACGTCGTAACCAGAGCCATACAAGGTCTGCATCAGGCCACCGGCATAGGCCGAATGAATCGAGCCTTCCAGACCATGGAGCAATAACACCAACGGCCGAGACTGCTGCCCCTTCAACCACAGCAGATCGAGGAAATCACCATCACTGAGCGCGACCCGCTCAGGCGTCAGCGGTAACCTTGGGCGCCGACGAAAGAAGGTCGGCCACAATGTTTGCAGATGCGGGCCTGGTAACCACCAGGCAGGGCGAAACTTGCTTGCAGCCAAGGATTACCCCTGATCACCGACCTTCACGGGCCGCTGTTGTGACACGGGCAAGGTTTCGATATCGCAAGGACCACGATATTCCTCGGGCACGTTGTCGGGACATTGACCGCAGGCCTCGTTACCCGGTACGGCAAAATCGATCTTGCGTGGATAGGGCAGGTTCAGGCCATTCATGATGGCGGCGAACTCTTCCTCCGAACGATTGTTACCCAGACGTGGGTTACGCGCCTTCTCCTGCCCGATTGTCGAGATCTGCCGTTGCTCATAGTCGTGAGCGGGGTACACCAGCGTCTCATCCGGCAAGTTGAAGAACTTCTCGTGGATACTTGCATACAGCGCGTTTGGATCGCCGGACTGAAAATCAGTACGACCGCAAGCCTCGATCAGCAAGGCATCGCCGGTGAACAGCACGGGCTGCATACCATTATCGATACGGTAGGCGTGATGAGTGCTGGTGTGGCCAGGCGTGTAGAGCGGATGCAGTTCAATCGTGCCGACTGCAAATGGCGTGCCCTCTTCCACCCCCATGTCCGCGCAGTCGAGCGCATCCATCGCCGGCACGACGATTTTGCTGCCTGCCAGCGCCCGCAGCTTGCGCGCGCCGGTCAGGTGATCGGCATGAATATGCGTTTCCAGCGTATAGGCCAAGGTCAGCCCAAGTGCATTGACGGTCGCCAGATCGCGTTCTGCGGTGTCGATGACGGGATCGATCAATACCGCCTGACCGGTTTCTTCGCAACCGAGCAGATAAGTATAGGTACAGGAGTCGGGTTCGAACAGTTGACGAAAAATCATAAGGTTAACCTGCTGGAATCATGGATTGCCGTCATTATACCCATCGGCATGGAAGCGACTGATTAACGCGTGTAACGCATGGGCTTTGTCGAGCGTCTCCTGGTATTCCGCCCCGAGTCGGGAGTCGATGACGATGCCCCCTCCCGCCCAGAACTGCATCTGGCCATCCTGCACCGTGAGCGTACGAATGACGATATTGCTGTCCATGTCACCATTGAAGCCGATATAGCCGATGCAGCCACAATAGATGCCGCGGCGAACCCCCTCCAACTCGTCGATGATTTCCATGGCCCGGATTTTCGGCGCACCAGTAATCGAGCCACCCGGAAAACAGCCGCGCAACAGATCCAGCGCATCACGATCTGGCCGCAGTGTGGCCGTTATCGTACTCACCAGATGATGAACCGTGGCGAAGCGTTGCAACTCGAACAGCTTCGGCACCTTGACGCTGAAATATTCACTGTTCTTGCTGAGATCGTTGCGCAGCAGATCGACGATCATCAGGTTCTCCGCTCGATCCTTGTCGCTGTGCTGCAACGCCTGGGCCCGCGCGGCATCCTCCCCGGGGTCATCCGAACGTGGCGCTGTGCCCTTGATCGGCTGCGTCACAACCTCGCCATTCCTGACCCGCAAGAACCGCTCTGGAGAAGCACTCAACACCTGTACGAATGGCAGATTCATCCAGGCGGAAAACGGGGCGGAGTTACTATTGCGCAAGGCCCGATAAGCAACCCAAGCGTCGCCCTCACAGGCAACCGAGAAGCGCTGCGCATAGTTGACCTGATAACAGTCACCGTCACGAATATACTGCTGAATGCGGCGGAACCCCGCGCCATAATCGGCAAACGACAAGCTGGATGAGACCTCACCGCGCGTATGGAATGTCCCTTCACCATCATCTCGCAACGGTGCGGAAAATAGCCTCAGCAGTTTATCCCAGCGCTCCGATGTCTGTGTCTGGCTGTCGCGCCCGGCACTGACCAGCCAGCTGCGGCGCTGCTCGTGATCCACCACCAGCGCCCAGTCATAGATTCCGACCGCCATCTGCGGCAACTGCGTATCGTCGACGGCCGTATTCGGCAGCCGTTCCAGGCGCCGCCCGAGATCGTAGGAGAAATAGCCCAGCGCACCGCCATAAAACGGCAGCTCACCGCTGTTGTCGCCTATTGGCACCAGTGCCTGGCGCAGCAATGCAAAAGGATCTTCCCTGGACGATTCGCAGTCGCCATGCCGACATATTTCAGTCGTCTCACCACGCGTCACCAACGTAACATAGGGCTCTGCGGCCAAAATATCGTAACGACCCTGGCGTGCGTCAACAGCGCCACTGTCGAGAAACACGGCCCAGTGCCAATGTGCAATCTGCGCAAACAGTAAGGCGGAATCAGAAAAGTACGGAAGCTCTTCGAGGCGTTGCTTCATGCGGGAGTATGTGGGAAGTCTATCCCTGTGGTGCCCGGGGCCGGAATCGAACCGGCACGGTATCGCTACCGAGGGATTTTAAGTCCCTTGCGTCTACCAATTTCGCCACCCGGGCGGATAGGCGTATCAGGGAAAGATGGAGGCTGAGCCCGGAATCGAACCGAGGTCCACGGCTTTGCAGGCCGCTGCATAACCACTCTGCCACTCAGCCAGAGTTTGAGGCGCGATGATAACAGCTTTTATCGGCTATTTCATTGCACTTTTTTCGTCGGCGCACCTGCGGTTTGCAGGCAAGAAAAAGCCCCGCGTGTGCGAGGCTTTTTCGACAATTTGGAGCGGGAAACGAGATTCGAACTCGCGACCCCAACCTTGGCAAGGTTGTGCTCTACCAGCTGAGCTATTCCCGCGTTGGAGGCCGGTATTATCGGTATTTTCCGTCTGATGTCAACCCTATTTCATGGCCAGACGGAGGTAGTTGAACATAGACCACAGTGTCAGCACGGCCGAAATGGCCAGCAGGACGAATCCTATCTGCAGTGACGGCAAGCCCAGCAACGGCTCCTGGTATAGCAGAAAAAACAGCGCGAACATCTGCGCGGTGGTTTTGAGCTTGCCCAGATAGCTGACGGCCACCTTTCTGCGATCACCAATTTCCGCCATCCACTCACGTAGCGCCGAGATCGCGATCTCACGGCCGATGATAATCACCGCAGCAGCCGTGATCCAGACACCACCAAACTTGTCGACGATCAGCAACAAGGCCGCCGCGACCATCAGCTTGTCGGCTACCGGGTCAAGGAAAGCGCCAAAACGCGACATCTGGTTGAGCCGGCGCGCCAGATAGCCATCGAGCCAGTCGGTAATACCTGCAATCGCAAACAGTATCGCAGCCAGCGGGCCGGCGTGTTCGATAGGCAGATAGAAAATAATAAGCACCAGCGGTATCAATACGATACGCGCCAGCGTCAGCAAATTGGGAATATTGAAGTCCATGGGCGGTTATTCTATACCGGTCAGGTCTCGTCATGATAGCGGCTATAGATGGCCTCGGCGAGACGCCTGCTGATGCCCTGCACCTTGGCCAACTCTTCGATACTGGCGGTGGCAATGGCGCGGATACCGCCAAAGTGTTGCAGCAATGCCTGGCGCCGTTTCGGCCCCAACCCCGGCACCTCCTCCAGCGTCGAACTGACCCGCGCCTTGGCCCGCCGCTTGCGATGGCCGGTGATGGCGAATCGATGCGCCTCATCCCGAATCTGCAACACCAATTGCAGCGCGGGACTATCAGGTGGCAATGAAATACCCTTGTCCTGGCCCGAAACAAACAACGTTTCCAAACCAGCCTTGCGTCCCTCGCCCTTCGCCACCCCGACCAGCGTGACACCCTGGATCTGGAAGTCGCTGAGCACCGCCTCTGCCTGATGCAGCTGACCACGCCCGCCGTCGATGAAAAGAATATCAGGCAAAACACCTTCGCCCTCCGCCAGTCTGCGATAGCGCCGGCTCAGCGCCTGATGCATGGCCGCATAGTCGTCTCCGGGCGTAATGCCGGTGATATTGAAGCGCCGATAGTCGCCATTGAGCGGCCCTTCTTCATTGAAGACGACACAGGAGGCAACCGTCGCCTCGCCCTGGGTATGGGAAATATCGAAACACTCCATGCGCTTGGGTATTTCATCGAGCCCGAGCCGTTCTTGCAGATCTTCATAGCGCGTGCGTACCGTCTCACGTGATGCAAGGCGAGAACGCAGTGCAACACGCGCGTTGCGCTCGGCCATCTCCAGCCATTTCGACCGCTCACCACGAACACTGCTTTTCAGCACCACCTTGCCTTCCTTGCGCAGCCGCAGCATTTGCTCGATCAACACATGATCTTTCAATGGCCGACTGATGATGACCTCAGCTGGGATCTCCCGGGCTGCATAGTATTGCCCGAGAAAAGCCGCCAGCACCTCGTTCTCGTCGGCGCCCTTGTCCGGCAGGCGCGGAAAAAACGCCCGGTTGCCAAGGCTGTTCCCGGTGCGGATATAAAATACCTGCACGCAGGCAACCCCCTGCTCGATAGCAACCGCAATCACATCGACATCACCTTTCGCCCCACTGATGTACTGCTGCTGCGCGATTTTGCGCATCAGTTCGATCTGATCGCGGTATTGCGCCGCCTGCTCGAATTCCAGCGCGGCCGATGCTTGCTCCATCTTGACGATCTGCTCGGCAATCAGCTCATCACTCTTGCCGGACAGAAAGCGCATGCTGTCTTCGATATCGCGCCGATAGTCCTCCTGTGAAACAAGATCTACGCAGGGCGCTGAACAGCGCTTGATCTGATATTGCAGACAGGGACGGGAACGACTGCGGTAATAGCTGTCCTCGCAGAGCCGCACCTTGAACAACTTTTGCAGTTGACTGAGCGTGAAACGTACCGCCGTGGCCGACGGATAGGGCCCAAAATAGCGCCCCTTGCCACTACGGGCGCCACGATGAAAACTCAGACGCGGATAAGCGCTTTCGGTGGAAACGTAGATATAGGGATAAGATTTATCGTCCCGCAGCAGAATGTTGTAACGAGGCCGATGCTGCTTGATCAGATTACTCTCAAGCAGCAGCGCTTCGGCTTCTGTTTCGGTGACGGTGATCTGGATATCCCGGATCTGCGCCACCATCTTGCGAATGCGCAGGCTGTTTCTCCCACTGACGAAATAGCTCGCTACCCGTTTTTTCAGATGCTTGGCCTTGCCCACATACAGCAACTCACCTTTATCACCGAGCATGCGGTAGACACCGGGCGCGGCGGGCATGGTGGCAAGCACCTCCTGGTGATCGAAGGCTTGGCTCGTAGCCTTGTCTTGCGCTGTCACAGCAACTCCCGTGCTCTCGCAAACACCTTGTCGAACATCGCAGCCGTCAGCCGCTTGGTCTGTACGTTGTAGCGACTGCAATGATAACTGTCCAGCAAGATCGGGCCTTCTGCACCCAGCGGGCAGTGTTCAGCAAGATGGGCAAAGGGAAACCGGGCGATGGTCTGGTCCAACGCCTTGAGAACGCTCTCATGCGCTATACGCCCCAGTGCGACAATGACACGTGGCGCAAGGGTATCAATCTCGTCGCGCAAAAAACTGCCGCAACGCTTGCGTTCGGTGCTGTTAGGAAGATTCGAGGGAGGCACACATTTGACTGCGTTGGTAATCAGGCAATTGTCGAGCCGCAGATCATCGACCATCAGACGCGACGATGGATAGTTGCAGAAACCGAATCGGTGCAAGGTGGCGAACAGCAGATCACCGGACGGATCGCCGGTAAACACCCTACCGGTGGCATTGGCGCCATGCAGCCCGGGGGCCAGCCCGACAATCATCAATCGCGCAGCAGGATCACCAAAGGCGGGCACCGGTGCATTGTGATAGTCGGGAAAACGAAGACGGAGCGATTCGAGGTAGTGCACCAGCCGCGGACAACGGCGGCAATCGAGACTGAATTCCATGATGGGATTCTAGCCCGATTCATTTTTCAGTGCTTCAAACTACAACGGGAAGCACATGCTTCCCGTTGTGTGGAACATTACTGACAGGTTGACGTACTAGCGTGCGACCAAGCCATGGGTGCCAGCCAGCGCAAAGATCTCCTGAGTATCATCGACCCGAAGCTTGTCGCGAACGCGGTGCTTGTAGGTGCTAACAGTTTTCGGGCTCAGCGCCAACCTGCTCGAAATCAGCAATGGCGAATCACCCTGGCTCAGCTGCAACATGACTTGCATTTCACGCTCAGAGAGACGATCCAGCGGTGACTCTTCGCCACCAGGCAGCAGTGAAATGGCAATTTTTTGAGCAATCTCCGGGCTGATGTACTTCTCGCCATTTTTTACCGTAACGATAGCGTCAACGATATCGGTCGGATCAGTATTGCGAGAAATGAAACCGCTGGCGCCCGTATCGAGCAGTCGCTTGGGGAATGGGCCGTCTGCATGCACCAGCATGATAACGATACCCACGCGCGGGAAGTTCAATCTGATCTGATCGATCGCTTCAAACGCGCCCAAGCCACCGAGCGTCAAAGACAGCAACACGACATCAGGCTGCTCCTTCTTGACTGCGTCGACCAGCTCTTCACTGGTACTGCACTGCTTGCGAACTTGAATTCCTTCGGCTGCGAATTCAGCGAGGATATCCTTCTCCTCGAATGGCTGACCATCCGCTATAAAAATGTTAACCATCGTATCTCCCTGTATGAGGTTATGTTGCTGTCTGCGTCGAGTAGAAGATTAGGCAGAAACCCAATGCCGCTCAAGTCACTCTGTCATCACCACGTGTTAAAGGGGTGCTTTACGAGACAAGCGTTGTAGTACCTCAAATCATCTGTGACCTCGTTCCCAACCCATACCGGCAACGAGGGGCGGTCTTCTGTCGTTTCGAGCTCAACCTCGGCAACCACCAAGCCAGCGTTCTCGCCCTCGAACACATCCACTTCCCAAGTGTGGTCGGCATGACGGACATAGTGCCGAGTTTTCTCGATGATGGGGGTTTCACAGAGGGAGTCAAGGACCTGGATCGCATCTTCGAGCGGTAGTGGGTATTCGAACTCCAGCCGTTCCATGCCGCGCGTCGCAGATTTCATGTTCAGCCATGCCTGATCGCCGGAAATCCGCACCCGAACCGAGCCCCGAGTTGTTTCTCCCGTCGCAATATAGCCCTGCCTGAAGATGGCGCTGTGCGTCACGGCGTCGCGCCAGGCGTCGCTGACGACAAGAAACTTGCGTTCGATTTCTGTTGCCATACGCCGGTTACATTACTGCCAGTACGGAACCCCAGGTAAAACCGCCACCAAAAGCTTCCATCATTACCGTTTCACCCGGCTTGATATCTCCTCGCCTGACCGCCGTGTCCAGCGCCAGCGGCACCGACGCCGCCGAGGTATTACCATGCTCGGCAACAGTAACGACAACGTGATCCATATCCATCTTGAGCTTTTTGGCCGTTGCCTGAATGATGCGCACATTGGCCTGGTGCGGTACCAACCAGTCGATGTCTTCCTTTTGCATATCATTGGCCGCGAGGGTTTCATCGACGATCCTGCCCAGGGTGTTGACCGCCACGCGAAATACTTCGTTACCCTTCATCTGGATGAACGCCGACTCGGCCTGGATTTCGGCAAATCCGGTAGAGATCCCCGCAGGTACATGCAATAGCTTCTCGTATTGACCATCGGCATGCAGGTGGGTCGAGAGAATGCCGGGTTCGTCACCAGCTTCGAGCACCACCGCGCCGGCACCATCGCCAAACAGCACACAGGTGGTTCTGTCGGTCCAGTCCAGCAGCCGGCTAATCGTCTCGGCACCGATCACCAGCGCACATTTGTGGGTTCCCGATTTGATGAATTTGTCAGCAACCCCCACAGCATAGACGAACCCGGTGCAGACCGCCTGCAAATCGAACGCCGTACAACCGCGAATGCCCAGCCGCGCTTGCAACAGGCAGGCCGTACTGGGGAATACCTTGTCGGGGGTCGTGGTCGCGATAATGATCAGGTCTACATCATCAGGGTGCTTGCCAGCAGCATCGAGTGCACAGCGCGCCGCCTGCTCAGCCAGGTCGCAAGTGGTTTCGGTCGGTGCGGCAACATGGCGTTCACGAATACCGGTACGCTCCCTGATCCACTCGTCGGAGGTATCGACGATCGCCTCCAGGTCTTTATTGGTCAGGATTTTTTCGGGCAGATAACTGCCGGTACCGGTAATGCGTGAATACATGGAGCGCTCCGTTACAATCGTTCTACTCTGCCGTTATGTTACACGGCTGTCATTCAGAGAGCAGGCTCTGAATTTGTGCGCCAATCTTTTCCGGCACCTTCTGATGCGCCTCGATGCGCGCTATCTTGATGGCATTGGCAAAGGCAAGACGGTCAGCGCCACCGTGGCTCTTGATCACGACACCGTTGAGGCCCAGCAAACTGGCGCCATTGTAGCGCCGCGGATCGATCTTGCGGCGAAATGCCTTGAGCACAGGCATGGCAATAAGGCCGGCGAGCTTTGTCAGCGGCGTGCGCAGGAATTCATCCCGAAGATTACTGGAAATCATCTTCGCCAGACCTTCGCTGGTCTTCAACGCCACATTGCCGACGAACCCATCGCAGACCACCACGTCCACCTTGCCGGCATAGATATCATCACCTTCGACGAAACCGACATAGTTCAACGGACTGGATGCCAGCAATTCGCCAGCGGCTTTGACCTCGGCGCTGCCCTTGATCGCCTCGGCGCCAACATTCAATAGCCCGACGGCAGGCGCCGCATTATTGTCCACTGCCTGCACCATGACCGAACCCATGACGGCAAACTGATGCAGCTGCTCCGGTGACGAATCGATATTCGCGCCAAGATCGAGCAGGTGCGTATGGCTGCCGCTTCCGGAAGGCACCGCGGTACAGATAGCAGGACGATGAATGCCCGGCAAGGTCTTGAGCACAAACTTGGCGGTTGCCATCAATGCGCCGGTATTGCCCGCGCTGACGGCCGCATCAACCTTGCCCTCTTTGACCAGATTGATCGCCACCCGCATCGACGAATCCTTTTTCGTGCGCAGCGCCTGGGCCGGTGCGTCTTCCATGGTGACGACCTCAGTGGTATGCACAATACTCAGCCGTGACGAAGAAGCATTGCCAAGCTGCTGCCGAATCTTCGCCTCGTCACCCACCAGCACGAGGGCAATATCATCGAATGTTCGTAACGCATCGAGCGCCGCGGGGACGACGGCTTCGGGACCAAGGTCCCCACTCATTGCATCCAGTGAAATCCGATAGTGTTGTCGTGACATGCGATAGCTGCTCCGATGATTTCCGGATGAGCGCTCAAAACGACGACAGGCGCATGTAGCGCCTGTCGTCGTTGTCCCGCTCGTGAGGAGATTACTCCTCGTCTTCTTCGACTTCCTCAGCCATCACAATGACTTGTCTGCCGCGGTAGAAACCATCCGGCGTCACGTGGTGGCGACGATGCGTCTCACCGGTTACGGGATCGATGGACAATGTAGGTCCATTCAAACTGTCATGTGAACGACGCATGCCGCGACGCGAACGTGACTTCTTACTCTTTTGTACAGCCATGATTCAGCTCCAGTCTTCAAATACATCGATGTCGGACCGATCGTTACTCTTTGCCCTCTTTCGAGGCAAGGGTATCTTTCAGGCCGGCCAATGCCGCGAACGGGTTGTCCTCATCCCCGGCATTCTCATTCAGTAACTTGCCCTGCTCTTGTGCCATCCACTGTTGCCAGTCCGAGCCTTCGCAAGCCGCAATGTCGTCGTGAACCGCTATTGCCGGCAACCCCAGCAACACCTCGTCTTCAAGCAATCCGACGAGGCTGATACGTTCGTCTGTTACCAGCAACGCTTCGCAGCCATCCTCGACCAGATCAACCTGCGCTTCGGTTTCTACCAGCTCGAAGCAGAAACGCCCTTCCACCTGGTGCAGTGCTGGGCGAAAGCAACGCTGACAGGGTAGCGAAACCAAGGTTTCGACTTCCCCTTCCAGGCAGTAACGTCGACTGCCCGGTTGCGAAAATCGGAGTCGATACCTTACACTCCCTTCGCACTGTTCGACGAGCAGTGCCCGCAGACGCGGCATCTTGTCAAACGGCAGTTCACCCTGGTACTCGGCACCAAGGCTGGCCTGCCTGAAGGGATCGACCAATTGCAGCGGCAGTCCGGACATAAGCGCGCGATTCTACGCAGTCGACTATCCCGCTGTCAAAAGAAAACATACAGAAAACATACAGCAACGGCTCTATTTTTCTACCTACCGAATAGTTACAACGCTCTTAGCTCTGGAGAAACCATGCTTCCCCTTGTTCTGGCATCGACCTCGCCATTCCGCGCAGCGCTATTGGAGCGGCTGTCTCTTCCGTTCGAGGCCTTCGCGCCAGAGATCGACGAAACACCGCTGCCCGGGGAATCACCCGCAGCGATGGTTCGCCGGCTTACCGCGGCCAAGGCCGAGGCCGCAAGATCACACTACCCCGCCCACCTGGTGATTGCGTCGGATCAATGCGCCGTTTGCAACGGCAAGATCATCGGCAAGCCGGGAACACATGACAAGGCCAGAGCACAACTCAGTGGGTTTGCTGGCAAGGAAGTGCGCTTTCTTACCGGCCTTGCCCTGCTCAATACCAGCAGCGGCAACATGCAGCTGGACATCGTGCCATTCGGAGTATGGTTCCGAACACTGACAGCGGAACAGATCGAGCGCTATTTACACAAGGAACAGCCATACAACTGTGCCGGCAGTTTCAAATCCGAAGGGCTTGGCATCACGCTGTTCGAAAAGATGGCGGGCGACGATCCCAATGCACTGATCGGCCTGCCCCTGATCCGTCTGACCACGTTTCTCGCCAACGAGGGGGTGGAACTGCCCTAACCCGGATTTCTCACCACCTCTTATCTGCGACCCAAACGAGAAATACGAGCTAGCCAAGCACGGAAATTCGCCGACAGGCATCGACCACAGTCAAGCGCCCTTCTCTGGCCAGCGTGTGAGTGGCAATCATCCCCGGATAGGCTGCGGCGCTAGTGTGGTCGATGATTTGCTCCTCATAGCTCGTTTCATCGAGGCACGTGATTCGATTGAGATTGAGACCAAAACCATAGATTCCACCGCAATTCTGCGAGGGGCGGACAAGCTGCCCATTATGCTCGAAGATCCGGCCTGCCGGGCGCGCCCGTGTCACATCACTGACCACAGGGTTTGCCGCATGGGGTTGCCACTGCCCGGTGAGCAGATCATCGCTGTAGTAGATATGCAGCTCATCATTTTCCGAAGCAGCTGGATGGGGCTTGACCGAACAAAAAAGCCACCATTTTCCTTCGCGCCAAAGCAACGAGGAATCGACAGCCTCGATGTCATCGATCAACACCTTTACCCGCTCCCAACGCAGTGGAAAATCGATACAGCGGTAGAGCTCGATGGTTCGGTTGGCAGAACTTTCGGGTAGCATGTAGATTTCGCCATCCCATTCGACAATCTGGGGATAAGAGAGATGGTAGTCACGTTCGAGCACTTTGACTGGCTGCGTCCAAGCGCCTTGCGCATCGATCTGCAAAACAGAGATAAACCCCTTGTTTTCGCTAAACAGCATCTCCTCGATAAAGACGTACCACACATCATCTTTTTCCAACAGATGCGGGTCGGCCCAAATACGGTCTTTGGGTGGCACAATGGCTTGATAGGAATCCAGTCCCAGACTGATACGATCTGAGAACTGGAACATCAGGTACCATTGCTCACGCGTCAGCTTAGCGTGGTAGTAGAAACGGAAAACATCCGGCAGTTTATGAGCAAACTGCCCGACTAGCCCAGCCGTCGATGGATATCCCCTGACCACTTCGTGACATACATCATCCAAAGCCAACGACATTACCGCATCACCCGCCAACAGCGCTGCTGATCCTACGCCAGCACATGTAGACTTCGATTCAACAGGCTGGGTCGATGCGGCACAACCAGGGAAAACCCCGCCATTGCGCAATGCACGGGCAACCAGACGGGGAATGAAGTCTCTGGCTTTCCACAAAATCTGCTCACGATTCCTGCGCATGGAAATGGCATCAGTGCTCGACCGCGAACAGTGGATGACCCGTGCCGACACACCAGGCTTACGCCGATGACGCACAGCAATGGCCGAACTGCGCCACCGGCGCATCACCTCATGGTAACCAACCGGTGACAGTCCATGCCCCTCATCGTCAACAGCCTCGACCCATAGAGCACCATACCGGCCAAAAACCGTATCCTTGCGGGCAGCTGACAAGCAAATCACCAAATCGAGCATTTCCTCTGTATCAGAGAGAGACCAGTGCGCCACGGATTTTGGCATAGGCACCCGAGCCAATGGGTTATCGAACAACCCAAACAATCGGTTATCGAGCCACTCGTAGCAGCGAAAGGCTAGCGGCGCATCATCCACCAGCGGCGATTCATCAATGATCAGCCCAACCTCGACACCAGGCAGTGCCGCCAGCGATTCGACCATCGAAGCTTCCCAGGCAGGCACTTGCCCGCCGGTAGAGACGACGGCAATTCTGATAGCCTCAGACATAACGTTCCGACGCCCATACGGCGCCCCGCCTCCCTTCCTGACTGGATTCGCAACCATCGAGTTGTTCGACAAAATGGTGGGCCAATGCAGTGAAATTGGCATTGAGATCGTAGCCTGCGAGCACCTTCTGCCGTCCAGCTCTGCCAAGCTTCTGGCGCAACACCGGATCATCGAGCAAGCGTTTGAGAGCGGCTGTCAATGCATCGACATCGGCCGCCGTAAACAGTAGCCCGTTGCAGCCATCATCGATCAACTCCGGAATCCCCGTGATACGTGACGCCACACAAGGAATTTCCATGGACATGGCCTCCATCAGTACCACCGGCACGCCTTCCGCAAAGCTTGGTAAACAGAACACATCGGCACGCTGATAGTAGGGAGGAATCCCATCCTGGTTGACGGCACCGGCAAACTCCACACGGTCAGCAATACCCAGCGACTCCACCAATGATTCGAGCGATGCCCGAAGCTCACCATCACCCACGACAATCAATCGCAGTGAATCATATTGACGGTGCAAATGCGCTACAGCCTTGAGTAGCAGATGAATACCCTTGGCTGCATTCAAACGCCCGACGCAAAGTACGTTAAGCGTATCGTGGTCATCACTTTTCTTCTGGGGGGAAAAATGGTTGACGTCAACACCAAGCGGCGCCACAGAAATTTTGTTCCAATGTTGACTCTCCGAGAGACGCATCAACTGGCTCGCGGTGTAGTGGCTGATGCAGAAAATAAAATCCGCCTCTTCGACTTTGCGCGTCAGATGAAAGCCGGGGGCATCATAAAACTCATCAGAACCGTGAATGGTCAGCGAAAAGCCGACCGGTGCTACCTGCTTGACCAGCAGACCAACTGTCGCCACTTCAGACCCGAAATGAACATGCACATGACTGCTGCCACGATGCTGCATACGGTGCGCCACTACCACAGCTTCGGCAAAGTAGAACAAACGATAGAGCAGTTCGCGGGGTGAACCACCCGCCAAACTGACAGCCATGCCCAACCCGCGGAAGTAGCGCAGCGGAGATTTCAGCAACAAGCCCAAATGCGCGCGCGCAATCGCACCAATTCCAGCGGACTTGACATAGAAGCAACGCTTTTTCTCGGCCTGCTCGACGACGGTGAGGCATTCATCCACACGATCCGGATCATTGATTGAACAGACATCGATATCCAACCCCTGATCACGCAGGTGGCGAATTTCGTTGAGAATGAAAGTATGCGAAATGGCGGGGTAATGGCTTACCAAATAGGTGATTTTTGTAGTCATTGTTATTGTTGTTATTGACTATTAGACCCCTGAATTATCTCATGGACATGAAGTCGATACCGTGATGCCCACTATGCTGGCGCTGTCGTCGTGAGCAACCGTCATGAAGCAAACCACGGTTCGAAGTAATCCGCCAGCCCAAAATGGCTAAACCTCGCGCAGCCCTTCCGCCGGTTCGATTCGCGCGGCGCGGAGCCCGGCCAATGCAGCAGCCACCACCGAGGCGGCCAGCGTCAACAACAAGGCCAGAGCGAAGTGCTCGGGTACCAGCTTGCAGACTTCCTCTCCCGGTCGCAGCTGCGATGCCATCAACTGGTTGATGCCTTTGGAGACACCGAAATAGATCGCGACCGCCAGCGCCCAGCCACCGATCGCCGTCAGTACCGACTGGAATACCGGATACCAGACGATGTCACCGGTGTGGAATCCGACCAGCCGCATCATGCTGAGATCACGCTGCTTGCGGTCGACATTGGCCCACAGGCTCGCACCCAGCGAGACCGAGAAGCCGGTCAGGCCAATCATCGCGACAACCCAGAAGATCATGGTGAGATTCCGGTCCATCCCCTGCACGATCTCGATATCTTCGGAGCGTGTGCGCACCTTCAGGCCGAGATCCTGCATGTATCGGCTCAACTGCGTCACATCGTCGAGGGAGCGCGCATACAGCCTGAAGCCAGAATAGAGCCGTGTGCTCTCACTTTGCGGTTCATCGCCATCCCAGCCGAAGGTCTCGACGGCGATCCCGTCCTTGAAGCTTTCGATGGCCTCCGCCGTCTCCAGCAGCATGAACGCGGCCTCCCTGCGATTGACCGATGGCGGCGCAACCCCGACGACATTCAAGGCAATGTGTTCACGCTGGCGTTTGCCATGAAAACGCCGCGCTACACTGGCATCGATTTCGTCACCGGCCCGCACCCTCAGCTTGTCAGCAGCCGCGGCCGACAGAATCACATCGGTTGGTGCCTTCAGCGCTGCGGCCAACTCACCCAGCAGGGGATCACCCGGCGCCGACGACACCAGCTCAACGGCAACAATGTCTGGTGCATGATCGCTTTTAAGATCCAGGCTTGCCGACAGGCTGCGGGTTTTCGGGATGACAAAGCCGGTTTCCGGACGCTGGCGCAGCGCCTCGATCCACGGCTTGTCGAAACGGCCCGCGCCAACCGTCTGGATTTCCAGGTTCCGCGGATTGTTGACCAGCTGGTCGAGCATATTGCCGATAATGCCGGACTTGAGCCCGAACAGAATCAGCATCGGCCCCAGTACCGCCGCCAGCGCCAGCACGAAACAGCCCGACATCTGCCATTCATTGACATAATCACGCCACGACAACCACAGCAGTTTTCTCAGACGACGCATGCTGCCACTACCCCGAAACGATGGTTTCAGCGACACCACCATCCACATCTTTGTGAATACGCAGTTTGAGGCGACGCAACCCCAGCGACTTCACATGACGCCAGGCGTGGCTGGCAACGATAACCGTGATATTCAGCGATTCCACCATCTCGATGAACAGCGCCATGATGCGCTGCGCCGCGATGGGGTCGAGCGAGGCCGTGGGCTCGTCGGCGATCACGATCGATGGCCGGTGCGCCAGCGCGCGACCAATGGCAACCCGCTGACGCTCCCCGGTAGAAAGCTGTGACGGCTTCTTGTCCAGATGCTTGTGGATGCCGAGATCGTAAGCAAGCTCATCGACCGCATCCGGGTCGAGCCCCAGCAACCGGCGCGACAGACCAATGTTCTCGCGTACCGTCAGGTACGGCAGCAACCCGCCTGTCTGCATCACATAACCAAGCCGCAACATCCGCAGGTCACTGAGCTCGTTGAACTGTTTTTTCTCCCAGTGCGCCTGGATATCGATTGGCGCGGCACCGGGTTCTGGGCGAAAACGAAAGGCGCCCACCGCAGTTGGACGGGAAATGAAGGTCAACAGATCGAGCAACGTACTCTTGCCGCAGCCACTCTCGCCGATCAGCGCGATCTTTTCACCGAGAGCAATCTGCAGGCTGGGAACTTTCAGCTTGAACGCGACGCCCTCGGCCTCGCGCGTTTTGACAACATCGCGCAGATGATAGATCAGTACGCGCTCGTCACTTCTGCCCGGGGCGCGAGAACCCCGGTGCCCCTGCTGATGGACGTGCATCATCAAGGCAGCATTTGCAACTCGATGGGGAACACCGACTGCCCGTCTACGGAACCGCCATCGAGGGACACCCACAGATCGGTATGGTCGTACAACGCCTTGTAGTAGGCAATCTTGTTCTCCAGGCGATTGATGTACTCGATCTGCCGCCGCGCCGGCCATTCCGCCCAATCTTCCAGCGTCAAGGTCATGGCCTCACTGCGATAAGGCAGATCCTCGATGTACTCTTTCATGAAACCCATTTCTGACAGGCTGCTGCCCGCGCCATCCTCACCCAACTGCTCTGGGTTGCGGCTGAGTTTCGCCGCCAGTTTGCGAATATTGTCGATAAACCCTTGCGGTGTGATCAGGCCATTCTGGAAGGTATCAATGACCTGGCGCATCAAATCATGCAGATCACTGAGCTGATCACGCGTCAGCAACACCCGCACATCGACGGTGGGCTGTTCGGGGTTGAGAAAGTCGCGGTCGATCAACCAGGCATCGAACACTTCGGGTACCTTGCCATCCTTTTGCTTGCGCAGGTACTGCATGCGTAGCGCATGCCCCAGCTTATGCAGTTTCTGCTGCAACGCTGCCAGGTTTGCCTCTTCGACCGACGGTGCTGCCTCTTCTTTCGCTGCGCCAACCGGCGCGACCTCGGCGGGTTCCGCATCAGGCAGCTGCTCGTCCACCGCCGCAGCAACCATGTGCTGAACCTGGCCGCTGATCTGACCCGCAATCGCATCGACTGCCTTGCCGAAAGCCATGACATCACCCGCTGCGACGCCGTGATACAGGCTGCCGATATCCGGGTAGTGCGACAGCTTCTTGTACTGCGCCGCAGCCGCGGCATGATTGTCTTCGCCTGCTGGCGTCAGCAAATGCAGCACCAACAGGACAACACCCTTTTCCCGCGCCAGCTGATTCAGCTTTTCCGCATCGAGCCCGGTACTGCCGAGCTTGTCGTCCGGCCCACGGGCGCCCGCATCGGTAATGAGAATGACGTAGCGAGCATCACGGTCTTTCCAGTTGATACCATCGAGTGCGGTGACGACACCAGCATAGGCATCCTCGATAAAATCCTGACTGGACACCTCTGCCGCCTTGAGCTTGTCCATCGCCGCCAGGAAAGTATCGGCATTCTGCCCCTGCTGCAGATCGGCAATCGTCTTGATGCGGTATTCCAGCCCCTCGACGGCACCGGGATCATCGCGATAGGCAACAACGCCGAAACTCATGCCTGAAGTGACTCCCGCTTTTTCCAGACGCTCATAGATGGCGCGAACCGCTTCACGCGTACGCTCGATATAGGGTTGCATCGAATGGGTGGAGTCGATGACGAACACCAGACCACTCTTGTATTCGCGCAACGCCTTGTCGATGGCCTGCTGCCGCGCCTGCGCGCGTGCCGCTGCCTTGGCGTCTGCATCCTCAGCTGCGACATCCTCTTTGACCGCAGTGCTGGCCTCGGCCGCTGGCTGCTCGGATTCCGCTGCGGCGGAGACCAGGGGCACGGCTGTCACCTCCAGCATCGTCGCTGCTTCACTGCCAAGATAGATGTCTTCATGGTCGATGATCGGGACGAGGTAAAAGTCCTCGGTGATATCGATCGCCTGAGGTGGCTGAATGGCGACCACCGGAGAGTCTTCCGGCAACTTGCCATCGATCGCCTGCAAATATGTCTGCCGGTAGTTGTCGGCGCTACCGCTTTCGACCAGCGACTTGAGGCTTTGCTTGTCCTTGAACAAGAGCACGCGACTGCCCTTGGCTGGATCGCGAAAGGAAACTGTCAGCGTCTGATTCCAGGGAATCAGCGCATCGCCACGGGCCCAGCCATCGGTGCCACCAAAGCTGTCTGCCCCCAGCTTGACCCAGGGTTTGCCGTCCACCGATTTCCGCGCATAGACATAGTAGACAGTGAACGGCACGGTTTCGCGCTCGCCCTGCCCACCCGGCCCCGTCGCAAGCTTGGCCCCCGGCTTCACCAACACCCGTTGGTACAGTGTCTGTTTGCCTTCCATCAGCAACGGCTTATCGCCTGCCGCCACGACCGGAAGCACGAGCCATGCTGACAGAACACCAATCAGCAGCAGTTGGGTCTTGAGCCTTGTGAACATTATTCAATCTCCAGCAGCAGTCGCCGGGCCTGGGCGTCACCGTCGGCTGCACGCTGCCTTATCAGGGTTGCAAGTTTGTCGAGCGGTGCATTGGCCTCCTCGACCCCGGCTGCCTTGGCGGCTCGATACCATTTCAGGGACTGAAACAGGTCAGGCTCGGCCATCACATCGCGGTAGGCATCATGGTAAGCCGGGTCAGACATCATCCCGAGCCGAAACGCGGATGGACCATGACCATCACGGGCCGCATAGAAGTAGAGGATGTAGGCATCTGCCATCGCGCCGTCAGCACGGAATTGCTCGGCCTTCGTATAGAGATTGTCAAGATCGATGGCCTGCTGACCACGCGCCAGCAAGCCAGCAATTTCAGCGCGGGCATGGTCTCCCGGAGAGGCATAACTCATCACCGCCGGCAGTGGATTCTCCGCCTTGGTCGCGTTATTGACATTGCCGAGCAGAAACAGGAAGAAGGCAATCGCTGCGAGCAACACCACAGCAATCAGTAGCCGACTTGTGCCCTTCTTTGCACTGTCGGTTGCCGCTGCCGAGGTGTCTGACGCCGCCTCGACGCTGGGCATGGCTTCACTGCCGGCAACCTTTGTGCCATTGCCAGTTTTCTTCGACGCGGGGTTGTTGGGCTTTTTGCTCACTACGACAGGACCTCTCAGGACATATGCTGGCAGTAGCCGTCACCAGCAGGCTCACAAGCCGCCGATTATCGCTCAATCACCACCGTTTAGCCACACGGGTAGCTCGCCAAGCTGGTGCAGAATCGTCAGTGGTTGCGCTTGCCGCAGCCGCGTTTCATCGTGAACGCCATAGCTGACGCCAACTGCCGCGGCGCCGGCATTAGCTGCCATCAAAAGGTCAAACTCTGTGTCACCGATCACCAGGGCGCGCTCGGGCGGCGTATCGAGGTCGGTGAGTATTTCTTCGAGCATTTGCGGATGCGGCTTGGAAAAGGTTTCATCGGCACAGCGCGATACCGGGAAATAGCTCTCCAGCCCGGTTTCTGCCAGCACCTTGTTCAGCCCCCGGCGCGATTTGCCGGTTGCGATGGCCATCTGATACCCCTGGGCGACCAGCTCATCGAGCACCGCCTCAACACCCGGAAACAGCTCACTGGGCGTCGGTTGCGGTGCGAGAAAGCGCTCGCGGAACGCCTCGACGCCACGCTCGATCACGGCTGCGGGCGCTTCGGGCATAATGCCAGCGATTGCCTGCTCCAGGCCAAGCCCGATGACCTGCCGCAGCTCATCTGCCGGCCGCGGCTCCAGACCAACGGCTTGCATGGCATGTTCCAGGCATTCGACGATATGCGCTGCGGAATCCATCAGCGTGCCATCCCAGTCGAAGACCAGTACTTCAAAACGCCGCTCAGCCATGCAAAGACTCCAGCACTCGATTGAGATCATCACCCAGCGGCGCCTCAAAACGGTGCAGTGGCGCCCCCGGCGACAAGCGAAATTCGAGCTTGTGCGCATGCAGGAACAGGCGCTTCAAACCACGCTTCTTCCACTCCCGATTGAGCCGAAAATCACCATAGCGGTCATCACCCAGCAGCGGGTAGCCGAGTTCCGCCGCATGAACCCGAATCTGGTGAGTTCGACCAGTATCGATCGTCACCGCCATCAATGTAGCATCGTCGAACACGGTCAGTGGTTCGAAATGGGACAAAGCCTGTTTACCCTCGTCACTGACCCGTGTCTGCCGTATCTGCCCTTGCTGTCCGCTACGCTCAAGCGGCAGATCGACCTGCCGCCGACCCTCCTGCCACTGCCCGGCAACCAGCGCCAGGTAACGCTTTGACACACCACCACTGCGCCACAGCTCATGCAGCGCAACCAGGGTCTGGCGGTTCCGCGCCAGCAGCAGGCAACCACTGGTGCTGCGATCGAGCCGATGCACCAACTCAAGAAACTGCGCCTCCGGGCGCAGCTTGCGCAGGACGTCGATCACACCGTAGTCAACGCCTGAACCGGAATGTACCGCCAGCCCCGCCGGCTTGTTGATCACCAACAGATCGTCGTCCTCGTACAACATCGCGGATGCCACCGCCTGCAAATCACGGCTGCCGATGCGCAGTTCAGCATCGGCAACCGCCGGCAGCCGCACTGGCGGCAGGCGCAACTCGTCTCCCGCCTGGATACGATAGGACTGGCGTGCACGACCACCATTAACGCGCACCTCTCCCTTGCGCAGCATCCGATAGATCCTGGCCTTCGGCAGCTGCCGGAAACGCGCGAACAGAAAATTGTCCAGCCGCTGGCCGGCCTGCCCGGCTGTCACCCGCAGCCGTTGCACGGGATGATACGCATCACTCATCAGATTGGGTCACTCTCCGGAATAGCGTAACTTGAAGAAAAAACAACAAGTTGTTACGATGCGCCACTGCAATTCAATGAGATTGCAGGAACGAATTTCATAGGAGTCAGCACGCTGACTTCTGAATGGGCAAGGTGGTAATGGAGAGTCATTATATACCTTGCTTTTGACGATTAACTAGAATCACGCCTGGAACACCCTGAACCAGAGGTTCGGCGTTGACGCTACGAATCAAGCAGATTTACACCCGGCTTCCAATGTAACGGCGCTGACGACAAGACAGCCCGTCTCCATTTGCTGTTGACCCTCCCCGAGCCACATGGTTCTGGTACAAGGCACAGCGTGAACCCGGCAAACAGAAACCGCGGCAGAACACTGCCGAGGCCGACATGGGCGATGCGCCCATGGCCATCTCTGGCCGGCATTCACGCTGGCAACTGTTTCGTTTTGCGTCCCCCCCGAACCTCGACAGGCCCGTATTCACTGCTACTGAGGCTGTTGCAACATGTTGTTGGCACTACTTGGCTACATCATCGGTATCCCCGGATATCTGCTGCAACTGCCCGGCATTCGGCCGGCAGTCAACCCAGGCGCTTCAGCAAGACGAGAATCCCATAATGAAGCGAATATTGATCAATGCGACGCAGCAGGAAGAGCTGCGTGTGGCCATCGTCGATGGTCAGAAACTTTACAATCTGGATATCGAGGTTCCCTCGCGCGAACAGAAGAAATCCAGCATTTTCAAAGGCAAGATTACCCGTATCGAGCCCAGCCTGGAGGCTGCGTTCGTCGAATACGGCGGTAATCGCCACGGCTTCCTGCCGTTCAAGGAGGTCGCCCGAGTCTGGTGGCAGGACGAAGCCCTCAACAAGGAAGGCCGCCCCAGCATCAAGGAAGCGCTGAAAGAAGGTCAGGAACTGATCGTTCAGGTCGAGAAGGAGGAACGCGGCAACAAGGGCGCTGCGTTGACCACCAAGATCAGCCTGGCAGGCCGCTATCTCGTGCTGATGCCCACCGAGCCACGCGCGGGCGGCGTCTCGCGCCGCATCGAGGGCGAAGACCGGGTACAGGTTCGCGAGGCCGCCAGACAACTCAAGACACCCGACCAGATGGGCACCATCATCCGTACCGCCGGTGTCGGTCGCACCCCCGAAGAGTTGCAGTGGGATCTGGACTACCTGGTCACACTCTGGGAAGCGATTGTCAAAGGCGCCGAGGAAAATGCCGCGCCCTGCCTGCTCTACCATGACACCAGCGTCATCATCCGCGCACTGCGAGACCACTACAGCAGCGAGATCGGTGAAATCATCATCGACGACCCCGAGGTCCATAAACAGGCCGAAGACTTCATCCGCCAGGTCATGCCGCATAACCTGCGCAAGCTGAAGCTCTATCAGGAAGACATTCCGCTGTTCAGCCGCTTCCAGATCGAGACCCAGATCGAATCCGCTTTTCAGCGCGAGGTACGCCTGCCATCCGGAGGCGCCATCGTCATCGACCACACCGAGGCGCTGACCTCCATCGACGTCAACTCGGCGCGCGCCACCAAGGGTTCCGACATCGAAGAAACCGCACTGCAGACCAATCTGGAAGCAGCAGAGGAGATCGCCCGCCAATTGCGTCTGCGCGATCTCGGCGGCCTGTTCGTCATCGACTTCATCGACATGCAGCCCAACCGTCATCAGCGCGAGGTGGAAAATCGCCTCAAGCAGATGCTCAAGTACGATCGCGCCCGCGTCCAGGTCGGCCGAATTTCGCGCTTTGGCCTGCTCGAACTGTCACGGCAGCGACTGCGTCCGTCACTGGGCGAGTCCCATCAGGAAGTCTGCCCCAATTGTCAGGGCCATGGCACGATTCGCAGCGTTGAATCAATGGCATTGTCAATCCTGCGCCTGATCGAGGAAGAATCCATCAAGGACAAGACAGGCTACGTCGTGGCCCACCTGCCGGTGGATACCGCGACGTTTCTGCTCAATGAGAAGCGCGCCGAAATTGCCGCCTCAGAATCACGCCAGGGCATCCGTATCGTCATTGTTCCCGACAGCAACTACACCCGCCCCAACTACAAGCTGGAGCGCTTACGGTCGGATGAGAAGGAACACAGCGTCGTCAGCCAGCCCAGTCACCAACTGCCCGAGCAAGTCGAAGCCGAAGTTCCCATTTCATCCCAGAAAGCTACCCCGGCAGCACAACAGGCCGTTGTCCAGACAATCCCCGTAGCCGCACCGCCACCGCCGACCCCTGCACCTGCTCCAAAGGCAGCACCCGCGAAGCAGGAGCCGCAGGCACCCGGTCTGATCGTAAGGCTGTGGAAAAGCCTGTTTGCCACCGGCAACGAAGGGGAAAGCAAAACACCCAGCCGAGAGAAGAAGGAAAATGGTGGCCAACAGGGTCGCAGTGGCGCATCGGGACGACAGCGACAACCCGGCCGTAATGGCGGCTCGAGCCAGAGAACCCGGGGTCCAGGCTCACGACGCCGCAACGGCCGGGATACGCGCAGCAAGAATGAGCCTGGCCAGGGTCAGCAAAAGGGCAAGCAGAAAGAGGCTGCATCCCAGCAACGCAAACAGGGCAGCGCGACAGACAAGCGTAGTGACACCACGGCGACTGCGCCATCCACGAAAGAGGCAAAATCGCAAGCTGGCAGCAACGCGCCGCAGTCTCGTGGGCGTCGCGGTGGCCGCAGGCGGATGCCACCTCGCACCGATGTCAACGAAGCCACGGCCAGCAGCAAGGAAAGCGCGACCAAAGAAACAGCAACTTCCGATGCCGGCAGCAAACCTGCCGCAAGCCAGGACAAGCCCGCCAGCAACAGAAACCGGCGGCGGCGCAAGCCACGGGCATCCGCAGCACCGGTTACAACGACTACCGACACCGGCGCCAGCGAAGCGGGTAGCACCAACCAATCAGACAAGCGTCAGGCTAACAAGTCAAAAGCCGAGCAGGCCGCGACTGACCAGGCAATTGCGACAGAAAGTGCTACCAAAACAACACCAGTCACTCAGGCCAAAACGACAGAGCCATCGGCAGCGGATACTGGAACGAAAACCACAGCAAAGGCCAGCGAGCCACCGGCTGAGCAACCGGCATCTGAGAAGTCCGGCAAGCAGCAAGACAGCAGCGACGAGACGCCCAAGAAAGCCAAAGCTGAAAAGCAGGAAAGCAAGACAGGTTCCGAGCGCAAACGCCCAGCCAGAACCCGTCGCAGGAAGCCACCGCGCAAAACCGGCAGCGATGCCAACGCCGATACCGCCACAGCGGCAACATCGAGTACCGATGCATCGGCAACGGTAGAGAGCAGTACGGCAAAACCGGCGAAAAAGAGCGCAACACCAAGCGAAGACAAACCGACGAAGCCCGCCAAGTCGAGCAAATCGGACACTGAGAAAACAAAGAAGGATGCGCCCTCAACACCGCCGGAGAACAAGCCAGCGCGAAAAAAAGCTGAACAGAAGGAGCCGCAATCCGGGACAGCAGCCAGCGACTGAATGTGAGAACTGAAGTCGACACACGCCTGCAGCAATTGGAGGCCTGGCTGACCTCACTGCCCGGGGTCAACGTGACTGATATCGAGCCCGCATCGGCCGATGCCAGTTTCCGTCGCTACTTCAGGGTCTCACTAGGCAGTGGTGCAACCCTGGTGGCAATGGACGCGCCGCCCGCTCACGAGGACTGTGGACCTTTCATTGCCGTGACCGAACGCCTGGAAGCCGTTGGTCTGCGTGTTCCCCATATCCATGCCGCCAACAGCGATGCAGGCTTCTTGCTGCTCGACGATCTGGGAACCCAAGCCTATTTGGACAAGCTGAACCCCGAGACGGCGGACGAACTCTACAGCGCTGCAATCACCGCACTGTGCCAGCTACAACAGGCCGACACCACCGGGCTTCCCGTATACGACGCTGCCCTGCTCAACAGCGAACTCGCGCTGTTTACCGACTGGTTTCTCGGCCGGCACCTCAGCCTCATTCTCAATGATCATCATCGCCAAACGCTCGAAGCAGTTTATGCGCGGCTGATTGACAGTGCATTGGAACAACCCAGCGTGTTCGTCCACCGGGACTACCATTCGCGCAACCTGATGACAACGGAGGTTGGCTCGCCGGGGATTATCGATTATCAGGATGCAGTATCAGGCCCGGTGACCTATGATCTGGTTTCCTTGCTCCGTGACTGCTACATCGACTGGCCGGAACAACGAATCAATGCCTGGGTGCAACAGTTTGTCGATGCAGCCGTGGCATCGGGGCAGCTGCATCACGTCACCGAAGAAACCTTCCAGCGCTGGTTCGATCTGATGGGCATCCAGCGTCATCTCAAGGCCATTGGGATTTTTGCGCGGCTCAATCACCGGGACGGCAAACCGGGGTATCTGCACGACATCCCGCGCACATTACGGTACGTCACTACGATCGCAGCACGCTATTCACACACGGCCCCACTCGCTGAACTCCTGACCGACCTCGACGTCGCATCGAGGCTCACGGCATGAAAGCCATGATCCTGGCGGCCGGACGCGGCGAACGCATGCGCCCGCTGACCGATCACACCCCCAAGCCCCTGCTACCGGTAGCCGGCAAGCCGCTGATCGAATACCATCTGGAAAGACTGAAGGCCGCCGGTTATGAAGAGATCGTCATCAACCTGCACCACCTCGGAGAACAGATCAGAGCGCAGCTGGGCGACGGCGGTCGCTTTGACCTGTCGATACGCTACGCCATCGAATCCCCGCTGCTGCTGGAGACCGGCGGTGGGATTCATCAGGCACTGCCGCTGCTTGGCGATGGCCCTTTCCTCGTCATCAACGGCGACATCTGGACCGAATGCGATCTGACCCCGCCCGTACTTGACGACGATGTTCTGGCACACCTCATACTCGTACCCAACCCATCCCATCACCCCGATGGTGACTTTGGCTTGAACAAAGGGATGATTCACTCAGACGGTCGAACGGAACACTTTACCTTCAGTGGTATCGGCTGGTATCGCGCGGCGCTTTTCGACGACTGCGAACCCGGCCCCTTCCCGCTTGCACCGCTACTGCACAAAGCCGCGGCGAGACACTTGATCAGTGGTGCGTTGTGTACGCAAAAGTGGACGGATGTCGGTACACCGCAACGACTGGCGGAACTGTCAGATTGGCTTCAAAAGCGCGGGCATTAGGCAACCCCGCTACGCCAGGGCGAGCGCATATAAATCAACGTGAAAATAATACCTTAGCGCGGTAGTTATCATCCCATGCAGCTTTGCGGCGCTTTTTTGCCAGGCTCAACGCAGATGGCTCCCGCTCAAACAGGTTCATG
>JALSHZ010000009.1 GCA_026981985.1 Gammaproteobacteria bacterium | reverse complement strand
GCAGCATAGCCTCGCTACGAGACCCCGCGGGAAATCCGGGCTAGAATCCCAATTGCCGCTACGCTATGCAACCAGGATGTACAGTGCAAGATACTTTTCTGATTCTGATGGGATACCTGCTAGGGTCGCTCTCCAGCGCGATCATCGTCAGCCGTCTCATGGGGCTGCCCGACCCGCGCACCCAGGGTTCTGGAAACCCTGGTGCCACCAATGTCATGCGCACCGGCGGCAAGAAGGCGGCTGCCATCACCTTACTCGGCGATTTGCTCAAAGGCCTGATCCCGGTGTTGATCGCCAGGATGCTTGGGGCCTCTCTGGAGATTCAGTTACTGGTGGCGCTCGCCGCTTTCCTTGGCCACCTCTATCCCGTCTTTTTCGGCTTCGCCGGGGGCAAGGGCGTGGCAACCGCCGCAGGTGTGTTACTCGCACTCGACTGGCGGGTGGGGCTGGCAGCACTGGCGACCTGGCTTTTGATGTTCAAGCTGAAGAAGATCTCTTCACTATCGGCGCTGACCGCCACGGCAATGACTCCGGTCTACATCTGGCTGATCACGGGTTCGACCACGTTCGTTGTATTCGGCGTCATACTCGCCGTCCTGGTATTCTGGCGTCATCGCAGCAATATTCAAAAATTGCTGGATGGCACTGAAACCTGAGGGTAACAACTCACCGCCCCAAGCCCTCCAGCGACCAGCGCGGGTGTACCGCAACAGCCAGCCCCATGGCATTTCCCGCCAGCAAGCGCTGCATGCCGGCATAGGCAATCATGGCCCCATTGTCGGTACAAAACGCCGGACGCGGATAGAACACAGCCGCATCCAGCGTGTCGAGCTTGTCCCGCAGGCGCTGATTGGCCCCCACCCCTCCGGCAACCACCAGACTGCCCAGCCCGGTCTCCTGCAACGCCCTTCGCGCCTTTATAAACAAGGTATCGACGACGGCCTCCTCGAAAGCCCGGGCGATATCCGCCTTGTCCTGCGATGTTGCCGCTGACTTGGCCAAGGTATTCAAGGCAAAGGTCTTCAAACCACTGAAACTGAAATCGAGCCCTGGACGATCGACCATCGGCCGCGGAAAGCTGTAACGCGACGGATCGCCCGTCAGCGCCAGCTTCGCCAGTTCTGGACCACCGGGATAGGGCAAGCCGAGCATCTTGGCGGTCTTGTCGAATGCCTCACCGACCGCATCATCCAGGCTTTCCCCGAGCACTTGGTAGTCACCCACCGCTTCGACACGCACCAGCATGGTATGACCGCCGGAGACCAGTAACGCCAGGAACGGGAACGTCGGACGTTGATCTTCGAGCATGGGCGCGAGCAGATGGCCTTCCATATGATGCACTTCGACAGCCGGAATCCCCAGCCCATAGGCCAGCGACCGCCCCAGCATCGCACCGACCATCAATGCACCCACTAGCCCCGGACCGGCTGTATAGGCAATGGCATCCAGCCCTTCCGGCGCGACCTCGATTCGCTGCAACAAACTGTCGATCAGCGGCGCCGCCTTGCGCACATGATCACGCGACGCCAGCTCAGGCACGACACCACCATAGACAGCGTGCAGTGCCACCTGCGAATATAGCTCATGCCCCAACAGGCCGAGCTGATCGTCATAAACCGCAACACCAGTCTCATCACAGGATGTCTCGATACCGAGAACCTTCATGTCGCTACGCCTCTACTAAAAACACTGCATTCTATCGGCGTGCTGACACCGTCACCACAAGTCTGCCCATATCTTTTGCTGTAACTGCTCAGCTCACCACTGGAATGCGCCATCTCTGCATTGAGAAATGGTCATTTACACGCGTAAACTCACATTTCCCGCCTTGATCTGACGCATTCCAGCGGCAATCTGAGCAGTTACGGTTCTACTTAATCAATCGCTAAGCAGTTACCTTTTGCTTTTTCCGGGCAGCTCATTATAATTCGCGAACTTTATGCGCTGGCCAACGCCAGTTTCACAACAGGAGAATTGAATGCCATCCGTTCGCATCAAAGAGAACGAGCCCTTTGACATCGCACTGCGCCGCTTCAAGCGAAGCTGTGAAAAAGCCGGCATCCTCAGCGAGGTACGCCGCCGTGAGTTCTATGAAAAGCCGACCGAAGTTCGCAAGCGCAAGAAGGCCGCTGCGGTCAAGCGCAATCTGAAGCGCCTGTCGAAAGAACTCAATCGTCGCACCCGCCTGTACTAGGCAAAGGCGCTAACTGATGGACGCCCCGGACAGCTCTCTGAAGCAACGCATCACGGACGACATGAAGTCCGCCATGCGCGCTGGCGAAAAAGAACGTCTGGGCACGATTCGCCTGATCCTGGCCGCAATCAAGCAGGTAGAGGTTGACACCCGCAAGGCACTCGACGACACCAGCATCCTGGCTATCCTCGACAAGATGGTGAAACAGCGGCGCGAATCCATCGCTCAGTATGAAAAAGCCGGGCGCGATGAACTCGCGGCGAAGGAACAGGCCGAGATCGAGATCATTCAGGCGTATTTGCCGGAACAACTGAGCGACGATGAGATCGACGCTCTGATCGCCGCCACCATCAACGAAACCGGTGCCGGCTCGCTGCGCGACATGGGCAAGGTGATGGGCAAGCTCAAGCCCAAGCTTCAGGGCCGCGCGGACATGGGGGCGGTCAGCGCGAAGATCAAGCAACGCCTAGGCGCTTGACCCTATCCCGGCGGCAGCGCAAGCTCCGCAATACTCCTTGCACCAGACAATTCAAACGCCAGCTGCCATTCCCAGGGTTTACCCCATGACTGAACTCAAGAACGACCGCCTGATACGAGCCTTGTTGCGTGAGCCTGTGGACCAAACCCCCATTTGGGTCATGCGCCAGGCGGGACGCTATCTTCCTGAATACAAGGCCACACGTGCCCAGGCCGGCAGTTTTATGGATCTCTGCCGCAACGCTGAACTGGCTTGTGAAGTCACGATGCAGCCACTGCGCCGTTACGATCTCGATGCCGCCATTCTGTTTTCCGACATTCTGACCATTCCCGATGCAATGGGCCTCGGCCTTTACTTCACCGAAGGCGAGGGTCCCCGCTTCGAGCGACCGATCCGCACTGCAGCTGACGTCAAGGCACTGGCAGCACCAGACCCGGAAGGCGAGTTGCGCTACGTCATGGACGCGGTTCGAACGATACATCGGGAGTTGGACGGCGCGGTCCCACTGATCGGCTTTTCCGGCAGCCCATGGACACTGGCCACCTACATGATCGAGGGCGGCAGCAGCAAGGAGTTCTCCAATACCAAGGGGATGCTCTATACCGAGCCACAACTATTGCACCAGGTGCTGCAAGTACTGGCCGACTCGGTGACCAGCTACCTGAATGCGCAGATACAGGCCGGTGCGCAGGCAGTGATGATTTTCGACACTTGGGGCGGCGCCTTGACCACCGAAGCCTACAAGGAATTTTCGCTGGCCTACATGCAGCAGATCGTCAATCAACTGATCCGGGAGCAGGACGGTCAGCGCATCCCCGTCGTGATGTTTACCAAAGGCGGCGGCCAGTGGCTCGAACTACAGGCACGCACCGGCTGCGATGCCGTCGGCTTGGACTGGACCATCGATATCGGCTCCGCGCGCGCCCGCGTTGGTGACCGCCTTGCGCTACAAGGCAACATGGATCCCGGTGTACTCTACGGCTCGCCGGAAAAAATCCAGGAAGAAGTGAAGCGGATACTGGCATCATACGGCGCCCATAACGGCCATGTCTTCAACCTCGGGCACGGCGTACACCAACATATCGACCCGGAAAACGTCAAGGTGCTGGTTGATTCGGTGCACGAATTCAGCAAGCCGTATCACGACTGACGCCTGGGAACAGACACGCGCTTCGATGCCTCAATACAAGCCACTACTCATTGTCCGCTCGGCACTGTTCTGGGTTGTCTATGCAATCTCGACAATTATCTACGGCACCCTCTCGCCACTGCTATTTCTGTTGCCACTGCCACGGCGCTACCCCATTGTCATGAGCTGGACGCGGCTCAACCTGACGGCATTGAAACTCATCTGCGGCATCGACTATCGCGTCGAGGGACGTGACAATCTGCCTGCAGAGCCCACCATCGTCATGTCCAAACACTCCTCCACCTGGGAAACCATGGCGCTGGTCAACATCCTGCCGCCGATGGCATGGGTACTGAAAAAAGAACTGACACGGATTCCTTTTTTTGGCTGGGGACTGGCCGCACTCGACCATATCGCCATCGATCGCAACGCAGGCCGCAATGCGGTCAAGCAAGTCGTGGAACAGGGTAAAGCCCGTCTCGCCTCCGGCCGCTGGGTTGTCATCTTCCCCGAAGGCACGCGTGTACAGCCCGGCACAAAAGGACGATACAAGCTCGGCGGCGGCTTTCTCGCCGCTGAAACCGGCTGCCCCGTACTGCCAATTGCTCACAATGCCGGCTACTTTTGGCCTCGCGAGCAATTCATCAAACGTCCTGGCATGATCACTGTCAGAATCGGCCCGGCGATTGATCCCAAAGGAAAATCCGCCGCCGAGATCATCGAAGCTGTCGAAGCCTGGATCGAAGGCGAGATGGTCGAACTCAATAAGGATGCCCGTCAACAGCTGGCTCTCGCATAGTCACTTGCGAGCACTCCATCAGAAAGCCCTAACGTTAACCCAGATCAAGGGTAGGCAAAGATCACTTGAAACATAGGCCATCGACAGGCTTATAATGCAGGCATGAGCAAGTTGGTCGATCCCTTCCAGCGTCGTATCGAATATGTCCGGGTATCAGTGACGGATCGCTGTGACCTCCGATGCTTCTACTGCATGCCCGAAGGCTTTCATGGCTTTGAAGAGCCGGAGGACTGGCTGACCCACGACGAGATTGAACGCGTCGTCCGCGCGTTTACCGCCATGGGCGTGCGGCGTATTCGCCTGACCGGCGGCGAGCCACTGGTACGCAAGAATTTGACTGGCTTGGCTACCCGGCTGGCAGCACTCCCTGAACTTGATGACCTCTCCCTTTCAACAAATGCCACGCGGCTTGCCAAACACGCCGCTGAGCTTCAGCGCGCCGGTGTTTCACGCATCAATGTCAGCCTCGACAGTCTCAAGCCTGAAGTATTCAAGGAAATCACTAAGGGCAAACTGGAAAAAGTCATCGCCGGCCTGATGGCCGCCAAGGAAGCCGGCCTCAGCCCCGTGAAAATCAACATGGTGGTAATGAACGGCATTAATGATGACGAAGTGGAATCGATGGTCGAGTTTTGCCTCGAACATGGATTCACACTTCGGTTCATCGAGACTATGCCGGTGGGCGACACTGGCCGCAATGCAACCGATCACTACGTTGATCTGGCTGATATACGCAAACGGTTGGCCAAGCGTTTTGACCTGCTGCCCGGTGCCATGCCCGGCGGTGGACCAGCACGCTATGTCCGCGTTGCCGGCACCGATATGAATATCGGCTTTATCACCCCGATCTCGCAACATTTCTGCGATACCTGCAATCGTGTCCGCTTATCAGTAGATGGAACACTTTTCCTCTGTCTGGGCCAGGAGGATCGCTTCGAGCTACGACCACTGTTGCGTGCAGGCATTTCCGATGCCGGGTTGGAAGAAGCAATTCGTACCGCCATCAGCCTGAAGCCGGAACGGCACGAGTTTCGAGACAAACCCGATCAGGTCATCCGCTTCATGTCGATGACAGGTGGCTAATCGTTCAGCTTGCTGTAAGGGTTTGCCCTATAGATTTGATCTGTGTCAATGTGCCGGGAATTTACCGCGCGTTAGCATCACCCATTCCGTTTAATCAAGCTCCGTGGAGGAGAAAAATGAAAAAACTGATGATGGCATCTGTTGCCGCTCTCATTCTGGGAACCTCTGTTTCAGTCGTATCCGCTGACGATCTTTACAAGCCCTGCGCTGCCTGCCACGGAGCCAAGGGAGAAATGAAGGCAATGAATGTTTCAGCTGTGCTGGCTGGGCAGAGCAAGGAAGACCTGCTGAAGAAAATGAAAGGCTACAAGGACGGCAGCTACGGCGGCGCAATGAAAGCCGTCATGGCTCCCCAGGTTGCCAAGCTGTCGGACGCCGACATGGAAAAACTGGCCGACATGATTTCCAAGTTCTGACGCCAGTCACCAGTAATAAAAAAGGGCGCCTCGGGCGCCCTTTTTTATTATTGCTGGTGAAAACGCCAAATCAGTTCAGCTTCTCGATGCCCAACATTTTGAGAATGTACTTCTCATAGAGTGGCTCGGAAGTGCCTTTCTTCATCTTACGGATGAAATACTTCTCGAAGGCCACCTTGGCAGCATGCACCCACTTGCCCTTCTTGAACCAAGCGACGTTGCGCGGCGGAATCTGTGGCAACGCCACGAAGGCAGCACCGGTATCCCCCATATCCGCCAGACAAATGGCGTTCCACTGCGCCGTCGTAGTGGGCTCCTTACCTGCCAGTTCATCCGCAATATTGTGTGTTGCCGAGGTCACCATCGACTCAATCATGTAACCGGTTTTCGGCGTGCCCGTTGGCACAGGCG
>JALSHZ010000008.1 GCA_026981985.1 Gammaproteobacteria bacterium | reverse complement strand
ATAGAATGATGATGCTTCTGAGGCAGGGGTTTGAAGCTAATCCCTGGATTGCCGAAAAAGCAGGAAAAATACGCAAAAACCCTGTCAAGCTTTTTTTATGGTTTTTTTGCGCTGAGTAGTTACTTTTATTTTTCATATTTGGATTAGTTTCGGCCTCCGACAGTTTTGCCAGCCCCTCCCAAACTTCCCGCATTATCGGTTGATTCTTTCTCGTGAAAAACGCGTCCAACGGCTCACTGGGTGGGCTACTAGATTTCCTCAATATGGCAAGACTTCGTTTGGCGCCTTCGTGATAGTCGATCAGACTTTTCGGCGGTCTGCTACGCCAGTCTTTTGACATTGCGCACCTCTACGCAATCAGCCCCACGGAAAAAGAACCAGCGGCAAACCGGGTGAGGTGTTCCGGTGTTTCGGGAGCTACCCTAGCCGCTGGGTAATTCTGGTACGTCGCTTATGCCACTAGCTTTGTTTTTGCCTTAGCTGTACCACTTCAGCGCCAGACTTCAACTTCTCAAGATAATCTGCCCATACTTGCATCATCTTTCTCCGTTGCTCGATAAATCGTGTCCGGTTATAGGCTCGCCCCAACGCATCGGGCACTCTATGAGTGAGGTGAAGTTCAATAACTTCAGGTGCGAACCCTAGCTCCTCATGAAGTAGTGTTCTGCCAATCGCACGCCAACCGTGGCCGGTCAGTTCTGACTTTGTGTCAATACCCAGACGACGATAAGCTGCATTGATGGCTCCATCGCTCATTGGGCTTAGTGGCGATCTTGCGCCTGGGAAAACCCATCCGCCGGGCAGGTGTTGGGTGAGTGGTGCAATTTCTTGCAGAAGGGTAACTGCTTGAGTTGATAGGGGAACCAAGTGGTGCGCCTTGACCTTGGTGACAAAATAGCGCCATTCAGCGTTTTCGAGGTCAACATCCTCCCAACGCATCTGTCGTATTTCTCCAGGACGCATGAATATTAATGGCATCAGTCGCATAGCGGTGGCTACCACGGCCGTTCCCTTAAAGGCGTCGAAGATTCGAAGGAATGCGGCTACCGCTGGTGGGTCGGTGGTGGCAGCCATGTGTTTTGTTTCGGACGGAGGCAGTGCGCCTTTCAACGAGAGAGTTGGGTCGATCGTTGCCCACCCACAGACGACACCGTGGCGGAAAATCTGCCCGGTAACTTGCAGGGCTCGATGTGCTGTAACGAGTCTTCCGCGCCTCTCGGTGATTAGGAGTGCATGCAAGATTTCTTGTGCATCGATCTCAGACAATGGCCGTTTACCAAGGTATGGTAGCAGGCAACGGGTGATGATGCTCCAGGTACGCTTTTGGTGTGCAGGTGATTTGGAATCAAGGTGATGCGCCTTCCAATCCTCAGCCACAGCCTGAAAAGTTCCCTCACCACTTCTCTTCTTTTTCCGCTTCTCCATTTGACGGTTGGCGCTGGGGTCTATGCCATCGGCGAGCAATACACGTGCTTCATCGCGGCGGAGGCGGGCGGTCTTTAGGGGGACATCAGGATACAAGCCGAATGATAGGCGCTTTTCCTTGCCGGTTCCTGGGTGGCGGTAGCGGAATCTCCAGCGCTTTGAGCCTTTGGGGGTGATCTCTATATACAGCCCCTTGGCGTCGTACATCTTGAACAATTTTGCTCTTGGCTTGGCGTTCCTGATAGCGGTGTCAGTTAAGGCCATTTCACCCCCTCCAAACAGAAAGTTGCCCCACCCATTCAAAAGTTGCCCCAGAAAGTTGCCCCAGTTGGCATGGGGCAACTATGCCACATGATGGGGCAATATGGTAACTAGAGTGGCACAAAAAAGCCCGCTGTTACGCGGGCTTAGAGAAGTTATGCGATTGCATAGGACAAGTATTTGGTGGAGGCGGCGGGAATCGAACCCGCGTCCGCGGATCCTCCGCTTTCGGTACTACATGCTTAGTTTCGTCTTTTGGTTTCGCTTGCCGGACTCCGACGAACAGGATTCCGGGTTGCTAGCCTGAGTAAGGTTTAGCGGTTTGGCCTAAGGCGTACCTACCCGCGATCTTGTGTTAGTGACACCTGATTCGCTCGCACAAGCACGAAGCGGTCAGATGCTAGCTGGGTTTAAGCAGCTAGAGCGTAGTTATCGTCGTTTGCAACTATAACAATTACAGCAGTGAATTTACGAGGCTACGCTGTCGCCTCGGCATGCACCTCAAGTTTTGTAACCCACGTCGAAGCCTTGTCGCCCCCGAAAACTGGTTAACTAACCTGAAAAGGTAGCTCGTCAATCAAGTATAACCCGATTATGGGGGTGGCGGTGGCTTTTTCAATGCGTGCCTACCTGAGATTGGGTATTATTCCCGCTCGATTTTTCCTCGATCCGGAGTCGCCATGAAGGTTCTTTTCGGGAGTTCCGCCTATTCGGAATTCCGTCTCTCCCGCCTGCTCAAGAAACTGCATGAAGTTTCCGATGAAATAAAAAGTATTTCAGCAGTTTATGTGTATTTATTAAAGGTAGATCGAGATCTCTCCGGCGAGGAGGAGGCGCATCTGCTGGATTTGTTGAGCGAGGCGGGGCAGCAGCCGGCTGTGTTGGGCGAGGGCGATCTTTTCATGGTAGCGCCGCGGCCAGGGACGATTTCTGCCTGGTCGAGCAAGGCGACCGACATTCTACACGTCTGCGGATTGACGCATGTTGAGCGGATCGAGCGAGGGATCGCGGTTACGATCGGTTGCCTGCGGCCGATGTCTGATTTCGAAAAAGCTGCCATCGGCGAGGCGTTGCATGACCGCATGACTGAAGCGGTATTCGAACGGATCGAGGATGCAGCGGTGCTGTTTGCTGATCACGACCCCGAACCGTTGCAGGAGATCGAGATCGGCAGCGATGCGAAATCGGCGCTGGAAGCGGCGAATCAGCGTCTTGGCCTGGCGCTTTCCGACGATGAGATCGAGTATCTTGCGGAAGCCTATTCTGCGCTCGGCCGTAATCCCACGGATGTGGAACTGATGATGTTCGCGCAGGCCAACTCCGAGCACTGCCGACACAAAATCTTCAATGCAGACTGGATTATCGATGGCGAGCCGCGTGATGCCACGTTGTTTTCGATGATCCGTCATACCTTCGAGCAGCATCCACAAGGGGTGCTGTCAGCTTACAGCGACAACTCCGCCGTAATGAAAGGCTCGCCGGGCAAGCGTTTCATGCCCGATCCAGCCACTGACGAATATGGGGCCTGCGCTGAAGATATCGAGATTCTGATGAAGGTGGAGACGCACAACCACCCCACTGCCATTTCGCCGTTTCCGGGCGCGGCAACCGGCTCCGGGGGTGAGATTCGGGACGAAGGTGCGACGGGCACTGGCTCGCGGCCCAAGTCTGGATTGACCGGCTTCTCGGTATCAAATCTGCACATTCCGTCGTTCCCGCAACCCTGGGAGGTCGATCATGGCCGGCCGGATCGCATTGTCTCGGCGCTGGATATCATGCTGGAAGGGCCGATTGGTGCGGCAGCATTCAATAATGAGTTTGGCCGCCCCGGGCTGGCGGGCTATTTTCGCACCTTCGAAGAAGTGCTGCCGCTGCCGGATGGTGGCCGTGAAGTCCGGGGTTACCATAAGCCGATCATGCTTGCCGGCGGGGTGGGCAATATTCGTCCGATGCATGTCGACAAGCAGAAAATCCCGGATGGCACGCCGATCGTGGTACTAGGTGGCCCGGCGATGCAGATTGGTCTGGGCGGTGGTGCCGCTTCGTCGATGGCCAGTGGCAGCAGTTCGGCGGATCTGGATTTCGCCTCGGTGCAGCGCGGTAACCCGGAGATGGAGCGTCGCTGCCAGGAGGTGATCAATCATTGCGCCAACCTGGGGCAGGACAACCCGGTGCTGTCGATTCATGATGTCGGTGCGGGCGGCTTGTCGAATGCCGTACCGGAGATCGTGCACGACTCCGATTGCGGCGGCACCTTCGAACTGCGCGAAGTACCGAATGCCGAGCCGGGCATGTCGCCGATGGCGATCTGGAGCAATGAAGCACAGGAGCGTTACGTGTTGGCGATTCGGGACGATCGGCTTGACCAGGTCAAGGCGTTCTGTGAGCGTGAACGCTGCCCTTATACGGTGCTGGGCCATGCCACCGCGGAACCGCGTCTGGTGGTTACCGACGCGCATTTTCACAATTCCCCGGTTGATCTGCCGATGGAAGTGATGTTCGGCAAGCCGCCCAAGATGCTACGCGATGTGCGTCATCGCGATGTCGCGCCGCCCGCGTTCGATACCGCGAAGCTGACGCTCGAAGAAGCAGCCGAACTGATTCTCAGAGTGCCTGCCGTTGCTGCCAAGCATTTTCTCATTACCATTGCCGACCGCAGCGTGACCGGCATGGTCGCGCGCGATCAGATGGTCGGACCCTGGCAGGTGCCCGTGGCCGATGTGGCGGTGACGCTCAGCGACTACGATGGTTATAGCGGCGAGGCGATGGCGATGGGCGAGCGCACGCCACTGGCGCTGGTCAATGCAGAGGCTTCCGGTCGCATGGCGGTGGCCGAAGCCATTACCAATATTGCGGCAGCACGCATCGGCAAGATCGGTGACATCAAGCTGTCGGCCAACTGGATGGCGGCAGCGGGCCACGAGGGTGAGGATGCGGCGTTGTTCGATACCGTCGAGGCGGTGGGCAAACAGCTTTGCCCCGAGCTGGGCATCTGTATTCCAGTGGGCAAGGATTCGCTGTCGATGAAGACCGTCTGGGAGGATGACGGTCAGCAGAAGTCGGTGACCGCGCCGCTGTCGCTGATCATCAGCGCCTTCGCTCCGGTGCTGGATGTGACCCACACACTGACGCCGCAGCTGCGGACTGATCGCGGCGACAGCGATCTGATCTTTATCGATCTGGCGCAAGGGCAGCAGCGCATGGGCGGTTCCTGTCTGGCGCAGGCCTGCAACCAGATTGGTCAGACCACCCCGGATCTGGAGAGTGCGCAGATGCTGGTGGATTTTTTCGATGCCATGCAACAGCTCAATCAGGATCGCTTGCTGGTGGCCTATCATGACCGCTCTGACGGCGGGCTGTTCACGACATTGTGCGAAATGGCGTTTGCCGGACACACCGGCATCGATATCCGGCTCGATGCGATTGGCGACGACCCGATTGCCTCGCTGTTCAACGAAGAGCTGGGTGTTGTCGTTCAGGTGTTGCACCAGGATGTCGAGGTGGTGATGTCGGTGCTGCGTCAGGCGGGATTGGCCGAGTACACCCATGTCATCGGCCACATCAGCGACGAGGACCGGGTTTCCATTCGCAAGGGCCGACAGATTCTCTACTCGCGCGATCGTGCCGAGTTACAGGCGTTGTGGTCGGAGACCAGCTTCCATATCCAGTCGTTGCGAGACAACCCCGAATGCGCGCAGCAAGAGTTCGAGCGCATCACAGCGATCGACCCGGGCATGCAGCCGCATATCGGCTTCGATCTGGAAGAGGATGTCGCCGCGCCCATGATTCAGACCGGTAAGCGGCCGCGCGTCGCAATCCTGCGGGAGCAGGGCGTCAATGGCCATATCGAAATGGCGGCCGCTTTCGATTGTGCCGGCTTCGCCGCCATCGATGTCCACATGACTGACATCCTCGAAGGGGACGAAGACCTCTCAAGCTTTGCCGGCATGGTTGCCTGCGGCGGCTTTTCCTATGGTGACGTGCTGGGTGCCGGCGGTGGCTGGGCCAAATCGATCACCCACAATGCGCGCGCAAAAGAAATCTTCGAAGGGTTCTTCCATCGTGACGATGTGTTCGGCCTTGGCGTCTGCAATGGCTGCCAGATGTTCTCGCAGTTGCGGGATCTGATTCCGGGGGCAGGGCACTGGCCCTATTTCCGCCGCAATTTGTCGGAGCAGTTCGAAGCGCGCCTCAGCATGGTCGAAATCATGCCCTCGCCATCGATCTTCTTTCACGAGATGCAGGGCTCACGTATTCCCATCGCGGTGGCGCACGGGGAAGGCCGGGCAGTATTCGACGACAACACGGCCGATGCAGTACTCAATGCCGGGCTGGTGTCGATGCGCTATGTTGATAACCACGGCCATGCGACCGAGCACTACCCGGAAAATCCCAATGGCTCACCACTGGGCATCACCGGACTCACCACCGCCGACGGGCGCTTCACGATCATGATGCCGCACCCCGAAAGGGTCTTTCGCACCGTGCAGTTTTCGACCCATCCCGATGACTGGGGTGAAGATGGCCCGTGGCTGCGCATGTTCCGCAATGCACGGGTGTGGGTGGGGTAGGGAGCTGGATAGCGAGACAACCGCGATGCACGAGACTGAGCAGGACCATGCCAGCGTCCATATTCCACCCCCGCTGATTCATGGTGTCGGTGTGGCTGGCGGTTTTGGCTTGTCGCTGTGGCAGCCCTTGCCGAAGCCGCCCGGGTTCTGGCTGCCCGCGCTGGGCGTTGTGCTGATGGGGCTCGCGCTATTGCTTGTGGTGACAGCGTTTCGTGAATTTCGACGGCACCATAATCCGGTGCGCCCCAATCAGCCCATCGAGACCATCATGACGGGAGGCCCGTTTCGACTGACCCGCAATCCGCTCTATCTGTCGCTGGCATTGGTGCATGCCGGTTTGGCGCTGCTGACCCGCAATATCTGGTTGGTGGTGACATTGCTGCCAGTGCTGCTGGTCATCCGCTACTACGTGATCGCGCGTGAGGAAGCCTCAGGGCGAGCGCATATAAACTCCCATAAAACCAGCAAGATATGAGATCATACAGAGAAACCACATTAGGAGTTTCCCGTGACCGCCTGCTTGATTGAACACTTTTCGCCGTTAGAAGACCCTCGT
>JALSHZ010000007.1 GCA_026981985.1 Gammaproteobacteria bacterium | reverse complement strand
TGAACCTGTTTGAGCGGGAGCCATCTGCGTTGAGCCTGGCAAAAAAGCGCCGCAAAGCTGCATGGGATGATAACTACCGCGCTAAGGTATTATTTTCACGTTGATTTATATGCGCTCGCCCTGCAGCATCAACAGAATGCCTGACCCAAGCGAATGAAAGGTGCTAACATTTTTCATTATCAATTTCCGGTTTCTTTCCTTCAATGCCGTTGTACAACGCCATCAATCATCTATTTCGTTGCAGCAGGTCATCCAGGACAGCACGTTGATGCCGCAGCACGATACGCTGGCGGGAACTCGGGTGATCGTCACACGCCCGGCACAGCTTGCCAAACGGTTCCATGAACTGGTGGCTGCTTCGGGCGGCCAGCCAATCTCCCTGCCTGCTATCGACATCATCCCCGTCGATAGGGAATACGCACCCGAGCAGTTTTCAGCTGCCAAAACCGCGCGCATATTTGCGATATTCATCAGCCGTAACGCGGTCGCACTTGGCAGCGAACTACTGGCACGCCTGCCGGCAAAGACCCGTTGTCTGGCAATCGGTGCCCGAACCGCCAGCGAACTGAAGCAGGCAGGTATTGCGGTGGCGTATCACCCCCCACATGGCTTTACCAGCGAAGACCTTCTGGCTTGGCCCGAATTGCAGGCGCTGGACGATACCCAGGTATTCATCTTCTGCGGCGAAGGTGGCCGCCCTTATCTCGCTGCTGAACTGTCACAGCGTGGCGCAAGCGTTACTCGCCTCGAAGTGTACCGCCGCAGCAAGCCAAAGATAACAATTAGCGAACTGAAGGCGAAGCTAACGGGTATGCAACCCAATGTTGTCACCGCTACCAGTGTCGAAACGTTACGCAATTTTCTTCTGATGGCTGATAAACTACCAGAATTCGATGCGCGCGCGCTGGTGGTGATCGCCGGCAGCAGGCGCATCGCCGAGGCTGCCGTTGCTGCAGGTTTCAGGCAAGATCCCTGGATCGCTGCCGACCCTGGCGACGATTCCATGTTCAAAGCCCTGCTTGAATGGCGACAGAACGAGACTTTACACCATGACCAAGGATAACCCGTCCGCCGCCGAGGCCAAGATGCCGGCTTCAGCAAAGGAAGATTCCGCCGGCCAGGCTGACACTGCCGACACGGAGCGCGGCAAACGGCGCGGCACTGGCGCGATCGCATGGCTTGCATTGCTGACCGCGGTCGCGGGTATTGGCGGCGGCTATTACCTTTATCAATACAAGGTAAGCCCCCTGCTGCAGCTGCCGGATAGCCTGACAGCCTATCAGCAGCAGACCGATGCCCGCATTGAGGCACAGACGGTACAGCTGAAAAAGCAACTGGAGGCGCTGCAACAACAGGCACATCTACTGCAGGAAGCGAGCGAAATCGACCAGCAGCGCTTTCATGGCATTGAGCAGAATCTCGCCAGCGTTCGCGGCCAGGCATTCTGGAGCACACGCGAATGGAAGCTATCCGAGATCAAATACCTCGTCCAGGTGGCCGAGGATCGAATGCAACTGATGGAGGATGTCGCTACCGCTGAAACGGCGCTGCTCGCCGCACTTGGCCGCCTCGCGGAACTCTCTGACCCCACACTGGAACCACTGCGCCAACGGCTTCAGCATGATTTGCAGCGGCTCGCTGCACCGCCTGATCACGACCCGTTGCAACACATCGGCAAGCTTGAGGCACTTGCTGCCGAAATCAAACCCTATCCGCGTGATCCTGCACCGGCAAACGTGGCTCAAGCACCTCATGAGGACGATCAGCAAAATACCGACACCAGGTCATCACCATTGGACGGCCTGAAATCACTGCTCGGCGGGCGCATTAAGATCGTTCACCACAGCGACACGCTGAATCCACTCGAAGGCGAGCGCGTCGCCTCGCATCAGCTCGAACTGTTGAAAATGCGCATCGAGGCACTGCGCCTGGCACTGCTCCAAAAGAACCACCGTTTTTTCGAGCACGAACTCAGCGGTATCAGGTTATGGCTTGAAACCAATGCACTGGGAGAACAAGGTGATGCACTTGCTCAAGAGGTTGAGAACCTCGCCAGCATCGATCCTTTCCTACCACTGCCCAGCCTGCAACCTACGCTCGACATGATCAGCAGCTTGCTCGCCCACAGAATACCCGACGGCGGCCAACTCGGTTCGGACTCATGAAGTTCCTGCTGATCCTCTTTGCTGTCCTGTTTGCTGGTAGCGGCATCGCCTATCTGGCACTGAACAAGCCCGGATATGTATTGCTGGGCTACGGCAGCACCAGCATCGAAATGCCGCTATTCGATTTCGTCATCGTCCTGGCGCTGCTGCTGCTACTGCTGTACCTGCTCACCAAACTGTTCCTTGGCCTGATCAATACCCCATCAGGCCTCAAGCGCTTTACCCATCGCAAACAAATCCGCAAAGCACGCAAGGATCTGGCAGACGGGCTACTGCAAATGGCCGAAGGCAACTGGAAGAAGGCCGAAAAACTCGTCACCGCTGCCGCCGCGCATAGCGAATCCCCGGTAATCAACTATCTCATCGCCGCCCATGCAGCCCAGCGGCAGAAATCACCGCAAAGGCGCGACGAATACCTGCGCCAAGCCATCGAAGCTGGCGATGGCGCCGACTTTGCCGTTGGCCTCGCCCAGGCAGAACTGCAGACGCATCAAAAACAGTATGAAGAAGCGCTGGCCACGCTCAACCGCCTGCAAACACTGTCGCCCAAACATCCTTTCGTACACAAGCTGTTGGCGCGCCTGTACTACCGCATGCAGGATTTCGACAGCCTGTATCAGCTGCTGCCACAACTGCGCAAAGGCGGCAAACTACTGCCCGAAGAGATCCAATCGCTGGAACTCGCCACCGCCAATGCACTGCTGACCCAGGCGGGTAATGAAGGCGACTACGACAAGTTGCGAACACTGTGGAAACACCTGCCAAAAGACGCCCGTAAGGATTCCTCACTCACCGTCATCTACGCGCGCGCCCTGATTCAGATGAAGGAATATGCCAAGGCCAAGAAGATTATCGAGCAAAGCCTCGGACAGGCATGGGACGATCAGCTTGCCGCACTGTATGGCGACATCGAATTCGACAATGACATCGCTGCGCTGAAACAGACCGAACACTGGCTGGCCGCACATCCCGATAGCCCTGAACTACTGGTTACGACCGCGCGGCTGTGCATGAACAACGCACTTTGGGGCAAGGCCCGCAGCCTGCTACAGCAAAGCCTTGCCATCCGCCCCAGCGCGCGTGGCTACCAAGCGCTGGCCGAACTGCACGATCAACTGAACGAAACCGAGGCAGCCAAGCAAGCCTACGAAGAAGGTTTCAGGCTATTAGTGCAGGGGGAAAACCGGCCCTACGAGCAGTGAGGTGCACGTCTGAGCGCGCTTACTCCGTACTGAAGTCGAAGCTGTCGTAGAAAAGCTGTGCATCAGGAAGACCTTGCGCGGCAAGCTGCGTCCTGGCGGCTTCAATCATCGGAGGCGGCCCACAAAGATAGACATCATAGGCTGAGATGCCGGGGAACTGTCTGGCCACCACTTCGTGGACAAAACCGGTCTCACCCTGCCACTGATCTGTCGGCGCCGGTTCGGACAGTACCGGCACAAAGCTGAGATTGCGGTGTTTTTCGCTCCATCCCTCGATCAGCGGCAACATGTAGAGATCCTCTTTAGCCCTGACACCCCAGAACAGATGAATCGGTCGTGTCGAGCCGCTGTCGATCAGCTCCTCGATAATGGCCTTGATCGGCGCAAAACCTGTACCTCCCGCTACCATCACCGCTGCGCGCGGGCTATCGTCGCGAAAATAGAAGCTTCCTAGTGGTCCTTCGATCCGCAAAATATCCTTGACCTTCAGGCTGTCGAAAACCTGCCCGGTGAAGTAGCCGCCGGGCACATGCCGGATATGCAACTGAATGAGCTTGCCCTTGCCGGGCGGGTTAGCCATCGAGAAGGAACGGCGGCGGCCGTCTTTCAGCAGGATGTCCAGGTACTGGCCGGCCAGATAATCGAACTGTTCATGCTCGGGGATCTTCAGCTCCATCAGCATGACATCGTGGTTCAGCTTACGCAGCGTTTCGATGCGCACAGGCAAATTCTTGACCTCATGGGATTCCTTGCGGTACTCCGGTACCTTGATCTCCAGATCGGTCAATGCAACGGCCTTGCAAAACAGGGCTTTGCCAAGCGCAGCATCTGCTTCAGTCAGGGCGTCAGGAAGCCCTTCAGGATACGTCACCTCCCCTTCCAGCAGCTCGCCCAGGCAAGAGCCGCAAAACCCTCCTCGGCAACCGTGGGGCAGCAGTATGCCCTGGTGCAACGCAGCGTCCAGCACGGCCTCCCCTGAGTCGGCCTCGAAACTGTCGCCTGTGCCATGAATGGTGATCTTGTGCTTCTCAGTCATGTTGTTCCCGCTTGCTGATACCCAACTTGTCCCAGATTGCATCGATCCTGTCGACGATTTGCGGATCCATCACGATCGGGCGCCCCCACTCTCTGTCGGTCTCGCCTTGCCATTTGGTTGTCGCATCAAGGCCCATCTTCGATCCCAATCCGGAGACCGGTGAGGCAAAGTCGAGATAGTCGATCGGTGTATTGTCAATCATTGTCGTATCGCGCGTTGGATCCATGCGGGTGGTGATGGCCCAGATGACATCGTCCCAGCTGCGCGTATCAACATCGTCGTCGACCACGATCACGAACTTGGTATACATGAACTGGCGTAGAAATGACCACACGCCGAACATGATCCGCTTGGCGTGACCGGGATATTGCTTCTTGATACTGACGATCGCAAGACGATAGGAACAGCCCTCGGGCGGCAGGTAGAAATCGACGATCTCGGGGAACTGCTTTTGCAGAATCGGCACGAAAACCTCATTCAGCGCAACACCGAGTATTGCCGGCTCGTCGGGTGGGCGGCCAGTATAGGTCGAATGATAGATCGGATTCTTGCGGTGGGTGATCTTCTCCACCGTGAAAACCGGAAAACGCTCCACCTCGTTGTAGTAACCCGTGTGATCGCCGAAGGGGCCTTCGTCCGCCATGTCGTCTGGGTAGATGTATCCTTCGAGCACGAATTCGGCGCTGGCGGGCGCTTGCAGATCGCTGAGCTGGCATTTCGTCACTTCGGTGCGCGAGCCACGCAGCAAGCCGGCAAAGGCGTATTCCGACAGGCTATCGGGAACCGGCGTCACCGCCGCTAGAATCGTCGCCGGATCGGCACCCAGCGCGACTGCCAGCGGAAACGGTTCTCCAGGATGTTCACGCTGCCAGTCTCGAAAGTCGAGCGCGCCGCCGCGCTGAGCCAACCAGCGCATGATGACACGATTGCGCCCAATCACCTGCTGGCGGTAGATACCCAGGTTCTGGCGCTGCTTGTCAGGCCCACGGGTGATGACCAGGCCCCAGGTAATCAAGGGGCCAGCATCGCCCGGCCAGCAGGTCTGAATCGGCAGCGCCGCAAGATCTACATCATCTGCTTCGATTTCACAGGCTTGGCAGGGCGCTGAGTTCAGCTTTTTCGGCGCCATATCCAGCACCTTGCGGAATACCGGGAGAGTTTCCCATGCAGACTTCAAACCCTTCGGTGGCTCGGGTTCTTTCAGAAAGGCAAGTAGCTGGCCGATTTCCCGGAGCTTGCTTTGATCATCGGCGCCCATGCCCAAGGCAACCCGTTCGACCGTCCCAAACAGGTTTGCCAATAACGGAAACCTGGAGCCGCGCAGATTTTCGAACAACAAGGCAGGCCCACCCTGCTTGAGCGTTCGCGATGCGATCTCGGTAACTTCCAGATCGGGGTCGACTTCCTCCGAGATTCTGCACAACAGCCCGCGCTCTTCGAGAATTGCAATAAATTCTCGTAAGTCTTTGTATTTCATATATTTTTACGATTTATAGCGAGATATCAAGGGCGCCAGCGCGTGACGCACTCGCAGAGCCGAATCACACATCGAGATTGGATACCGAGAGCGCGTTGACCTCGATAAAATCCCTCCGTGGTTCAACCTGATCCCCCATCAGCGTGGTGAAGACCTCATCAGCGAGAATCGCATCTTCAATTCTAACCTGGAGCAGACGCCGCGTTTCTGGGTTCATGGTTGTTTCCCAAAGCTGTTCAGGGTTCATTTCACCCAGCCCCTTGTAACGCTGGATGGCCAGGCCTTTGCGGGATTCCTTGCCGAGCCAGTCCATGACCTCATCGAAGCGCTTCACCTCGTGTTTGCGCTCACCGCGCTGCACGAAGGCACCCGGTTCGAGCAAGCCATCGAGGCGTTGTGACAAATCGATCAGATACTTAAACTCATTGCTTTTGAGCAGCGAGCTATCGAACAGATAATTGTGGCTGGTACCATGCTCGAATCGCTCCAGCAGGATTTCTGCTTCGCCTTCATCGTTCTTGTGGGATCTCACCTGGTAGCTCACTGGCGAGCCAGAATCACCCGTTTGTATCTCTCCGGTAGCCCGCTCGAACCAGTCGGTAAGAATATTTTCATCATCAAGATCTTCAGTCCGTGGGGCAGGCACGAAGATCATCTGATGCAAGACTTCCGCTGGAAAGCGTTTGGCCAGACGCGCGTTTGTCGATACGACCATCAAGTAACGCCGCGCCAAATCTTCGAGCGCCTCATCACTGATCGGCGGCGAGTCAGGATTGATATGCAGCTTCGCGCCATCGAGTGCGATGGCCAGCAGGCGGCTATTGAGCTCGGCATCGTCCTTGACGTACTGCTCCTGTTTGCCTTTCTTGAGCTTGTACAATGGTGGCTGCGCGATATAGATATGGCCACGGTCGATCAACTCCGGCATCTGCCGATAGAAGAATGTCAGCAGCAGTGTGCGGATGTGCGATCCATCCACGTCGGCATCCGTCATGATGATGATGCGGTGATAGCGAAGCTTATCGGGATCGTATTCTTCCTTGCCTATACCGCATCCCAGCGCCGTTATCAGCGTCCCAACCTCGGCGGAGGAGAGCATCTTGTCGAAACGCGCCTTCTCTACATTGAGGATCTTCCCCTTCAGCGGCAGTATCGCCTGCGTCCGGCGATCCCTGCCCTGCTTGGCCGAACCACCGGCTGAATCACCCTCCACCAGGTAGATTTCGGATTTTGCGGGATCCTTCTCCTGGCAGTCGGCGAGCTTACCGGGCAAACCGGCAATATCCAGCGCGCCCTTGCGTCGGGTCATTTCCCGGGCTTTTCGTGCCGCCTCCCGCGCCCTAGCCGCCTCGACAATCTTGGCGGTGATAGCTTTTGCATCCGCTGGATGCTCTATCAGGAAGTCGGACAACTTCTCAGCAAGCCCCGATTCAACGATACCTTTCACCTCAGAAGACACCAATTTTTCCTTTGTTTGCGAGGAAAATTTGGGATCGGGAACCTTAACAGAGACGATTGCCGTCAACCCTTCTCGCATGTCATCGCCGGTGGTATGCACCTTACTTTTCTTGAGAATGCCTTCCTTTTCCAGATATTGGTTGATTGTCCGTGTCAAACCCGCACGGAAACCCGCCAAGTGTGTGCCGCCGTCACGCTGGGGGATATTGTTGGTGAAGCAGTAGATATTCTCCTGATAGGAATCGTTCCACTGCAGCGCAGCCTCGACGGTAACGCCATCCTTCTCGGAGGCGATCGAAATCACATGCGGGTGCAACGGTGTCTTTTTCCGGTTCAAGTGGCTGACAAAAGCCGAAATGCCACCCTCGTATTCAAAGGTTTCGGTCTTCCCGCTACGATCGTCGGTGAGTACGATCCGAACGCCGGAATTGAGAAACGACAACTCTCTGAGGCGGTTGGCAAGAATATCGTAGTTGTATTCGGTGATCGCAAATATATCGGCATTGGGTTTGAAATGAACCTTTGTGCCAGTCTTGTCCGTGTCCCCAACAACTTTCATTGGTTCATCGGGCTCACCGTTTGAATAGCTTTGAAAATGGGTTTTGTGATCGCGGTAGATCGTTAGCTTCAAATACTCTGACAATGCATTCACCACCGACACTCCGACACCGTGCAGGCCTCCCGAAACCTTGTAGGAGTTATCGTCAAACTTACCGCCTGCATGCAGCACGGTCATTATCACTTCCGCGGCCGAAACCCCCTCTTCCTCATGGATATCAACAGGTATGCCACGACCGTCATCGGATACGCTGATAGAGTTATCATTGTGAATCCTGACCTGTATCTCACTACAGTAGCCAGCCAACGCTTCGTCGATCGCATTATCAACGACTTCGAACACCATGTGGTGTAAGCCGGTGCCATCATCAGTATCACCGATATACATCCCCGGCCGCTTACGTACAGCCTCTAATCCCTTGAGTACCTTGATGTTCGTTGAATCGTAAGTTGGCTGTTTATCAGTCATGCATATCTTCCTGGAAAATGTTCCACGTGAAACGTAGCCTGAATTATAGCACCTGTTTGACTACGCCATGTTCCACGTGAAACAGCGCTAAATCACCAGAGACACTCCCCTGAATACGGTCAGGATTGAGTGTCGTAAGGAGTGTCTGAACTCCTAAAGACGAAACAACCTCAAGAAATCGAGCGAGACTTCCACTATCGAGCTCTGAATCTAAGTCGTCGAGAAGCAACAGACACTGACCCTCCCCCTGTACGCTATCTAGAAAAACCCTGAGCTGAGCGAGCTTGAATACTATCGTAGCGAGTTTTACCTGCCCCCTGGATCCCACTTCACCAATTGGGTGGCCATTGAAGCGAACATCAAACCCACCTCGCTGCGGACCCGCCGCGGTAAACCCTCGTGCGATGTCTGCTTGCAAGGTGTCACGCAAATGATCAGCGAGCGGCTTACCTGATGGCCATCCCTGAGCGTAGTGAACACTGAGCCTTGTATCGCTGGCAAACATAGCCATTAGCGCTGGCACCTCTTCGACCACCTTATCGATATACTGCTGACGAAACAGTGAGATAGTTTCACCCGCCTTCGCTAACTGCCTATCCCAGCAACAGATGAGATCAGAAGCCATCTTAGATCTGATCGCCGAATTTCGTTGTTTGAGTGCCTTTTGAAATACAGACCATTGATCGCGAAACCCAGGCTCCCGATAAAACGCCCCCCAATCAAGGTAAGCCCGCTTCTCTGATCGCGGGCCGACAAGCAATGAAAAACTACCAGGATGAATCAGTTGCACCGGCAAGCACTCCGCTAGCGCGCTCGGTCGAGCGACTTTTTTTGCGTTGATGCGCGCTTCTGTCGCCCCTTTCTTGCGCGCTACCCCAACGCGAACAATGCTACCGGCCCTGTTCACTTCCCCAGTCACGATAAAACCGTCTGCATCGTGACTGATCAGCTGCCGCGGATTTCGTGCCTTGAATGATCGGGCCTGGGAGAGAAAATGCACCGCTTCAAGCACACTCGTTTTCCCTGCCCCATTACGTCCATAGAAGACATTGAGTGTTGGAGACAATGTCACGTCTACCTTTTGAAGGTTCCGTAACTGGTTCACTTTGAGACGCGAAAGAATCAAACGAGTACTATCTCAACGAAACGGGGGCGGGAGGCAACAATCTGTGTCTGTCGAACCGATGGCAAATAATGATCGACGCATGAACGTCTCGCCCGAACTTGAACTTGTCGCTGCGTTGCCCAGAGAAACGGCTGACATGTGAGGGATTCTCAACCAACCCCGTCCGAGGCTCGCTGGTTTTCGCGGCAAGGCGCAACACCGAATTACTCGGCGCCAGCCCGAATTTCTCACCGGGTGGAGAGATGGCAGCTCCCGACTCCTGTCTGCGCTGCATTTGTGCATCCATGCAAATCATCGCGCCCGGCTTTGGATTCACAAGGTTTTTCGTGAAGGAGCGGAATAACAATGTGTATTTCCGACGATGTATAGGGAGGTACAAGTGCCGGCGTGAGGCAGGATGCCGCTAGCGGCCTGAACAAAACCGCCTGTGAATTCAAAGGACAAGCGAGGGCTCGTCAATCCGGTGAGGAATGCGGGCTAGCAAATCCATCGTTACAGGCGCATGGGCATTATCACATACTGCGCTGATGGGTCATCAGGGTCCGTCAGTAGCACACTCGAATTCGAATCTTTCAGGGCAAGCGATATTTCGCTACCTTTCATTACGTTCGTGACATCGAGAAGATATTGAACATTGAAACCGATCGAGAGTTCCGCACCATCATAGTCTATAGAAAGCGTCTCCTCTGCCTCCTCCTGTTCCGAATTGTGCGCCTCTAGCGTCAATAAGTTCGGTGTCATCACAAGTCTGATACCACGATATTTCTCGTTCGACAGAATGGCGGCTCGCTGCAACGATTCACGGAAGCCTTTACGGGAAATGGTTAAACGGTTGCTGGCGTCTTCCGGGATCACTCTTTGATAATCAGGAAACTTTCCATCAATCAACTTTGAAACAAACTCACCATTCGGAGTGACGACCCGAACATGTTTTGCACCGAGCAAAAGCGAAACATCGCCACTTTCCTCAGCCAGCAAGCGTTGCAGTTCAAGCACCCCTTTTCGCGGCACAATCACCTGCTCTGCCTTTTCGAGTTCGCCGATCTCCATCTCGATCTGGCATAGTGCCAACCGATGCCCATCGGTTGCCACGGCTCTTATCCCGCGTGGATATATCTCCAGCATTAGTCCGTTGAGGTAGTAACGGACGTCCTGGTTGGCCATTGCGAAGGATGTTTTCTCAAGTAACTCCCTCAATACGTCTGCCGGAAGTACCACGGCCGCGCTGCTCGCTGCATGCTCTATTGTCGGATACTCGTCGGCCGGTAAACAGACGAGCGTAAAGCGACTATTGTCTGCGCGCAATACACCCGTTTCGTTGTCTGCAACCAGTGAAATCGTACTGCTTTCCGGCACTGCCTTGCAGATATCGAGCAATTTCCGCGCCGGTATTGCCGCCGCTTCAGGTTGTGTTGCTTCGGGATATTCAACATCGGCGCGCAGCATAATTTCCATATCTGTCGCGGTGAAGCTGACTTTACCGTTACTGGTTTCGACAAGCACGTTGCCAAGCATGGGCATTGTCTGCCGCTTTTCGATGGCACCGATGACCTTCTGTAGCGGGCCAAGCAAGTCGTTTCTCTGTATGAGCAGTTTCATTGTTCAACTCTGTCTATGTAACGCCAACATCAACCATGTTGGCGCGTGTGAATTCCCGAATCTAGCTTTTATCCACTGTTTTGTGTTGCTCTAATTAAACAAGATAAATATCTATATATCATTGTTTATTATTATTAGCTCAGCCTTCTTCTGTGGATAACCATCTTTATACTTTTTATATCAATAAGTTAAGTCTATATTTTCGCTTACCTAAACCCTGTATTCGATACCCCTAAGTCTGTCGACAGCCTGTGGATAACTATTGCGCGTTTTGCGCCCCTTTTTCCGTGAACGACTTATCCACAGGCTTGTGCACAGCCTATCCTGGAAACGCGACCGTCTATCGTTGGCCTTGTGATCGCCTTCACGCTTATCAATTCGATAGCGTCCGCTGAAGGTTGGCGTAGTCTTCATCAATGCGTCGATCACTGCTCTTGAGTTCAGCTACCTTCTTACAAGCGTGAATTACCGTGGTATGGTCGCGACCGCCAAACTTGTCGCCGATCTCCGGCAAACTATGGCTAGTCAGCTCCTTCGCGAGCGCCATGGCGATCTGCCGTGGCCGGGCAATAGAGCGGCTGCGTTTGGCCGACTCCAGGTCTGCGACACTGATATTGAAGTAAGCCGCCACGGTTTTCTTGATGTTATCGACGGTGACGAGCTTTTCCTGCAGTGCGAGCAGATCATGCAGCGCATCCCGCACAGAGTCTATGGTGATCGGCTGGCCAGTGAACTGCGTGTGGGCGATGACGCGTCGCAGCGCACCTTCGAGTTCACGAATATTGGAGCGTATCCGTTTTGCGATAAAGAACGAGACCTCCTGCGGCAATTCGAGCCCGCTTTGTTCTGCCTTGTTGTTGAGGATGGCGACCCGTGTTTCCAGTTCTGGCGGCTCGATGGCGACGGTAAGACCCCAGCCAAAGCGCGATTTCAAGCGCTCTTCGAGTCCGTCTACCTCTTTTGGGTAGCGATCCGAGGTCATGATTACCTGCTGTTGATCTTCAAGCAAGGCATTGAAGGTATGGAAAAACTCCTCTTGAGAGCGGTCCTTGCCGGCAAAAAACTGAATGTCGTCGATCAGCAGTGCATTGAGCGAACGATAGTGCCGCTTGAACTCGTCGATTCTGTTGGTTTGCAGCGCCTTGACCATGTCGTCGACGAAGCGCTCCGAGTGAAGATAGACGACTCGAGCATCGCCGTTGTGTGCCAAGATCTGGTTGCCGATGGCGTGCATCAAGTGGGTCTTGCCGAGACCAACGCCACCGTAAATGAACAATGGGTTGTACGCTTCACCTGGCTGCTGTGCCACCTGCTGTGCCGCAGCCCTAGCCAGCTGGTTAGATTTCCCCTGAACAAAATTATCGAAGGTAAAGTTATTATTCAGGTTATTGGTGAATCGTGCCGATGCCGGCGCCGGACGCGGACGATCGGAAAAATCCTGGGATGAAACCGTGGAAGGACGGGCTTGTGCTTGGGTATCGACGGAGGGAATCGCTTCTGTGCCGACACCCAAGTTGACCCGAAAGCCTGGGTTACCGCTAATATCAATAACTAACTTATTGATTTTTTTGGAGAAATTGTCTTTTACCCAATCCAGTACAAAGCGATTAGGTGCAAGAAGCAACAGTTCCCCATTGCCTTCGACCGCTTGCAGCGGTCTGATCCAGGTATTGATCTCCTGTTCACTTAGATCGGATTCGAGACGGTCGGTGCATTGCTGCCAAAGCTTGTTCATTGAAGACCAGGAAAACGCCGGGAGTTGTTTGAGGCTGAGCCGCCTGATCATAAACTACGATGCCGGTCATGTGAACGAGCCAACGGACAGCATTGCTGAGTGCGATTGCTGAGTGCGATTG
>JALSHZ010000006.1 GCA_026981985.1 Gammaproteobacteria bacterium | reverse complement strand
ATTGCTGAGTGCGATTGCTGAGTGCGATTGACAAACAAGAGGACAATCGGTAGTCTCGCGCGCCCTGTGACCCTCCTTATCGTCTGGCATGGCGACAGCGTAGGTAGTCACCGGAGCGAAGCAACATCATGATTCAAGGTCAAACCCGCGCCCAGGTACCAAGCTTATGAAAAGAACATTTCAACCCAGTAACATTCGCCGTAAGAGAACCCATGGCTTTCGTGCCCGCATGAGTACCGTCGGTGGTCGCCGGGTATTGCGAGCTCGCCGCGCCAAAGGCCGAGCCAAACTCTCTGCCTGAGTACCAGAAGGCACGGTTTCCGCGCACCGTCCGGTTGCTGCACAAGCGAGAGTTTGGCCAAGTCTTCGGTGATGCGAAACCCTTCGGTGCTGCGACCTTGACAGTGTTGGCGCGCCCCAATTCGTTCGGACATGCGCGTCTGGGCATGGTCATTGGCAAGAAGAAGATTCGTCGCAGTGTCGACCGAAATCTGATGAAGCGCATTATTCGCGAATCTTTCAGAACGTCGCTCAACGACTTGCCTGCGGTTGATCTCGTCGTTATTGCCCGTCCAGCGAAACAGGTGGATCGCAAGGCTTTGGCGCAGGATCTCCAGAAACAGTGGCGCCGCATCCGCAAGGCATATCTTGATGGCACCGCGGCGACCGCAGCAACCCATGTATGATGGCCGATCCAGGCGTCCGACCCAGGCGCAACCACACTTGAGTGCACGTTAATGGAAAGTCAACGCTCGCTACTTCTTATCACCCTAGCCTTTCTGGGATTCATGATCTGGCAGGCCTGGATGCAGGATCACGCGCCAGCGCCAACCGAGCAGGCCACAACGCAACAGGCGCAGGCACCAAGCGCCGTCACTTCAGAGAGTGGGAAAGATCTGCCCACGGCAGCCGCACCCGGTGCAGAGCCAGCTGCGATCTCACAACAGAACCAGGCCGCGACTTTCGATGTTGGTGCGACCATTCATGTCGTCACCGATGTGTTGGATCTTAAAATCAGCACCAAAGGTGGCGATCTCGTTGATGTCAAATTGCCTACCTACCCGGTCAGTCTTGAGCGTAAGGACGAACCCTTTCAGCTGTTGCATGCTGATCCACCCCCCTATATCGCACAGTCCGGTCTGATCCATGACCGCATCGACGGCGTCGATGTCAATAAACGCGCACCCACCCACCATGCACAGTTCGTTGCGGAAAATTCCAGCTATGTACTGGCCGATGGGGCAGAAAAACTGCTCGTGCCGTTGACCTGGGTCGGCGAAGATGGCGTCAAGGTGACCAAGGCCTACACCTTCACCCGCGGCAAATTCTATGTGGATGTCGATTACAAGGTAGAAAATCAATCCGCAACCGACTGGTCGGCCGGTGCTTATATGCAGTTGCGGCATGGCCCACCGAAACCCCAGGCAGGGATGTTCGGTGCCCAATCCTATAATGGTGCGGCGTACTATGACGGTGAGGCATACCACAAACTGCCGTTTGATGATATGGAGGAAGAGCCGCTCGATATGACCGTAAAGAGCGGTTGGGTCGCGATTTTACAGCACTACTTCATTTCCGCCTGGATGCCACAGAGTACGGAAATGGACAATCAACTCTATTCCAAGGTCATCCATGATGCTGGTCAGACTGCCTATCTGGTCGGTATGCGTTCTCCCTCTGTGTCAATACCGGCAGGCCAAAGCGGTGAGCTCGGCGCGCGTGTTTACGTTGGCCCGAAGCTGCAAAAGGAGTTGGAGAAACTCTACCCTGGGCTGGAGCTGACTTCGGATTATGGCATCTTCACCATCTTCGCAAAGCCGCTATTCTGGATGCTCGACAAGATTCATGCGGTTGTCGGCAACTGGGGCTGGGCGATCATTCTACTGACCATTCTCATCAAGCTTGCCTTCTTCAAGTTGTCTGCGACGAGCTACCGCTCTATGGCAAAGATGAAAAAGGTCGCGCCCAAGCTGGCCTCGATCAAGGAACGCTATCCAGACGACAAGCAGCGCCAGCAACAGGCGATGATGGAGCTGTACAAGACTGAGAAAATCAATCCGCTAGGTGGCTGTTTACCGATCCTGATTCAGATCCCGGTGTTTATCGCCCTATTTTGGGTCTTGCAGGAGAGTGTGGAGCTGCGTCAGGCACCATGGATTCTATGGATCAAGGATCTGTCACTGAAAGATCCCTACTACGTGTTGCCGCTGCTGATGGGAATCAGCATGTTTTTACAAAACAAGCTGAACCCGCCACAGCCTGATCCAATGATGCAAAAGGTCATGATGACCATGCCAATCGTGTTCACGGTCTTCTTCGCCTTTTTTCCGTCAGGCTTGGTGCTGTACTGGGTCGTCAACAATGTCCTTTCGATTGCCCAGCAGTGGTACATTACGCGCGGCATCGAACAGGAGGCCGAAAAAGCACGCAGGTGAACGCGCCTGCCGATACCATCGCCGCCGTCGCAACGCCGCGTGGCCGGGGTGGCGTCGGCATCGTTCGTGTTTCCGGTCCGCTGGTGGAATCCATTGCCAAAGCGATGCTGGGCACCTGCCCTGCTCCGCGCTATGCCAGTTACCAGCGGTTCCTCGATGCCGCCGGTGAGCCACTCGATGAGGGCATAGCGCTCTTCTTCCCCGGCCCCCACTCTTTCACTGGTGAAGATGTACTCGAACTTCAGGGCCACGGTGGGCCGGTATTGATGGACATGCTGCTGTCACGCTGTCTGGAACTGGGCGCCCGGCCCGCCCACCCCGGAGAATTTTCCGAACGTGCCTTTCTCAATGACAAGCTCGATCTGACGCAGGCGGAAGCGATAGCCGACCTTATCGATTCAGGTTCGGAACAGGCCGCGCGCTCTGCGTTGCGCTCGTTACAGGGAGACTTCTCCCGCGTGATAGATAGCATTCTGGACGACCTCGTTGGACTGCGCATGTATGTCGAAGCGGCGCTCGACTTTCCCGAGGAAGAGATCGATTTCCTTGCCGACGGTGAGTCTCTTAGCCGTCTCGATGCCCTGCTCGATCAACTTCAGGAGGTATTTCGAAAAGCAGCTCAAGGCACGCTGTTGAGGGAAGGGCTCCATCTGGTGATAGCCGGTCAACCGAATGCCGGTAAGTCCAGTCTGCTCAACCAGCTGGCGGGGCGTGAAGCCGCCATCGTGACCGACATCGCCGGTACCACACGCGATGTGTTGAAGGAGCAGATTCAGCTCGACGGCATGCCGGTGCATGTGATCGACACCGCCGGTCTTCGCAACAGCGAAGACCCGGTTGAACGTGAAGGGATTCGCCGTGCCTGGGCGGAAATCGAGCGCGCTGATCTGGTGTTGCTGCTGATCGACGATGAAACCGGCTTTGTTGCCGCCGATCAGCAGATTCTCGACCAGCTCCCTGCCCGCCTCCCGGTCATCCGTGTCTACAACAAGATTGACCGTACCGGGCATGAACCGGGTGTTACCGATGACACGGTCTACTTGTCCGCCAAATCCGGCATTGGTATTGATGCCCTGCGTGCCAAGCTGGAAGCCGCGGTCGGCTACGAAGCGGGTACTGAAGGCTTGTTTACTGCCCGGCGCCGGCATCTTCGCGCCCTCGAGGAGACATTGCAGGCATTGCAACGTGCCCGTCGCCAACTGGTCGACTACCAGGCCGGTGAACTGATGGCCGAGGAGTTGCGTCAGGCGCAGGCCCAGCTGGGACAAATCACTGGACGTTTTACCTCCGATGACTTGCTCGGTGAGATATTTTCGTCTTTCTGTATCGGCAAGTAGCCGGGTTATGCAGCCGCGTTGCAGTTGTATTGCGCAGAGAAAAGGGTTAAACGTAATCCAACTACTATTTGCTACTGTGCCGATTGAATGAAGTACCCGGAAAGTTTTGATGTCATTGTTGTTGGCGGTGGCCATGCCGGTGTCGAAGCCGCATTGGCCAGCGCGCGCAGCGGCGCCAGCACCTTGCTGCTGACCCACAACATAGAAACCATTGGCCAGATGAGCTGTAACCCGGCCATAGGTGGCATTGGCAAGGGGCATCTGGTGAAGGAGATCGACGCACTCGGTGGTGTCATGGCACGTGCCGCCGACCGGGCGGGCATCCATTTTCGCATGCTAAACCGACGCAAGGGCCCGGCGGTGCGGGCGACCCGTGCCCAGGCCGACCGTGTACTCTACAAGGCGGCGATCCGCGGGTTCGTCGAGAACGAGCCAAATCTGAAGCTGTTCCAGCAGGCTGTCGATGACCTGCTGATGGACGGCGACCGGGTTGCCGGTGTGCGTACCCAGATGGGGCTGGAATTTGCAGCCAATGCCGTGGTCCTGACGGTCGGCACCTTTCTCGACGGACTAATTCATATTGGTGAGAGTCAGCATCGTGGCGGTCGTGCCGGTGATCCGCCGGCCATTGCGCTTGCCCAACGCTTGCGGGAGATGCCATTCCGTGTCAGCCGGCTGAAGACGGGAACGCCGCCGCGCATCGATGCCCGATCCATCGATTTCTCAATGCTCGAAACCCAGCCGGGCGATGAGCCGCGCCCGGTTTTCTCGTTGCGTGGTAGTCATGACGACCATCCCCGGCAGATGGTCTGCCATATCACACACACCAACGTGCAGACGCATGAATTGATCATGGAGGGTCTGGATCGCTCGCCCATGTACAGCGGTGTCATCGAAGGCGTTGGCCCGCGCTATTGCCCATCGATAGAGGACAAGATCGTGCGTTTCGCGGGCAAGGAGAGTCATCAGATCTTCATCGAACCCGAAGGCCTGACCTCGAACGAGGTCTATCCCAACGGTATTTCCACCTCCCTGCCTTTCGATGTGCAGTATGCCTTCGTGCGCTCGATAAAAGGCTTCGAAAACGCGTTTATCACCCGACCCGGCTACGCTATCGAATACGACTTTTTTGATCCCCGAGACTTGCGCAACACATTGGAGACCCGCTTTGTGCCTGGCCTGTTCTTCGCTGGCCAGATCAATGGCACGACCGGCTATGAGGAAGCGGCGGCCCAGGGCTTGCTCGCCGGTATCAATGCTGCGTTGCAGGTACAAGGCAAGGAAAGCTGGAGCCCGGCCCGGGATGAAGCCTATATCGGCGTCATGGTAGACGATCTGATTACCCAGGGAACGCTCGAACCCTATCGCATGTTTACCAGTCGCGCCGAACATCGACTGCTGCTGCGCGAGGACAATGCTGATCTGCGCCTGACCGAAACCGGGCGTCGCCTCGGCCTGGTGGGAGACGAACAGTGGGCCCTGTTCAATGCCAAACGCGAGGCGGTGGAACAGGAGCTGAGTCGCCTGCACGATACCTGGCTTCATCCTGCGCGTCTCAGCGACGCCGAGCTGGCTGCCCTGCCCGGCGCTGAACCAACGCGGGAGTACCGTCTCGAAGAGCTGCTGCGGCGCCCGGATATGACCTATGATGCACTCATGTCGGTCGCGGCCGCCGGTCCCCCCGTAACCGATCCGGTGGTAGCTGAGCAGGTCGAAATACAGGTGAAGTATTCCGGGTACATCGCCCGCCAGCGGGAGGAAATCGCCAAGCTACAGGGTCAGGAGAAAACCGCTTTGCCCGATACGATCGACTATGCCGATGTCGTCGGTCTATCGCATGAGGTACGACAGAAACTGACCGAGCATCGCCCCGAGACCATTGGACAGGCAAGCCGGATACCGGGTGTCACGCCGGCGGCCCTTTCCTTGTTGATGGTGCACCTGAAAAAAATAGCCTCTCGGAAGCAGAAAAAGTCCGCCTGACAATGTCGTTGCAGACGATCCTGAATATTGGCCTGGACGCACTAGGCATAGCTTCGACGCCCGCTCAGCAGGCGCAAGCCCTGGCGTATATCGGTTTGATCGAGAAGTGGAATCGGGTAGACAACCTCACCGCAATCAGCGATCCCGCGCAGATGGTAAGCCACCACCTGCTCGATAGTTTGACAGTTCATCCCCATCTGCCACCGGCGCAAACCGTGCTGGATGTCGGTTCTGGCGCCGGTCTGCCTGGCATTCCTCTGGCCATCTTCAATCCCACGATCAGCTTCACGCTGCTCGATGCAGCGGCCAAACGGGTACGTTTCATGCGCCATGCGGTGACCACCCTCGGGCTTGCTAATGTCAACGTGGAACAGGGACGCGCCCAAGCATTCCGCCCTGCCAATCGCTTTGATCTCATCATTAGCCGGGCCTTCACCAGCACGGTCGAGTTCGCGTTGCAGACCGCGCCAGCACTGGCTCACGGCGGACGTTTGCTGGCCATGAAGGGTAAGTTGCCGGAAAAGGAATTGAGCGCGTTGCCGGTAAATTTCGAGTACACTGTGGTTCCGCTGCGGGTTCCAGGCCTGGCGGCGGAACGTCATTTGATCACGATTACGGCAGTCCCATGACCCAGGTTTTCGCAGTCACCAATCAGAAAGGCGGCGTCGGCAAAACGACGACGAGCGTCAATCTCTCCGCATCATTGGCGGCGACCAAGCGGCGTGTGTTGCTGATCGACATTGACCCGCAAGGCAATGCCACCATGGGTTGCGGTGTCGACAAGCACGATCTCGAACAGACCACCTGTGATGTACTGCTTGGGGACGCGGCGATCACCGATGTCGTCGTGCCACTGGAGGAGTGGCATTTCGACCTGTTACCCGCCAATGCTGATCTCACCGTTGCCGAAGTAAAGCTGACATCGATGTTTGGGCGTGAATACAAGCTGCGTCGGGCGCTGGAGAGCGTGACAGGGGAGTACGATTTTGTCTTTATCGATTGTCCGCCATCCCTGAACATGCTGACCGTCAACGCGATGGTGGCGGCCAAAGGCATCGTCATCCCGATGCAGTGTGAATACTACGCGTTAGAGGGGTTGAGCGCGCTATTGGACACCATTGGCGAGATAAAAAGCTCAGTCAATCCGGAGGTAGAAATATTCGGTCTGTTGCGCACTATGTATGATCCCCGCAACAATCTGGCGCGGGATGTGTCAGCTCAACTGGAATCACATTTCAGCGACAAGGTGTTCAATACTATTGTGCCGCGCAACATTCGTCTGGCCGAAGCACCTAGTCATGGCGCACCCATTTTGTACTATGATCGAAACTCCACTGGCGCCAAGGCCTACCTGACGCTCGCGGGCGAGGTATTGCGCCGAATCAGCGGTGGCGCCAATATCACTAGCGGAGTGGAAAGCCATGGCTAGAAGGAAAGCCGGTCTCGGTCGGGGTCTAGACGCCCTGCTCAGCTCGGGTTATCGAAACGACAAGAAAGATATCGCGGACGCTGAATTGTCGAAGCTGCCAGTCGACAAAATTCAGCGTGGCCAATATCAGCCCAGGATCCATATTCGTCAGGAAAGCCTCGAAGAACTGGCAGAGTCGATTCGCACCCAGGGTCTGGTACAGCCAATCGTTGTTCGCCCCATTTCGGATGGCTACGAACTGATCGCGGGGGAGCGTCGCTGGCGTGCCGCACAAATGGCCGGCATGCATGAGATTCCCGCCATTATCAAAGACGTCCCCGATCAGGCCGCCGCGGCAATGGCGTTGATCGAAAATATTCAGCGCGAAAATCTCAATCCTCTGGAAGAGTCTCAGGCACTACAACGACTGATCGACGAATTCGGCCTGACGCATCAACAGACGGCTGACTCAGTTGGGCGTTCGCGCACCGCCGTGACCAATCTGCTGCGTCTGCTCGACCTCGAAGATGGTGTCAAGGAAATGCTCGACGAGGGTCAATTGGAAATGGGGCATGCGCGCGCCCTGCTCGCAGTGGCGGGGCAAACCCAGGTAGCCGCAGCGCGCCATATTATCGCCAAGGGACTGTCGGTACGGGAAACTGAACGCTACATTCGTAAGTTGAAGGCTGAAGAGCAGGGTAAACCGAAGCCCGCAAAAGCGGAGCGTTCCCCGGATGTTGTGCGACTGGAAAACAACTTGGCCGACAAGCTCGGCGCACCGGTGAAAATTCAATACAATAGCAAGGGTCAAGGGAAGATCACGGTGTCCTACAATAACCTGGATGAGTTGGACGGCATATTGGAGCACATACTCTGAGGAGAAATCCGGGTGAGGATCAATATTCGTCGATTGCCGAGTGATCGTGTCTTTGGTATTGATTGAATAGCAATAATTATATCCACAGTAACAGCAGGGTGGGCTGCAAAACCCCGATAAGCACAGGCTATTTGCATATAACTTTTTTTATTGACCCGGTGGTTGTTGGTGTCTATACTTTGCCGTCCAATATACGACGCGATTGGCGATTTTCTGTTGCGCCGTTACTGGCAAACTAACCCGGTGACCTTTCTATATTAATTACGCATTAGTGTAGGTGGTTCTGCCGTTTTGTAAGACGTGTGACACTGCTTCCGGGAGGCCGGCGCCAGCATGAAACGCCTGTTTGGTATTCAGGTTGCCCTTGTTCTTCTGGCGGCTACGCTGGCATGGTATTGGTACGGCAACGATGCTGTTGTTGCGGCACTTTATGGCGGCGGCATCGCGCTGGTCAACACGATCTGGCTGGGCCGAAAAGTAGAGCTCGCCGGCGAGATGGCAGAAGAAGATGTCACGCGTGGCATCTACGCGATTTATTTCAATGCCGTGCAGCGTTTCGTGTTCGTGCTCGTGGCGCTTGGGGTCGGGCTGCAGGCGCTGCAACTGACGCCACAGCCGCTGTTGTTGACATTCGGGCTTGCGCAGATCGCCTACTTTTTTGGCCGGCGGCAACCCTGATTCGGACTTTAAAATAAACTGGAAAAGATACGTGAGTACCTCCGCTGATCCGATTTCTGCCCATCCGGTTCAATATATCCAGCATCACCTGACCAATTGGTGCATAGGCTGTGACCCGGAAACCCACAAACCGTCGTCGATTGTCGATTTCGGCGCTTTTTTCCTGGACACTTTTCTGTGGAGTGTCTTCCTCGCCGGGCTGTTTGCCTGGGGTGCATGGTATGTGGGCAAGAATCTCGATCCCGACAAGCCTGGTCCGTTTCAGAATCTGGTTGAAGCGATTGTCGAATTCGTCAACCAGCAGGTGAAGGATATTTTTCCTGGGAGCAACCCCTATATTGGGCCGATTGGCTTGACAATTTTTGTCTGGGTCTTTTTGATGAACGCGATGGATCTCGTTCCCGTTGATCTGATACCTGGTTTTACAGCCTGGGTGGCGGGGCTGTTTGGTGCCGATCCACATAATGTCTATATGAAAGTCGTGCCCACCACGAACCTCGATACGACTTTCGGTCTTGCCATCGTAGTGTTCGCAATGATTGTCTACTACAACATCAAGGTAAAAGGGTTTGTGGGTTATGCTAAGCAATACCTCTTTCACCCATTTGGCAAGTTCCTGATACCGGTGAACATTGTCATGACGACCATTGAGGAACTGGCAAAGCCCGTCAGCCTGGCACTGCGACTGTTCGGAAACATGTTCGCCGGCGAGTTACTGTTTTTGCTGATCGCACTGCTATCGTTCTCATACATGGTGTTGCCGGCACAAGTGTTGCTCGGTGTGCTGTGGGCGATCTTCCATATTTTGGTCATCACGCTACAAGCATTCATCTTTATGCTCTTGACAATCGTCTATCTGGGACTGGCGCATCAGGAAGAGCACTAACAGTTTTTAATTCTGACGTTTATTTTTTACTAAAGGAGACTAGCTAATGAGTCCTGCTGAACTCGCTACTATCTACGCATACACCGCACTGGGTGTTGGTATCATCCTGGCTGCGGCCGGTCTGGGTTCTGCCCTGGGTTGGGGCCTGATCTGTTCTAAATTCATGGAAGGCATCGCACGCCAACCGGAAATGCGTCCCCAGCTGACTGGTCAGATGCTGTTCACAGGCGGTCTGATGGAAGCCTTTCCAATGATCGTTCTGGGTATTGCCATGTGGTTCATCTTCGCAAATCCGTTTGTCGGTGCTGCCAAGGCAGCCATTGGCGGCTGATCCACTGGCATCAGCCATCCAGTTAACCTAACGCGGAGGTTGCCGTGAACATTACAGCAACACTGATTGGTCAGATGCTGGTTTTCGCAGCGCTGATCTGGTTTATCAAAGCTGTGCTTTGGGAACCCATGATCAACATGCTCGAAGACAGAAGGGCGCGTATTGCCGAAGGGCTTGCTGCCGCCGAGCGGGGTGCCCACGAGCAAGAGCTAGCTCAGGAGCGGGCCAAGGAAGCACTCGCCGAAGCCAAGCAGCAAGCTGCCGAGATTATTGCCCAGGCCCAGCGCCGCAGCAGTGAAATCATCGATGAGGCGAAGAACGCTGCCCGCGAGGAAGGCGAACGCCTGAAAGTCGCTGCAGAAGCCGAGATCGAACGTGAAGTCGCCAAGGCGCGAGAAGACTTGCGTAAGGATGTGTCTGCGATTGCCCTGCAGGGTGTCGAGAAGATCCTGGGCAAGGAAGTCGATTCCTCCGTCCACAGCAAGGTACTGGACGAGTTGGCCTCGCAAATCTGACGGAGATAAACCATGTCTGATCTGGTAACCGCTGCGCGTCCTTATGCCAAGGCGATCTTGGAACTTGCAGATTCGGAAAAAGCGATGGCCGACTGGTCGAAGCAGCTCCAGTTTATGGCTGCTGTTGCGCTGGATCCCGAGTTTCACGACTTGGTTGTCGACCCGAAGTTGACGAAACAGGAAGTGGCTGATCTGTTCATCACCGCATGTGGCGATGATATCGATGATCAAGGCAAAAACCTGATCAAGCTGTTGGCTGAAAACGGTCGTATCGTGATTTTGCCGGAGCTGTCGCTGTTCTACGATAAGCTGCGCGCCGATGCGCAAGGCACTGTCGCAGCCGAAGTCTATTCGGCCCATCGATTGAGTAAGGAGCAGCGGATCACGCTGGAAAAGGCGTTGCAGAAACGTCTTGGGCGTGAGGTAAAGATCACTAGCCACGTTGACAATAGCCTGCTCGGTGGCGCCGTGATTCGTGCCGGCGATCTGGTCATCGACGGGTCCCTGAAAGGCCGAATCGAGAAGCTGAATGCAGCCCTGACTCGCTAAGAGGAATTGAAACCATGCAATTGAATCCCGCTGAAATCAGCGAACTCATCAAAAAGCGCATTGCCGATTTCGAATCGGCCGCCGAAGCGCGCACCGAAGGCACCGTCGTCAGTGTGACTGACGGTATCGTACGCATCCACGGGCTTGCCGACGTCATGTCCGGCGAGATGATCGAATTTCCCGGCGAAACCTATGGTATGGCGCTCAACCTGGAGCGTGATTCGGTTGGTGCCGTGATTCTGGGTGACTACAAGCACATCACCGAGGGCGATACCGCCAAATGTACCGGGCGTATTCTCGAAGTCCCGGTGGGTCGGGGCTTGCTTGGACGTGTTGTTGACGCGCTCGGCAATCCGATCGATGGCAAGGGTCCGATCGACAATGACGGCTTCGATGCGATTGAAAGAATGGCACCGGGCGTTATCGAACGGAAGTCGGTCGATCAACCGGTGCAGACAGGTCTGAAAGCCATCGATGCGATGGTGCCGGTTGGCCGTGGTCAGCGCGAGTTGATCATTGGTGACCGCCAGACTGGAAAATCGGCGGTGGCCATCGACGCGATCATCAACCAGAAGGGCACCGGCATCAAATGTATCTATGTTGCTGTTGGCCAGAAAGCATCGACCGTTGCCAATACCGTGCGCAAGCTCGAAGAGTTTGGCGCCATGGAGCACACCATCGTCGTCGCAGCAAACGCTGCTGAATCGGCCGCGATGCAGTACATCGCTCCCTATGCTGGCTGCACCATGGGCGAATATTTCCGCGATCGTGGTGAAGATGCCTTGATCATTTACGATGATCTCACCAAGCAGGCCTGGGCGTATCGCCAAGTATCATTGTTGTTGCGTCGCCCCCCTGGTCGTGAAGCCTATCCTGGTGATGTTTTCTATCTCCATTCGCGCTTGTTGGAGCGTGCTTCGCGTGTCAATGCCGAGTATGTTGAAAAATTCACCAACGGCGAGGTAAAAGGGCAGACTGGATCACTGACCGCATTTCCGATCATCGAGACCCAGGCTGGTGACGTCTCCGCCTTCGTACCGACTAACGTCATCTCGATCACTGATGGTCAGATCTTCCTTGATACTGACCTATTCAACTCCGGTATTCGGCCAGCGATCGACGCCGGTCTGTCGGTATCGCGTGTTGGTGGCGCGGCACAGACCAAGATCATCAAAAAGCTCGGTGGTGGTGTACGTCTCACCCTGGCTCAATATCGAGAGTTGGCGGCATTCTCCCAGTTTGCCTCTGATCTCGATGACGCGACCCGGCAGCAGCTCGAACGCGGTAAGCGCGTTACCGAGTTGATGAAGCAGCATCAGTTCTCACCCATGAGCGTGGCGGAGATCGCGTTCTCGCTGTATGCGGCCAACGAGGGTTTTCTCGATGACGTCGATGCGACCAAGGTGGTCGATTTTGAAGCAGCGATGCTGAGCTATCTGAATTCGGATTATTCCGATCTGTTGGCGAAGATCAATGAGAATGGCGACTTCAACGATGAAATCGAAGCCGAGATGAAAAAGGCGTTGGAAGATTTCAAAGCCAACAATACCTGGTAAGCGAGGCCGATCATGGCAGTTGGTAAAGAGATACGCACACAGATCAAGAGTATCACCAATACTCAGAAGATCACCAAGGCCATGGAGATGGTGGCCGCGAGCAAAATGCGTCGGGCCAAGGAACGCATGGACGCGACCAAGCCTTATGCGCAGAAAATGCGCAACGTCATCAGTCATCTGGCCATGGCGCATCCTGAGTACAAACATCCGTTCCTGCAGGAGCGCGAGGTCAAACGGGTGGGGTATATTGTTATCTCCACTGATCGTGGTTTGTGTGGCGGGCTCAATATCAACCTGTTCAAGGAAGCCATGAATTCGATGGAAACATGGCATGAGCAGGATATTCCGATCGATCTGTGCCTGATTGGCGCCAAGGCGGAAGCATTTTTCAAACGCATCGGCAATATCGCTTCCAGTGTTTCACATCTGGGCGATACACCCCATCTTGATACCCTGATCGGCACCGTGAAAGTTATGCTCGACAGCTTCTATGATGGCAGTATCGACCGCCTCTACCTTGTAGAGAATGAGTTCGTCAACTCGATGACGCAGCAGCCGCGGGTAAGTAAGTTGATTCCCGTGGAGCCGTCCGATGAAGATGAACTCAAGCATCACTGGGATTACATCTACGAGCCGGATTCGAAGGAAGTACTCGATGGCTTGCTGATGCGCTATGTCGAGTCGCTGGTCTATCAGGGTGTGGTTGAAAACATTGCCTGTGAAATGTCCGCCCGTATGGTGGCAATGAAAGCTGCCACCGATAACGCTGGTGACATGATCGACGAGTTGAAGTTGATATACAACAAGGCGCGCCAGGCCGCGATCACCCAAGAGATTTCCGAGATCGTCAGTGGCGCGGCTGCTATCGGCTAAGGCTGCGGAATTTAACGAATTAAGATTAGTCAAGAGGAACACTTCATGAGTTCTGGAAACATCATCGAAATCATCGGCGCGGTCGTGGATGTTGAATTCCCACGTTCCGAAGTACCAAAAGTATATGACGCCCTGAAACTGGACGACGGTGAGCTGATTTTTGAAGTTCAGCAGCAGTTGGGAGACGGCGTCGTACGTACCATTGCCATGGGAACAACCGATGGCTTACGACGCGGCATGGCCGTGGCGAGTACCGGGGCACCCATATCCGTACCCGTTGGTCAGGGAACACTGGGGCGCGTCATGGATGTGCTCGGTCGGCCTGTGGACGAGGCGGGAGAGGTCGATGCCGAGCGCTTGATGCCCATTCATCGTGACCCACCGAGCTATGACGAACAGGCTGCCTCAGTCGAGTTGCTTGAGACCGGCATCAAGGTCATCGATTTGATCATGCCGATCGCCAAGGGCGGCAAGGTTGGTCTCTTTGGCGGTGCGGGTGTTGGTAAGACCGTGACGCTGATGGAATTGATTAACAACATCGCGGTACAGCAGGAAGGCCTGTCGGTTTTCGCCGGCGTTGGTGAGCGTACGCGTGAAGGCAACGACTTCTACCATGAAATGAGCGAAGCCGGCGTACTCGACAAGGTTGCGCTGGTGTATGGGCAGATGAACGAACCGCCAGGCAACCGCCTGCGTGTCGCGCTGACTGGTCTGACAATGGCGGAATACTTCCGCGACGAAGGTCGTGATGTTCTGATGTTTATCGACAACATCTATCGCTATACGCTTGCGGGTACCGAGGTATCGGCCCTGTTGGGTCGGATGCCATCTGCGGTAGGCTACCAGCCGACGCTGGCGGAAGAAATGGGCGCGTTGCAGGAACGGATCACCTCGACCAAAACCGGATCGATCACCTCGTTCCAGGCGGTTTATGTACCTGCCGACGATCTTACCGACCCGTCTCCAGCCACGACATTTGCCCACCTAGATGCGACGTTGGTATTGTCGCGGCAGATAGCCGAACTGGGTATCTACCCGGCGGTAGACCCGCTTGATTCCACTTCACGCCAACTCGATGCGCAAGTCGTTGGTGAAGAGCACTACAACGTGGCGCGGGCGGTACAGAATACCTTGCAGCGTTACAAAGAGCTCAAAGACATCATCGCGATTCTTGGCATGGATGAGCTGTCGGAAGAGGACAAGCTGGTTGTGGCTCGCGCACGGAAGGTTCAGCGCTTCCTGTCACAGCCATTCTTTGTTGCTGAAGTGTTCACCGGCGCGCCCGGCAAGTACGTCTCCATCAAGGACACGGTTGCCGGTTTCAAGGCCATCGTCGATGGAGAATATGACGACCTGCCCGAGCAGGCTTTCTATATGGTTGGCACGATCGATGAGGTTGTCGAAAAAGCCAAGTCGATGTCCTAACGAAAGAGGCGGCGAATTATGGCCATGACCATGCATGTCGATGTTGTCAGTGCGGAAGGCGAAATCTTCTCCGGTACTGCTGAAGAAGTCTTTATTCCTGCTGAACTGGGAGAGATCGGGGTGTTGCCTCGACATACACCGCTGATCAGTCGGCTCAAGCCCGGTGAGGTCAGGGTAAAGATGTCGGGTGAGGAGACGTCGATCTTTGTCAGTGGCGGCATGGTCGAAGTTCAGCCCCATGTCGTCACCGTGCTGGCGGATACCGGCATCAGAGCTCAGGATCTGGACGAGGCCAGGGCGCTCGAAGCCAAGGCGCGTGCCGAAGAAGCAATGCAGAGCCAGGAGGATACGATCGAATTTGCCAAGGCAAAATCGGAGTTACTCGAAGCGATGGCTCAGCTGCAAATGCTTGAGAAGATTCGTAAGAAAGCGCGTTAGCGCACAAATCGACAGTAACCTGAACACAATCTGTGAACGGGTTAAAAAAGGCAGCCTTGGGCTGCCTTTTTTTTCGCCTGGACAAGTTACAATCGCCGTGTTTTCCCGGCTTTTTTACCTGACCAGTTAATCCGGTGACCGATCTGCGTTAGCAATGACTGTCTGCCTGAAACTATCAAGCGGTCGGAAGGTCGATAGATATATGGCTGCGTATTGGCATTCATCTAGCCCGGATTTCTCACCGGGTCGCAGTACTGAACTGGCGAAAAAACCGAATAGGTGAAAACGGACGGTTCACAACGGCGCTATTGCTCGGAGACAGGCCTCGGCGCGTGATAGTCGGCTATTCAAACTCTCAATTTACAAGTAGGACCCACATGGATCTGGCAGTCATTATTCTTGCCGCAGGCAAGGGCACACGGATGCGATCCCGTTTGCCGAAAGTGCTTCACCCGCTGGCAGGCAAGCCATTGGTAAAGCATGTCATCGATACCGCACGTAAGCTAAATCCCAAAGAGGTGATTGTCGTCGCTGGTCATGGCGCCGACCAGCTCCAGGCTGAAATCGACGATGCGGATATCAAATGGGTGTTGCAGCAAGAACAGCTGGGCACCGGACACGCCGTACAGGTTGCTATGCCGAGCGTTAGCGCTGCCAATGTTCTCGTTCTCTATGGCGATGTGCCATTGATTACTGCGCGAACCCTTGAATCGTTGACTGCTGCGGTACGCCCGGGCCAGATGGCCTTGCTGTCGGTGGAGCTCTCCAACCCCGCTGGCTATGGTCGCATCGTCCGGGGCAATGATGGCAGCGTCCAGCGCATCGTTGAGCAGAAAGATGCCACGGCTGAAGAACTCACCATCAGCGAAGGGAACACCGGCATTCTCTGTGCTACCCGTGACGATCTTGCCAGCTATCTTGCGGGACTCAGGAACGAAAACGCCCAGGGGGAGTACTATCTAACCGACTGCATCGAAGCCTGTGTCGCTGCGGGTGGTGTGGTACATGGCATGGTCGCGGCCAGCGAAAGTGAGGTCAGTGGCATCAACGACAAGCTTCAGCTCAATGCGCTGGAGCGCGTGTTCCAGCAGCGCGCCGCGCAGTTGCTGATGGAACAGGGCGTGACCCTGGCTGATGCAAGCCGTTTTGATCTGCGTGGTGAGATCGAGCAGGTCGGCATGGATGTGAGTATCGATATCAATTGTATTTTCGAGGGCAGGGTATCGATCGGTGACAACGTCACCATTGGTGCCAACTGCCACATCATCAACTCGACGATCGGTGACAACGCGACCATTCTCGACAACTGCATCATCGAGGACTCGAGCGTTGCTGCCGACTGTAATATCGGGCCGTTTGCACGCCTGAGGCCGGCTACCGATCTGAAGCAGGGGGCGAAGGTCGGCAATTTCGTGGAGACCAAAAAGGCTAGCGTAGGGAAGGGCAGCAAAATCAATCACCTCAGCTACGTCGGCGATGCGGTGATTGGTGAGAATGTGAATATCGGTGCTGGCACCATTACCTGTAACTACGATGGCGCCAACAAGCATCTCACCGAGATTGGGGACAATGCCTTCATTGGTTCCAACAGCGCACTGGTAGCGCCCGTCAAGATTAATGAAGGCGCCACGATCGGCGCCGGTTCGACCATTACAAGAGAAGCGCCTCAGCACACGCTGACGCTAACCAGGGCTAAACAGATCAACATCATCGGCTGGAAAAGACCGGTAAAAGGAGAAAAGTGATATGTGCGGAATCGTTGGGGGTGTAGCACAGAGGGATGTCTATCCGATTCTGATCGAGGGCCTGAAGCGCCTGGAATACCGTGGTTATGACTCGGCCGGTCTGGCCGTCGTCACCTCGGATCACGAAATCACCCGGCATCGCCGTCTCGGGAAAGTTGCCGAGCTGGAAGCGGCGTTGGCCGAGCAGCCACTGCCAGGCGGATTGGGTATTGCGCACACACGTTGGGCGACACATGGTGTCCCATCGGAGAACAATGCCCACCCGCATATTTGTAACGACAAGATTGCGATCGTGCATAACGGCATTATCGAGAATTTCGAGGAGCTACGGGAACAGCAGAAGGCACAGGGCTACGTCTTCACTTCGGAAACTGATACCGAGGTGATTGTTCATCAGATCACCCGTTACTACGATGAAACCGGCGATCTGCTCGAAGCTGTCGCCAAGGCAATTCGCGATTTCAAGGGAGCCTATGCACTCGGTGTTATCTGCCGCGACGATCCGGCGAGCATGGTCATCGCCCGTGAAGGCAGTCCGTTGGTCGTGGGCCTGGGAATCGCCGAGAACTTCATTGCGTCAGATGTACAAGCGCTATTGCCGGTCACGCATCGCTTTATCTACCTGGAAAATGGCGACCTCGGCCGCATCACGCGCGACAAGATCGAGCTGTTCGACAGCGAGCTGATCCCCGTCGAGCGTGAAGCGAAGACCTCCGTTCAGAGTGACAGCAGCGTCGAGCGTGGCAAGTTCAAACACTACATGCTCAAGGAAATCTACGAGCAACCCAAGGCCGTCAGCGAGACGCTGCAGGGCAGGGTGACCGACAACTCCGTGCTCGACAGCGTATTCGGTAACAACGCCGGTGAGTTGTTTGAACGGGTGAAGACAATCCAGATCGTTGCCTGTGGAACCAGCTATCACGCCGGAATGTGCGCCCGCTACTGGTTCGAATCGTTTACCGGCATTCCTTGCAACATAGAGGTTGCCAGCGAATTTCGTTATCGTAACCCGGTGGTTCCCGATAACTGCCTGTTTGTCACCATTTCGCAATCTGGCGAGACTGCCGATACCCTGGCGGCGCTGATGCAAGCCAAGGAGCGGGGCTATCTTGGCACATTGGCCGTATGCAACGTACCCGAAAGTTCGCTGGTGCGTGAATCCGACCTCATGCTCATGACCCACGCCGGGCCTGAGATTGGTGTCGCTTCCACCAAGGCATTTACCACCCAGCTGGTGGCACTGATGCTGCTGGTGGTTGCGGTTGGCAAGCATCACGGCATGGCCGCTGAGCAGGAAGCGGAAATCGTCACCGCACTGAACAACCTGCCAAATCTCATCGAACTTGCCCTCAACCGCGATGCCGAAATCGAAGAGCTGTGTAACGAATTCCTCGACAAGGAACACGCACTGTTTCTGGGTAGGGGTGTCGAATACCCGATCGCCCTGGAAGGTGCATTGAAGCTCAAGGAAATCTCCTATATCCACGCCGAGGCCTACCCGGCTGGTGAGCTGAAACACGGGCCGTTGGCGCTGGTGGATGAAAACATGCCGGTCGTCACTGTGGCACCCAGCAACGACCTGTTGGAAAAACTGCGATCAAACCTCGAAGAGGTACGAGCACGTGGCGGGCTTCTTTATGTTTTCGCCGATGATGTCAGCAATTTCGACGATGATTCCGAGAACATCCGTGTTGTCGAAATCGAGCCGGCACCCAGCGTCGTCGCGCCGATCGTCAATGTCGTCTATCTGCAACTGCTGTCCTACCACACGGCCGTACTGAAAGGCACCGATGTCGATCAGCCGCGAAACCTCGCCAAGAGCGTGACCGTCGAATAGGCGGCGGCGCTATTTGGCTCGACGTTGATGCATATCATCCGCTGGCGCCGAGCCAGCGAAGGCGCAATAATCCTGCAACCACCTCTATTTCTGCAGGGTCAGGATTATGGCGACAACAATTGGCATCAATGGCTTCGGGCGCATGGGTCGTCTTGGTTTTCGTGCCGGCTGGAACAACCCGGAATTTGAATTTGTCCGGATCAACGAAATCAGTGGCGATGCGGCGACCGCGGCCCATCTGCTGAAGTTCGATTCGATCCACGGTGTATGGCCGGCAGACTGCCACGCGAACGATGACGCCTTGCTGGTTGAAGATCGCCGCATCGCTTACAGCAGCAATGTCCCGATCGTCGCTACCGACTGGTCTGACTGCGATATCGTTATCGAGGCGACCGGTGTCTACCGCAGTGTTGATCAACTGCAAGCCTACTTTGATCAAGGAGTGAAAAAGGTCATCGTCGCCGCACCGGTCGACGGGGCGCTCAATATCGTCTATGGCGTCAACGACGACCTGTATGACCCCGACTTCCACCATCTGCTAACGGCTGCGTCCTGCACCACCAATTGTCTAGCCCCTGTCATCAAGGTGCTGTACGAACAAATCGGCATCGAACATGGGTGCATGACGACCATCCATGACATTACCAACACCCAGACCATTGTCGACAAAGGGCATAAGGATCTGCGCCGGGCCCGCGCTTGTGGCCAGTCACTCATCCCGACCACTTCCGGATCAGCCAAGGCCATTGTCCAGATATTTCCGCAACTCAAGGGCAAACTGAACGGCATGGCGGTGCGTGTGCCATTGCTCAATGCATCGCTCACCGATCTGGTGGTCGAAACCTCACGCCCGGTAACGATCGCGGAGGTCAATGCCTTATTCAAAACGGCAGCGGAGGGGGAGCTCGAAGGAATTCTGGGGTATGAAGAGCGACCACTCGTCTCGGTCGATTTCAAGGACGACCCACGCTCCGGTATCGTCGATGCGCAGTCCACGATGGTGATCGACGATACCCAGTTAAAAGTGCTGATCTGGTACGACAACGAATGGGGTTACGTGAACCGCATGATGGAACTGGCGGCGAAAGTGGCCGCCACGCTCTGATCATGGACAATGCCACCCGAAGCTACCTTGTCATCACCGCCGGTTATTGGGCGTTCACCCTCACCGACGGGGCCATCCGCATGCTGGTGGTACTCTATTTCCACCTGCTTGGCTATTCGCCGCTGGAAGTGGCTATGCTGTTTTTGTTTTACGAATTTTTCGGCATAGTCACCAACCTCGTTGGCGGTTGGCTGGGAACGCGGCTCGGCCTGAACGTAACCATGCACATCGGCATGGCGCTACAGGTGTTCGCCCTGATGATGCTGACCGTGCCTGAGTCATGGCTTTCAGTCGCCTATGTCATGGCGGCGCAAGCCCTTTCGGGAATCGCCAAAGACCTGAATAAAATGTCTGCCAAGGCCAGCGTAAAAACACTGGTCAAACAGGGCGGCGAGTCGAAACTGTTCAAATGGGTGGCCATACTGACCGGCTCGAAAAATGCACTCAAAGGAGCCGGGTTTTTTCTCGGCGCATTTCTGCTCGACCTGGCAGGGTTCAGAGCAGCGCTGATGATACTTGCCGGGGGCCTTTTCCTGGTATTGATCGCGACCTGGGTATTGCTGCGTGAGAACCTCGGGCAGTCGAAGGTAAAGCATAAATTCAGCCAGGTATTCTCGAACGTCGCCGCCATCAACTGGCTATCGGCCGCCAGATTCTTCTTGTTCGGCGCACGGGATGTCTGGTTCGTCGTCGCGCTGCCGGTCTTCCTCTACGATCGGCTCGACTGGAGCTTTACCGAAACCGGCAGCTTCCTTGCACTCTGGGTGATTGGCTACGGCTTCGTACAGGCCAGCGCACCCAAGCTGATACGAGGCCACCAGCCGGGTGGGCGCACAGCGCTGATCCTGGCAATCGCCCTCGCGACTATTCCGGCCGGTATTGCACTGGCAATGGGGCAGGGCTGGAACCCGGCAACCGTCGTCACCATCGGCTTAATGATTTTTGGCGTAGCCTTCGCCATCAACTCCGCCGTGCACTCCTACCTCATCCTCGCCTATGCCCATCACGACAAGGTATCAATGAGCGTCGGTTTCTACTACATGGCCAACGCCGGAGGCCGACTAACCGGCACCGTCCTCTCCGGCCTTGGCTACCAACTCTTCGGCTTGGCGGGCTGTCTTTGGATTTCCGCACTCTTCGTCGCAATCGCCGCCATTCTCTCCCTCCCACTGCCAGCTGTCGCGAGTGAAACACAACGGAGCTGACAGTAGAGCCCAGCGTTAATATACGTCGATGCGAGATATATCCACCGAAAAAAGCGGTCTTCTGCTGGCGGAAACCAAAGCAGGGCAGGACGCAGGAACCGTAAGCGCCAAAGAATCAGCCCCCTTGCAAAATCCCCTGACTTGCATTCCATGGCAACAAGGCGTCCAGTTTCTCCGCCGTATCAGCCCCAGTAATATGCCGCAGCACATGGCGGATATAGGCAAAC
>JALSHZ010000005.1 GCA_026981985.1 Gammaproteobacteria bacterium | reverse complement strand
GGGCCTTCCGTGATTTTGATGTTGGGATTTGAGAATCAACATTTTATCACGCGCAAGGCCTTTTTTGTTGCTATTTCAATGCCTTATAGGGGGGATGCGCTGAAAGTGAACTCCGAAACTTGAGTTTTTACTTTCAGATTGCTGCTTATTTATTGTCGCTAGTAACTCACTAATAGATTCCTCTTTCTCGGCGCTTGTTTCAGACAGCACTGATATTTTCTCAGTTAATGTTGCCGATTTAGAATTAAGCTCATTTATTTCGCTTGCATGTTGTCTAGCAGCTACAAGTAGGGATTCAATTTCTGAAAGATGAGATTTCTTTTGCTTTATAAAATTATCCAGCTCTTCTTCTTTTTGCGTTAGTGACGCAAAGAAATTGCTGGATTCACCAAGCAAAGACTCCAAATGCTTTGATACTATGTCTATTCTTTCAGCTTCTTTTGCGAAGCTTCTATCTTTCGGGCTGAAATATTTTCGTTTGGATTTTTCCCAGAATCCGTTAATCGCTTGATAATGAATTATTCTGTTTAAATAAGGCGGGATATTCGAAAACTGATTGCCTTGAATATATTCAATTATTTGATTTAGGTCAGAATGTAAATTACCACTGCCAAATTCATTTTGAAAATTATATTGAAATGGCAGTGATTTTGCGTAAGTAGTATTTAATTCTTCTTTAAATTGAACAAAAACTTTATTTAAAGATTCTACCAATTCAATTGCAGAGAACTCTCCAATTTTTACAGCTGCCAAATCCTTTTGGTCTTTATATGCATCCGCTATCAGTTTTTCGATATCTAACGAATAATATGTTTCAATGACGGCCTTAACCTGATTTATTTGATTTTGATCCATGTCACCTCGCTTTTAAATATAACAGTTAGCAGACGTCCCATTGACGTGTTTAAACACGTCAATGGGACGTATAACCCTACATCCGCATCTTCGCCCGCACCCTGCCTCATCCCACATCCACAGCGGATTTCGACAGATCACAATATCTCGCCTGGCCGTTGATATACGTCATCAGCCGTAGATAGATGTCATAGTGACGCATATCCACGCTTGAACTGGGATGCGCTGTCGCTTACAGACGGGCTGGGTCAGCTTACCAAGCCATGTGACGGTTTTCTCATACCAATTCACACTTTTTGACGGTGGTAATTGGCGGATTTTGAGAATTCCGTTGGTGTTTCGGTGCCTATGCCCTGCTCAAGGAAGCATCACTAGCTCGTCTTGCCTATTCTGCGGCTGCACTTTGCGACTAACCCAATAACTTTACAATCGCCAAGCCATTGCTAACTGATTGATTTTAATGCTTTGTTCGCTTAGGTAAGTGCCATTCGGGTTAGGGGGGGGGATTGGAACAACCATGGGTTCGCAGCAAGCCCCTTAAAATCCCCCTCAAACCCCCTTTCACAAAGGGGGAAGCCGTCAGACGTGATCTTCGTGTTGCTACGCATAGCGCTGACCTCAACCGTGATGAACTAGTGCCTTTTCAGGCATCGCCCTCTTCCACCACCGCTGCCAACTGTTCCACCAGCATCTCTTCATCCTCGTGAAATTCTGGTACGGCTAGCAGATACACGGCAAAGGTGGTGCCTGCGCCTTCTGCGGAATCGACGGTGATCAAGCCACCATAACGGCGCACCAGCCCATAGCTGACGGACAGCCCCAGGCCGGTGCCCTCGCCTTGGGCTTTGGTGGTGAAAAACGGGTTGAATACCTGATCGAGTTTTTCCGGCGGGATGCCGTGACCATTGTCTTGCACTTCCACAACAACCCCCCGCTGCTCCCAGTCACGGGTGCAGACGCGCACCACGCCATTGGTTTCCGGCAGGGCATGAATCGCATTGACGAGCAGGTTGACCAGTACCTGTTGCAATTCCTGCACGTTGATTTCAATGCCGGCCGAGGCTTGCAGATTGAGCTGAATATCGAATTGCTGCTGCTTGTGCAGATGTTCGACCAGGCGCAGACAGGCTTGCACCTGCTCATTGACATCGACGTAACTGAGGTAGCCGGCGTAAGCATCCGGGCGGGCATATTGCAGCAGGCGGTTGACGATATCCTGAATGCGATAGACCTGCTCGATCACCAGGTCGAGATCTTCACGCACCGGCGCTGCGGCATCACCCAGTTCTTCGATGATGTTTTCCAGATTGCCCAGCATCACCGCGGTGGGGTTGTTGATTTCATGCGCCACCCCAGCAGTGAGTTCGCCCAGCGCGGCGAGCTTTTCGGCCACCACCAGTTGCTGACGGGTGCGCCGCAACACCTGAATGGTCTGACGCAGCTCTTCATTGCTGCGTCGTAACTCGGCCGTTCGCTCTTCGACCTTGTGCTCCAGTTCATTGGCAGCCTGTTCGATCCGCTGGTGCTGCTGCTGCAACAGATCGAGCATGGCATCGAACTGCCGCGCCAGTTCACCCAGCTCATCTTGCGAGGCAATCGCACCGATACGCCGCTGTTCGCCCCGGCGGGTGGCGGCCACCACCTGGCTGATCGCTTCCACCGGCCGGAATATGCTGCGCGCACCCCAGACCGCCAGCGAAGAAGCCAGCAGCATCAACACGATAAACAAGCCGATCAACAGTGCCAAGCCGCCAAACAGCGCACGCCGATAGGGCGCTTCGAGATAACCGGCGTACAGGATGCCCACCCGCTTTCCGCGCGAATCGACGATGGGCTCGTAACCGGAGATATACCAGTCGTTGACGACGAATGCGCGGTCGATCCAGTGACGCCCTTCATCGAGCACCTGGGTGCGCACCTGGTCGGATACCCGGGTACCAAGCGCCCGCTCCCCCGCACGCAGTGGCACATTGGTGGAGATCCGCACATCATCGAGAAAAACCGTGACCGTGCCGAGACTGCCTTCGAGCAGGCTCCCTTCGCCATAGACCAGATCGCGAATGCCATCGACAAAGTCGAAATTGCGATTCAGCAACACACCACCATCGAGCAACGCCAGCACCTTGCCATCCTCGTCCCGCAAGGGGTAGATGACACGAATCATCATGCCCCGATCTTCCACCTGCCGCGTGGTCGGCCTGGCGCGCGGAGTTTCCAGCAACGGCAGACGGACCGTGCTGGCCAGTTGTTCGGAAATCGCGCGTAAATCCTCGGCACTGAAGATCTCCACACCACTCACCGCCTCACCCTGCGCTGCCGCCGAGCGCAGCGGCGATGGCCGGCTGACGCGATCGTTACCGTCCCCCCAGCGTTGCCCCGAGGAATCCGTCAGCCACAGCCAGGAAAAGCCCGCATTTTGCTCAAGGCGTGCCAGCTGTTGGCGCACGGCCTGAGGGTCTCCCTCCCCCAGCGCCGAGCGGAAAGCATAGCTCTCACCCAGCAACGCCAGCCGCGAGAGGTAATCGTGGCGCACCCGCTGGAACACATCATGCGCCACGGAAAGGTCCGTCGTGACCTTGAAAAACAGTTGATCGTAGGTAAAGCGCGTCCCCCACCACAGCGACAACAGCAAGGCGACCGGGACGATCAGCAAAATGGGAAACAGCACCAGCGCCAGCAGCTTGCGCCGCAGGCGCGAACGAATGGCGTCGATGGCTGGCTGAATCAATCCCACGCCGTTGCCTCCCACAAAAATCGCCGCTGCATCACTGCTTGGCGGCTGCCTGCATTTCGCCCCACTCCTTCAACTTGCGCTCCAGGGTTTTGCGCGCAATCCCCAGGCGTCGCGCCGCCGCCGACTTGTTGCCCTTTTCCAGCGTGAGCACATGCAATATGTGGCGGCGCTCGACTGCTGCCAGCGTCATGTCGTCGTCTTCTGCGCTGGCGCGATGGGCAGCGACGCCAGAAATACACTGTCCCGGCCCGGTGTTCAGCAACAGGCAGCGCTCGATGACGTTACGCAGCTCGCGCACATTGCCGGGCCAGTCGTAATTCATCAGCCGCAACAGATCCGCTTCGCGCACCTCGGGGGGTGTGATCCCCATTTCCCGCGACAGCATCTCGACGAAATGCGATACCAGCGGTGGAATATCTTCCTGGCAGTCGCGCAGTGCAGGCAGGTGTAACGTGAGCACATTCAAGCGGTAGTAGAGATCCTCGCGGAAACGTCCGGCAGCCACTTCTTTCGCCAGATCTCGATTGGTCGCGGCGACGATCCGCACGTCCACCGGGACTTCCCGATTGGAGCCAACGGGGCGCACGGTGCGCTCCTCGATCACACGCAGCAAATGCGCCTGCATGGACAGGGGCATCTCACCGATTTCATCGAGAAACAGCGTGCCGCCATTGGCGTAGCTGAACAGACCGTCACGCGCCTGCTGCGCACCAGTAAAAGCGCCTTTGACATGCCCGAACAACTCCGACTCCAGCAAGTCGGCAGTGAACGCGCCACAATTGATTGGTACGAAGCTGCCTTCGCGGCCACTCCAGCGATGAATCGCCCGCGCCACCAACTCCTTGCCCGTGCCGGTCTCGCCTTCTACCAGCACGGTGGATTTCATCGGCGCGACGCGCTTGAGCATTTCGCAGAGGTTTTTTCTTGCCTCGCTCACCCCGACCATGCCGGCCTCGTCGATCTGGCCTACCTCGCGCCGTAACAAATAGTTTTCGCGCTCGACACGCTGGTGTGCCAGACACCGCTCCACCGCTGCCAGCAGCTGCTCGGTGCGAAAGGGTTTGAGCAGAAAATCGAAGGCACCGACACGCAACGCGGCGATCGCGGTTTTCAAATCGGCATTGGCGGTAATGAAGATCACCGCAGTATCAGCGCCCTGGGCACGAACCTTCTGCACCCATTCAACCCCGGAACAGCCCGGCAGGCGAATGTCGGCGATGATCACGTCAAAACGGTAACGCTGACGCAAGGCCTCGGCGGTTTCAGCGTCTTCCGCTACCTCCACCATGCCGAAACGCTTGCATAGCGCCTTGCTAAGAAAATGCCGCATACCCGGCTCATCATCAACAATGAGCACCGAGGCCAATTCAGGTTCCAGTTTCATGGGCACATCCGGATTGTCACTGGCAGACAGTGCGTCGGGGGCAGTAGGGGCTACCGAGCTTGTATTCATGGTGTAACCGTTCCTGAGATATTCAATATTGGTGATTTATTTTGTGTTGAATTCCTGCGTTCACACAGGGCTGACGCCTGGTTCAAGCGTTGCGCCGCGAGAAAAAGAACTCAAACTTCAGTATTCATTACGGTTGCTGCTGGTGCTATCCGAAGCAACACTATTATCGTTTCTGACAGCCTCCCCCTTTGTCAAAGGGGGATTGAGGGGGATTTTCAGAGGCTTGCTGCAAATACATGGCCGTTCCAATCCCCCCTAACCCCCCTTTGCGAAAGGGGGGAATTGGCTGCCCCCCCTTGCGAAAGGGGAATTGGCTGACGTGCAAATCTGAACTCCGAAACTTGAGAAAAGAAAAACCCGACAACAACACCTCTGAGTCTAGTCCAACGTAGCAACAAGTGGGTCATTTTGACCCACCACCACCCTCTCGACATGCGCATTTCAAGTGATTCCGCGCGTGGAAAAGGCCACGCCACACTGGCTTTACCCTGCTGATGCAAGAACCGCACCAGATCAGCAATGGTTGGCACCGTCCTTGCATTCTTTTCTGCACCATCGTTATTTCGAGCTTGTTGCCATGCACCGATATGTTGTCACGCTGCTGCTTTGCCTTGGACTCGTCCTGCCACCTGTCACAGCCGACGATGCGCCCATCGTCCGCCTGGCCACCACAACCAGCACGGAAAATTCTGGCCTGTTGCAAGCATTGCTGCCAGCATTTGAAGCCCAAACAGGCTATCGCGTTCATGTGATTGCGGTTGGCACCGGCAAAGCGTTACGGATGGGGCGTGACGGCGATGTCGATGTGTTGCTGGTACATGCGCCCAACGCCGAGCGCGCCTTTATCGCCGAAGGGGCAGGCCTGCGCCGGCAGCCTGTGATGCACAACGATTTTCTGCTTGTCGGACCCGCTGACGACCCCGCGGGTATCAAACAGCTGCCTGATGCCGCTACGGCGCTGCGCCAGATTGCCAATCGTGGCGCGACATTCATTTCCCGTGGTGATGATTCGGGCACCCACAAGAAAGAGCGAGCGCTGTGGCAAGCAGCCGGCATCCAGCCATCCGGTGCCTGGTATCGTGAAGCGGGCCAGGGCATGGGTAAAGTGCTGCAAATGGCCAACGAACTCGATGCCTATACCCTGACCGACCGCGGCACCTGGCTGGCCTATCGCAGCCAATCGGTTTTACAGCCGCTCGTCAGTGGCGACGAGACGTTGCACAACCCCTACAGCCTGATCGCGGTCAACCCGAAACGCTACCCCGACATCAACCACCGTGGCGCAGTGGCATTGATCGACTGGCTGACCGGGCAGGACGGCCAACAGCAAATTGCCAATTTCCGCCTGGGCGGCGAGCAACTGTTCCACCCCGACGCCATGCAGCTGGCCCGACCTTGAATCATGGAATCACTCAACCAGGCCAGCCTGCACGCCATCGAACTCCTGCTGTCCGGCGACCCTGCGCTGTGGGAAATCGTCGGGCTATCCTTCCGTGTTTCACTGACCGCGCTGCTGATCGCCATACCGCCCGGCCTGCTGCTTGCCGCGCTGCTGGCATTTGCGCGCTTTCCGGGGCGGCGCCTCTTGCTGTCGCTGTTTCACACCTTGCTGGCGGTGCCCGCCGTGGTCGTCGGGCTGACGCTCTACCTGCTGCTGTCGCGGGCAGGACCGCTCGGCGAGTGGCGTTTGCTGTTCACCCAAAGCGCCATGATCGCCGGCCAGACCATGTTGGCACTGCCGATCATCGTCTCCATGGCCTATAGCGCACTGCAGGAAATCGACCCCCGCGCCTGGGAGACCGCCAGAACCCTGGGACATGGCCCGCAGCACACCGCCTGGGTGTTGATGGGCGAGGTACGCTACGTCTTGCTGGCAGCGGTCATCGCGGCGTTCGGTCGGATCATCGCCGAGGTTGGCGCTGCCATGATGCTGGGCGGCAATATTCTCGGCTATACCCGCAATATCACCACCGCCATCGCGCTGGAAACCAGCAAGGGCGCCTATGCACAGGGCATTGCGCTGGGTCTGGTGCTGCTGATACTGGCCTTTGCGCTCAACACCACTTTGCACTGGATGCAAGGCCGCAGCCGCCTGCAACCGGAGTTACTGACATGAAGACCCTGCAAGTACGTGATCTGCGGCTGCAATACGAGCGCAAGCAGCTGTTCGATCATCTGGCGCTGGACCTCTATCCCGGCGGTTGCCGTTTGCTGTGTGGCGACAACGGCGCCGGAAAGTCGAGCTTGCTGCGCATTCTTGCCGGGCTCCAGCCCGCCGACAGCATCCAGCTGCTGACACCGCCAACGACCTCACCACGCAAGGCAGCAGCTCTGCTACGCAGTTGCACCACCTATTTGCATCAACACCCGTATCTGTTCCGTGGCACGGTACTGAGCAATCTCAAACTGGCCCTGCCCCGCAGCCTGGGCCGCAAACAGCGCGAGTGGCAACTGGACAAGGCGCTGGCGCTGGCCGGTATCGAGCACTTGGCGCGGCGTGAGGCCATTCGTCTGTCCGGCGGCGAGCGCCAACGCCTGGCGCTAGCGCGTGCCTGGTTGCGCGGCGTTCCCTTTCTGTTACTCGACGAACCCACGGCCAACCTCGACAGCAGATCACGCGCCAGAACTCTCGACCTGCTCGATGCCCTGCTCGACGAAAAGCGCAGCCTGCTGATCGCAACCCACGACCCGCAACATTTTCCCACCTTCATGCATGACAGGCTGCGCCTGCACAACGGCAGGCTCGGCATCGATCCTAGCGTGGTACCCGCAACCGGGCAGCAATCCACCCCAGCCCGGCCCATTCCAGCACAACACAACGAATCACCATGATACAAAGCCCACTGCCGATCTTGGGGTTATGCGCCTGGTCAGGCACCGGCAAAACCACCCTGCTGAAACAACTGCTGCCGCTGCTGCGGGCGCGAGAGATCCGTGTGGGCGTCATCAAACACGCCCATCACAGCTTTGAAGTCGATCAGCCCGGCAAGGATTCCTGGGAACTGCGCCATGCCGGTGCTGACCAGATGCTGGTCGCCTCAAGCAAACGTGCCGCCCTGATGACCGAATTCGACCAGGACGAACCGCCCGCACTGGCCGACCTTCTCTCGATGCTCGACCCTTCCCGCCTCGACCTGATACTGGTCGAAGGCTTCAAGCGCGAAATATTCCCCAAAATAGAACTCCACCGCCCCTCACTGAACCGCCCGCTACTCTGCGGACGCATGCAGCACATCATTGCCGTTGCAGCAGATGCCAGCCTGACGCTGCCACGTCAATTGCCTTTATTGAACCTGAACGATACTGAAGAAATAGCGCAGTTTATTGTCGATTTTCAACGCCAGCAGTTTTGCCGGCATGTGTCTTGAGGCGCTTTGATATGGCAAGACTTTTCCGGACAAAAAATCACGCAACAGATTGGGCTTGCTGCTCGTACTCCAAAGGAGCCTGATACCCGATTGTTGAATGACGTCGTTTTCGATTGTAGAACACCTCGATGTATTCAAAGATGTCCTGTTTGGCCTGCTCTCTCGTCGCATAGCGGCGGTGGAAGGTTAGTTCTGTCTTGAGCGTATGGAAGAAGCTCTCAGACGGCGCATTGCACCCAAGGGTAGGCTTCGCACTCCCAACAGTTTCCCTTCCGGCTCATGCTGCAGACAAAGCCATGATCGGCCAGTGATTTCTGATATAGGTCGGATACGTACTGGCTTCCTCGATCAGAATGAACCAGCAACCCGGACGCAGGTTGACGCTTTGAGATCGCCATCATCAATGCGTCATTAACCAAGTCTGCTGTCATGCGCTCTGACATGGCCCAGCCAACGACGGCTCTTGAATGTAAGTCGATCATCACCGCCAGGTAAAGCCAACCTTCAGCGGTTGGAATATAGGTGATGTCGCCCGCATAAACAGTATTGGGGGTCGCAACATCGAACTGTCGTTCCAACAGGTTAGGCGCCACCGGCCGTCCATGATCTGAACGGGTGGTCGCCTTGAACTTGCGCCGACTCTTGACCTTCAATGCTTTCTCCTTCATCAGGCGTCCTACCCTGGCTCGGCTGACTTCATCTCCATCTTCGCGTAGCTCATGAACAATACGCCGCGCACCATAGGTTTCACGGCTATCCCGGTGGATGCTGACTATCTTCTCAGACAGACATCGGTCTTCGGCCTTGCGTGCACTCTCAGGTCGCCTAATCCAGTCGTAGTAGGCGCTGGTAGAGACTTCCAGAAGTGCGCACATCCGCCTCACGGTGAACAGTTCCTGATGGGCTTTGATAAAGGCGTACTTCACAGGCTTTCCTTCGCGAAGTACGCCGCCGCCTTTTTTAGAATATCGCGCTCCTCCATCAAGCGCTTGTTTTCACGACGCAAACGTTTGAGTTCATCATAGACATGCTCGTCATCGCGGCCACTGCCTTTGGGCTTCGACTGCTGATACTTCCCGACCCAGTTGTATAGGGTGTTTTTGTTGATGCCGAGCTCTTCTGCCGTCCGGGCCACTGGCTGGTCGCTCTGTGTCGCCAGCTTGACTGCGGACTCCTTGAACTCGGCAGTATATTCCGGCGGTTTGCTTTGCTTACTCATCGCTACACACTCTCCAGTTTATGCCTCAAGGTTACTTGAGGTTGTGTGTCCGGGATAGTCTAGCCACTTCACTTTGTCTGAAACGAGCTATTCAAGGGACATAACACCTGACTACTTAGCGCCCCAGCCCGCGTAGCGGGCACACACCGAAAAGTAACGAAATGATACCTGAGCCAGCCATTCAATAGCCACCCGGCTACTTGGTTTTCTTTCCCCTTCACACGCGCCGCTGCCGGGTGCGACTGGAGGGGGCAACCGGCCATGGATGGCCGGTTGAAGCTTGCGCGGCAGGAAGCCGCTCAAGCTGACCCCGGAAGGCGTGCCCGGCAGCGAAATCAAGCGTGTGTTGGGGCGTCCTTTTTTGGGTTCCGGTTTTTGGACGAGCAAAAAATGGAACTCGCGCTATGCGAGGATAGGTTGGAAGAATCGTAGTATTGATGAGCGCGAAACCGATACCACCTTGCTTGATATAAATAGTGAGGACAACAAGTGGAAGATCAGGTTTGTTGGCCTCAGCACTTGGAAAGCGTGGTGGCATTGTTTCGTGGCCAATCAAGCAGTGGTGCTTCCGCCTCGGCCTTTTGCCACGGCCCCGAGTACCTTTTTGTCAACAGCAACAAAAAGGTACCAAAGCGCTGCTCTCTTGCATCCTGCAATCGCAGCATTCAGTACATCCCTGTACATCAATGCCGCCCCGATTCCCGCTGTCGACTCCAGGGATGGAGGAGCTAGAGCGACGCAGGATGCCAAAGCCGCTTCCTGCGCTTCTCGGCCCAGCCGGGGGTCGGCCGACACGTCCCTTCGTGACGGCCGACGCAGGCCATCCATGGCCTGCCCCCTGCGGGCTGATCCCGGCTGCGCCTGCGATGCTCGGGCGGGCAAAGGGGGTATCAGTGGTTGCCAAGTTACCGGTTTGGTGCGAAGTTACTTGGAAGCACCCCTGCTGACTGATCCCGACTGGGCCCGCAATGCTCGGGCAGGCAAAGGGGGAAATCGAGGCCGCCACGCGAACGGTTTGGTGGGAAGTTACTTGCTCAAGTTCCGGAGTTCATCCGGGTGGATATTGGCACCACTGGCAGAAACATAGCTACCTCGTTTGACAGCGTCCCCCTTTGTCAAAGGGGGATTGAGGGGGATTTCCACGGGCTTTCTGCGAACCCATGGCCGTTCCAATCCCCCCTAACCCCCCTTTGCGAAAGGGGGGAAGTGCCTGACCCGCTTTGCGAAAGGGGGAGAAGTGCCTGACCCGCATATCTGAACCCCGAAACTTGAGTTACTTGGAAGCGGGTTGATAAGCGCTCCCCGCTTATCAACCCGGTAAGAAACTCTGGTCAGCTTTTTTCCGGATCAGCCGATTTTTCCGGTTTACCCTGCTGACTGCTTACCTCCTCATACCATAACGAATGGTGAGTTTTCGCCCAGTTGGTATCCACATTTCCTCGCGTCATGCTCTGTAGCGTACCTTCGGTGCCGACGCTGCCAAGGTAGATGTGGCCAATAATCACGGCCATCAACGCAACGGTTGTCAGCCCATGTATGACCTGTGCAAGGCGCAGCGGTTCGCGCGCCGAATCGACGACGAATGGAAAGTCGAGCACCAATCCTGACACACTGATGCCCGCGCCAATTACAATCAGCAACCAGAAGAGAATTTTTTCGCCCGCATTGAAAAATCCGGCGGGAGGGTGTGAGTTGCCAAGAAAGCCACCCAACTTAGCGAGCCAGACAATATCGGCAGCGCGAGGCAGGTTCTTGCCAACAAAACGAATAAAAAAGAGCACCAGAACAACAGCGAATGGCGGGCCCAGCAGATTGTGTATCCACTTGCCGGCCAACGCAATCGGGCCGAAGGCCTCGATGCCCAACCATGGAATAATGACCAACCTGCCAAACAGAAAAAGCAGGCCAGTGACAGCGAGGATCAGAAATGTACCGGCCAACACCCAATGCAGAATCAGGTCATATCGTTTGAACCGCTCGATACGGCTGCCACTTTCGCCATCAACAATCCGCACCGGTCCATGTACCAGATGATACAACGCCAGCAGAATGAGAATCCCCGCCATCGCCCAACCACCGTAGCGGGTGAGTTTTTCATCGCGAAAATGGCGGAAATTCTCGCCTTCAATATCGATCAGGACAGCATCGTCCGGGCGGGGCGCCTGGGTTCGTGCCGGCAACACCAGATCATCACGCTGGCGCACGGCATTCCATACTTCAGCCCCCGGATTGGAAAAATAGATCGGCACGTTGGCAGCGGCCTCAGACGCTGCGACAAGCTGCTGCGCGGGTAGCAATAGCAGCAATAGCATGAGAAGTCGTAACCCCATAGATCACTTCCCCTTCGGCGCGTCTGCCGCAGACGGCGAAAACACCATACTGAACGTCACCGGTACAGCGCTGGCGATCGCAGGCAACTTTGCCACTTCCCTTAGCTTTTCGATACCAGCTGCCAGATCAAATTTAGCTGCATTGACGATCATCGGCTGCAACGTACTCACCAAGAGCTTATTGCCATCGAGCCTGACCACGCGTAGCCGACTATTCATCGATGCGCTTTTTCCATGCAGTGTCAAATTGACCTCGACATCGAGGTCGGCCATGCCACCCACCGGCAGCCCCTTGATCGGCGTCAAATCAGCATCGCCAGTGATTTTTGCAAGCGGGAACTGGCCCACCTCGAAAAGCATGTCCCGCATCCGCTCATCGCGGATCGGAATATTGGTCGCCACACTGGCGAGCTTGAGCTCCAGCTCAAAACGCCCATCTGACGACAACATGCCGTCGATCTGCTTGAAGCCATGAATCTCGGCGACAGCCGATTTCTTGATAGACACGAAATTAAGCTGAGATTGCCCCTTGTCCAGCGCCCAGTCTGCAAACGAGGGAATTGGCACAGCAAACAATACCAATGCGATGTTGAAGCAGTATATTTTTCTAACGATCGATAACATGTGATACCTCCATTGACGAACGTTAGTCATGCGGGGAAGTCCCCGCATAGACAGCGCGGTTTTGTCATCATATATTTAGTTTCTCAAATTTCGGAGTTCAAATTTGCAAGCCAGCGAATCCCCCTTTGACAAAGGGGGAAGCTGTCAGACACGACAGTCGTGTTGCTACGGATAGCACTGACCTCAACCCTGATGAACTCCGAAACTTGAGTTAGTTTGCCCTACTCCGTTGCACTGGCCTTGCCTTCCATATCGGGTGCCGGCCCCAAGGTGGCACGCTGATAACCTGCGCCCAGCGAAATCCCCGCCGCAGCACGATTCACCACACGATCCCGATAAATATCGGCAATCACGTTTGCATCCCCAGCCAGTAGCGCCTTGGTGGAACACATCTCCGCGCATAGCGGCAATTTCCCTTCGGCCAGCCGGTTGCGGCCGTATTTCTTGTGTTCCTCTGCGCTGCTTGGCTCTTCTGGGCCACCGGCGCAGAAAGTGCATTTATCCATTTTCCCGCGGCTGGCAAAGGCGCCATCATCGGGAAACTGGGGCGCACCAAACGGGCAGGCATAGAAACAATAGCCACAGCCGATACAGATATCCTTGTTGTGCAATACGACACCATCATCCGTAGTGTAAAAACAATCGACCGGACAAACCGCAGCACAGGGCGCATCGGAGCAGTGCATACAGGCGACCGACAGCGACCGCTCACCGGGCTCGCCATCCTTGATGGTCACGACCCGGCGGCGGTTGACCCCCCAGGGCACATCGTTTTCGTTTTTACAGGCGGTGACACAGGCGTTGCATTCAATACAGCGCTCAACGTCGCAATAGAATTTCATTCTTGCCATGATTCATTACCTCCTCAGGCCTTTTGGATACGGCACAGGCTGCACTTGGTTTCCTGCATTTGGGTAACCGAGTCATAGCCATAGGTGAAAGCGGTGTTACAGGCTTCACCCAACACATAGGGCGCAGCACCTTCCGGGTATTTATCGCGTAGATCCTTGCCCTGAAAAACGCCACCGAAATGGAAAGGCATAAAGGCAACGCCCGGCGCTACCCGGCGCGTGATCAGCGCCTTGACGCGAACCTTGCCCTCTGGCGTTTCCACCCAGATATCATCACCTTCGCGAATACCGGCGTTATTGGCATCGCGCGGATGAATCTCGGCGAACATGTCCTGTTGCAATTCAGCAAGCCAGGGGTTGGAGCGAGTTTCATCTCCACCACCTTCATACTCGACCAAACGCCCGGAGGTCAGAATGATTGGGAAGTCGCCCGAGTAGTCTTTGGCCTGAACAGACTGGTAGCGCGTTGGCAGCCGCCAAAATGATTTTCGATCTTCGTAAGTAGGATATTTCTTCACGAGATCGTATCGTGAGGTGTACAGCGGCTCCCGGTGAATCGGCACCGGGTCGGGGAAAGTCCACACGACCGCGCGTGCCTTTGCATTACCAAACGGCGCACAACCGTGCTTGATGGCAACCCGCTGAATACCACCGGACAGGTCGGTCTTCCAGTTTTTCCCTTCGGCGGCCTTTTTCTCCTCTGGCGTTAGATCGTTCCACCAACCGAGCTTTTTCAACATCTTGTCGGTGAATTCAGGATAACCATCCTTGATGCCAGAACCTTTGGAATGAAAACCTTCCGCAAGCAAGTTGACGCCATTGCGTTCGACACCGAAGCGGGCCCGGAAGGTCAGGCCACCCTCGGCAACCGGCGTGCTACCGTCGTAGAGATTCGGCGTGCCTGGGTGTTTCATTTCCGGTGTACCCCAACAAGGCCAGGGCATACCGTAGAACTCACCATCGCATGGCCCGCCCTCTGCTTTCAGGGAGGTGTAGTCGAAATTGCCCCAGTTTTTCTGTTGCAGCTTCAACCGTTCGGGACTCTGCCCAGTGTAGCCGATGGTCCACATGCCGCGGTTGAATTCGCGAGTAATGTCCTCGATAACCGGCTCATCATTTTCAACCTTGATGTGTTTGCACAACTGCTCGGCGATGCCCAGTTTTTTCGCCAGCTTGTACATGATGATATGGTCGGGCAACGATTCGAACAGCGGGTCAATAATTTTGTCACGCCACTGAAGGCTGCGATTGGAAGCCGTCACCGAACCATAGGTTTCAAACTGGGTAGCAGCGGGCAGCAAATAGACACCATCCTTGCGGTCATGCATGACTGCCGAGACGGTTGGATAGGGATCGACCACCACCAGCATGTCGAGCTTTTCCATCGCCGTCTTCATTTCCGGGCCACGGGTCTGCGAGTTGGGCGCATGCCCCCAGAAAATCATGGCGCGAATATTATCCTTCTGGGCGACCTTGTCCTTGTCTTCGAGAACACCATCGATCCAGCGCGATACCGGGATACCCTTGGTGTTCATCACCGGAATATCCTTGTCACCCTTTTTGGCGTAGCTCGCATTGTCGAAACGGCCCTTGATCCAGTCGAGATCGAGATCCCAGACCCGCGCCCAATGCGCCCATGAGCCGGGCTTGAGCCCGTAGTAGCCAGGCAGCGTGTTGGCCAGCACACCAAGATCGGTTGCGCCTTGCACATTGTCGTGGCCGCGAAAAATATTCGTGCCGCCACCAGATACACCGACATTTCCCAGCGCGAGCTGAAATACGCAGTAGGCGCGGGTGTTGTTGTTGCCGATGGTGTGCTGCGTGCCGCCCATGCACCAGATAAACGTGCCTGGACGGTTTTGCGCCATGGCTTTTGTCGCGGCGTAAACCTTGTGCTCGGGAACACCAGTGACATTTTCGACTTCCTGAGGCGTCCACTTTTCGACCTCGGCCCTGATCTCATCCATGCCATAGACACGCTGGCGGATGTATTCATCGTCCTGCCAGTTGTTCTTGAACACATGCCATAACATGCCCCAGATCAGCGGCACATCAGTACCGGGGCGAATCTGCAAGAAGTGATCCGCGTGCGCTGCCGTGCGGGTAAACCTCGGATCGATCACGATCATCGGTGCATTATTTTCTTCTTTCGCCTTGAAGATATGCTGCAACGACACAGGGTGCGCCTCGGCCGGATTGGAACCGATCAGTAAAATGGATTTACTATTGTGAATATCGTTGTACGAATTGGTCATCGCACCATAGCCCCAGGTATTCGCCACCCCTGCAACCGTGGTCGAATGGCAGATCCGGGCCTGATGATCGACGTTGTTGGTGCCCCACATCGCCGCCAGCTTGCGAAACAGATAGGCTTGCTCGTTGTTGTGTTTCGCCGAGCCCAGCCAATAGACTGAATCGGGCGATGAGGTCTTGCGAATATCCAGCAGCTTGTCGCCAATTTCATTGATCGCCTGATCCCAGGAAATGCGCTTCCATTTCCCATTGACCAGTTTGGTGGGGTATTTCAAGCGGCGCTCACCGTGCCCATGCTCACGCACCGAAGCGCCTTTTGCACAATGTGCGCCCAGATTGAAGGGATGATCGAACGCGGGTTCCTGACCTTCCCACACGCCGTTTCTCACCTCGGCGATAATGCCGCAGCCGACCGAGCAGTGTGTGCAGATGCTTTTGACCTTTTTGACATCGCCCCCCGCTGCGGGTGCTGCCGACGCTGTCGCCCGCCGCATCATCCCGGGTGTGACACCAGATGCCAGCGCGACCGTCCCCGCCAGTAGACTTGAATTACGCAGAAATGCGCGCCGCGAGCAGACCGCGACCGCGCCATTTTCATTTTCCGGGCTGTCAGGCATTTCGACCCGGCTGGAAATCTTTTTCAGTTTCATGACTCGCCTCTTAGCCTCAGCTCTTCAGGGTTTTGTAATATTCAAGGACATGCTCACTCAGCTGGTATCCAACGGGTTGCGGTGCTACCACATCGTCTTCCTGCGTCTGCGCCAATACCGGTGCGGATGAAACGGCAGCGATGGCAGCGCCACCTCCTGTCGCCATCACACCTTTTAGAAATGTCCTTCGACTGTTCGGCTGATCACCCGTCTTTCGCTTCATCATCAACTCCTCTCGGCTGTGACTGGTTCAATGAAATACCGCGCCAGCACGCTTGCCGGCTGTACCATGGAGTGATGCAAGCGACCTGCCAGTATTTTCGGGAAAAGAATGACAATAACGGTAGAAAACGGGTATTTGCGGCGCTTAAAACACGCCCAGAAAGCCTGGCACGACCCGGCTCGGGTCAATTCGTCGCACTCAGCGACCAGCGTGACAATCTAACGTCCAAGCAGGGGGATATTGGGAGGCACGGTTGACACAACAGCAGAGATGGAAAGAACCTTTCCAGTTACGAACTCAGCCGGAATAATACATTTCAGCTCCACCACATCCCCTTGCAGCAAGCTACCAAGCGCCCCACCAAAGCCCTAAGGCACCTCTCTTAGCATGCAAGTTCGCCGATCGAGCATAAACGTGTTGCGATCATGCCGAAATGCGCGCTTTCGTTGGGCCAGCTATAGACTCACATCCAACAGACACCCCCCCCGGCACCTCGATTGGCATCTAAATTGCTAAATGGTTCACATGCCAAGCCGGAATAACCCGACAACAAATACGACTGCAACCTGGACCGGTACCTGGAAATGATCTGCCCCAAGTATCTCGAAGCTGGACTCGAAAGAGCATTTCGTGACATTGGCAACCGCCAAGGATCTCAGCCAGCGATGTCGAATACCCGCCTGAAGGTGCAAGCAGTCGGCTTTCGCTGGTGGAATGGCTGCTGCCTGGGGGCGCTCATCACCCCTTCATCGCTGCTTTTGTTGCTCCTGCCGCAGGAAGGTGACCAGTGGCAAAGCCTGCAAATCGGTAAAAAGATACAACACCACTTCCCGGCAGGCTCACGAACATTCACCATCGCCCAAGCCAACAGCATCGGACGCTATCAAACAAGTACCATCGACACGCCCATCGGTGCGTTTCCCGATCAGGATTCGGCGGTCAAGGCGGCCTTGTTCATACTGAACACCCTGTTCGGCGGGCAAGATTGCGACACGGCCTATCCGGCGCGCCAAGACGAGTCCAGCATCGACGCTGAAGCAACACCGAACGCCCAGCACAAGCATCGACCCGACACGTATGAACAAGATCAGGCAGTAAACAAATGACGCGAAGACGATTGATCATCTCAGCCGGGCAGGCCGCACCCAGGGCGCCCATTCACGCAGCCGCCTTGCTTTGCGCAGGCGACTTACCACCTCATCCAGTGAGACAGGGGTACAACATATGCAGTTGAAGATCCAAACTATTCTGGACCGCTACGGTGCAGACAAAACCCGCTTGATGGATATCCTGTGGGACGTACAGCGCAGCGACGGTTTTATCTCCGAGGAGGCGACCGAGGCGCTGGCCGAAGGGCTCAACATGTCCGCCTGCGATATTCATGAAACAGCGAGCTTCTACCATTTCTATTTCACCCAGCCACCGGGCAAGCACAAGATTTTCCTCGCCGATACCGTCATCGCCCGCGCCAAAGGGTATGAGCAACTGCGTGAAACCCTCGAACGCGTTTGCGGCTGTGCCTTTGGCAACGTCGATGATTCGGGCACCTTCGGCCTGTACGACACCAATTGCATCGGTTTGAGCGACCAGGAACCCGCCATGATGGTGGACGACATTGTGTTCACCAACCTCACCCCGGAAAAAGTCGAGCGAATTATTGCGGGACTCAAGGCTGGCAAGAGCGCAGAGACCATCGCCGGCGTCGATCGCCTTGATCCCGCCAAGATTGAGTATGTCGAGGCCCTGGTCGAAGACAATATCCAGAATGAAGGCCCTGTCTTTTTCCGAGCGGATCGGGACTACCCGACACTGCTGGAGAATGCGCTGGAAATGCTGCCCGACGAGATCATCGAAGAGGTGACCAACTCCGGGCTGCGCGGGCGCGGCGGCGCGGGCTTTCCAACCGGGCTGAAGTGGCGTCTTGGACGTGACGCCGAAGGCGAAGAGAAATACATCATATGCAATGCCGACGAGGGCGAACCGGGCACCTTCAAAGACCGGGTGCTGTTGACACGCTCTCCGGGCGATGTGCTGCTGGGCATGATCATCGCCGCCTGGGGCATCGGTTCGCGCCAAGGCATCATCTATCTGCGCGCGGAATACTGGTATCTGAAAGCCTATCTCGAACAACAAATCGAGGATTTCCGCAAACACGGCCTGCTCGGTAATAATATTCTGGGCAAGAACTTCGATTTCGACATTCGCATCCAGATGGGGGCTGGCGCCTACATCTGCGGTGACGAGACCGCCCTGATCGAGTCCTGTGAAGGCAAGCGGGGCACGCCGCGCGTCAAACCACCCTACCCCATCCAGCAGGGTTATCTGGGCATGCCCACCAGCGTCAACAATGTGGAAACCTTTGCTGCCGTCAGTCGGATCATCGCCAAAAGCGCCGACTGGTTCAACGCACTCGGCACCGATGAATCCACCGGAACACGCTTGCTCAGCGTATCTGGCGATTGCGAGCGCCCCGGCATCTACGAGATCGAATGGGGTGTGTCACTCAACAAGGTGCTAAGAATGGTGGGTGCGGTCGATCCAATGGCCGTCCAAATCAGCGGCCCATCCGGCGAATGCGTCTCGGCCATCCAGGATGGCGAACGCCTGTTCTGCTACAGCGATCTGTCCTGCAATGGCTCACTGATGATCTTCAACCGGCATCGCGACCTGCTGGACATCGTCGAGAACTTCATGCGCTTCTTCGTCGATGAGTCCTGCGGCATCTGCGTCCCCTGCCGTGCCGGTGGCGTCGATCTCTACCAGAAGATCCGCCTGATTCGCGCCGGCAGAGGCAGCGAGAAAGACCTCGCTGACATCCGCAGCTGGGGAACCCTGATGCACGCCACCAGCCGTTGCGGGCTGGGCACCACCGCGGCCAAACCACTGCTCACCACGCTGGATAAATTTCCTGAACTTTACGAGAAGCTATTGGTAACACCAGAAGGCCCATTGCTGCCCTCCTTCGACCTGAAAGCCGCATTGCAGGCACATGAGCAGGCCTATCAAGACCTTGTGCAGGAGAAACAATCATGAGCATTCGAATCACCATCGACGGCCACGAGGTCATCGCCCAACACGGTGACAGGCTGGTCGATGTGGCCGCTGACAATGGCGTCTATATCCCGACACTCTGCTACCAGCGCGGCAAACCCTGTCTCGGTACCTGCCGGGCGTGTTCGGTGCGCGTCAATGGCAATGTGATGGCGGCCTGCACGGTGCCGGTCAGCGATGGCATGGAAGTCGAAGTCAACGAGCCGGAAGTGGCCGACATGCGCAAGGCGTTGGTCGAGCTACTGTTCGCCGAAGGCAATCACAACTGCCCAAGCTGCGAAAAAAGTGGCCGCTGCGAATTGCAAGCTGTCGGTTATGAGGTGGGCATGATGGTGTCACGCTTCCCCTATCGTTTCCCGGTACGCGAGCGCGAAACAGCACCAGAAAAACTCTGGCTGGAGCGGGATCGTTGCATTTTCTGCCAACGCTGCGTGGAGTTTGTGCGCGACAAGGAAACCGGGCGCAAGATTTTCAGCATCGATCATCGCGGCACCCACGCCAGTATCGAAGTGGACGTGGCGCTCGCCAATAAAATGCCCGATGAGCAAGTGCGCGAAGCCGCCGAACTCTGCCCGGTAGGCTGCATCATCGAAAAGGGCCTGGGGTATAACGACCCCATCGGGCGCCGCAAATTCGAAATCAAATCGATCCGGGAACGGGCACTGAAGAGGAAACACAAATGAGCAGCACTGAAAAACATGAAATCGCCTCGCACGAACTACCGGCAACACCATTGGACCCTGAAACGCAGGCTGCCAGGGATGAAAAAATCCAGGTCGCCATGATCGGCCTGTGCGGCTGCTGGGGCTGCACCCTGTCGTTTCTTGATATGGACGAAAATCTGCTGAGGCTGCTGGAAAAGGTGACCATTACGCGATCATCACTGACGGACGTCAAACGCATTCCACATCGCTGCGCCATCGGCTTTGTCGAAGGCGGTGTTGCCAATGATGAGAATATCGAAACACTGGAACATTTCCGCGAAAACTGCGACATCCTCATTTCCGTCGGCGCCTGTGCCGTCTGGGGCGGTGTGCCGGCAATGCGCAATGTGGTGCCGCTGGAGGAATGCTTCGAGGAAGCCTATCTCGACGTTCCCACCACCGAGCCAGACAGCGAACCACGCATCCCCTATCACCCCGATCTGCCGAAGATCACCACCAAAGTCTATCCCTGCCACGAAGTGGTAAAGATGGATTATTTCATTCCAGGTTGCCCACCTGATGGCGAGGCCATTTTCAAAGTGCTGGACGACCTGGTCAACGGGCGGGAAGTTGAGCTGCCCACATCCATCAATCGCTACGATTGAGGAGGCATAAACCATGAGTAGAAAACTTGTTATCGATCCTGTAACCCGCATCGAAGGTCACGGCAAAGTCACCGTCCACCTGGACGACCAGAACCGGGTAACCGACGCAAAACTCCATGTGGTCGAGTTTCGTGGCTTCGAAAAATTCGTCCAGGGGCATCCTTACTGGGAAGCCCCGATGTTCTTGCAGCGCATCTGCGGCATCTGTTTCGTCAGCCATCATCTATGTGGTGCCAAGGCATTGGATGACATGATTGGCGCCGGATACAGTAGCGGCGTACAGATGCTGCCCACGCCGGAGAAAATCCGTCGCCTGGGGCATTACGGCCAACAACTGCAATCACACACCACCGCTTACTTTTATCTCATCGTGCCAGAAATGCTGTTCGGCATGGATGCACCACCGGAGAAACGCAACGTACTGGGGCTGGTGGAGGCCAACCCCGAGCTGGTCAAGCGCGTGGTGGCGCTGCGCAAATGGGGACAAGAGGTCATCAAAGCCGTTTTAGGCAAACGCATGCACGGTATCGAATCGATCCCCGGCGGCGTCAATCAGAACCTGAGCAAAGCTGCACGCGACCGCCTGCTCAACGGCGAAGACGGCCTGCTCTCCATTGATCAAGTCATTGACTACGCCGTCGAAGGCGTAGAACTGTTCCACGATTTTCACAAGAAACACCGCGATGAGGTGGACCGCTTTGCCAAGGTGCCTGCGCTCAACATGTCGCTGGTAGATGACGAAGGCAATGTGGACTACTACCACGGCAAGATACGCATCGTCGATGTGAACAAAGACACCGTCGCCGAATTCGACTATCACGACTACCTGGACTACTTCGCCGAAGCCACCGAGGAGTGGAGCTATATGAAATTCCCCTACCTCAAGGAGCTGGGGCGCGAAGAGGGCTCAGTACGGGTCGGGCCGCTAGGCCGGGTCAACGTAACCAAAAGTTATAGTGACGACACCCCCCTTGCCAAGGCTGCCCTGGAAAAATTCCATGACTACACCGATGGCAAAGCCAACGACATGACCTTGCATACCAACTGGGCGCGCGCCATCGAAATTCTGCACTCGGCCGAATTGATCAAGAACCTGCTGAACGATCCCGACTTGCAGGGTGAGCAACTGGTGATCACGCCGGCCGACAGCGCCTGGACCGGAGAAGGTGTCGGCGTTGTCGAAGCACCGCGAGGCACGCTGCTGCATCACTACCGCGCCAACCGCGATGGCGCTATTACGTTTGCCAACCTCGTGGTCGCCACGACGCAAAACAATACCGTGATGAACCGCACCGTGCGTGCAGTGGCCGAAGAGTATCTCGACGGCAAGGCCGAAATCACTGAAGGCATGATGAATGCCATCGAGGTCGGCATCCGCGCTTACGACCCCTGCCTGAGTTGCGCCACGCACGCCATGGGGCAAATGCCACTGGTGGTCTCTGTATTCGACAGCAACGGAGCACTGGTCGATGAACAAGTGCGCTGACGTCGCCGCTGAACATGGTGTTTTGAATCTGGCCGATTACGACCACCCCAGTGCACTGGTCTACGGCATTGGGAACGTCGGCCGACAGGACGATGGTCTGGGCTGGGCTTTTATCGACTGGCTGGAACACGCTGCGCTGTGCCCGCAAGCCGAGCTGCTGCGCCACTACCAGCTCCATCTGGAAGACGCCGACCTCATCAGCCACAAGCAGCGGGTATTGTTCGTCGATGCCACCAAAGACAGCCAGGTCGATACCTTCCGGATCGAACGCGTTACACCGCGCATGGATTTCAGTTTCACCTCACATGCCATTTCCGTTGCATCGATTCTTGCCACCTGCGAGCAGTGTTTTGCGCGTACTCCCGATGTCATGCTGCTGACGATCCGCGGCTACGAATGGGAATTGCAGGAAGGACTGACCCCCGCAGCAAAGAACAACCTTGATGCCACGCGAAATCATCTTATTTCGATTTCCTCATTAACCGAACCAATCCGGAGATACCAATGAACAAGCCAGACATCGAGCGCGTCAAGCAATTGATCGAAGAGGCGCCAATTGGGAAATACATCGGCGCAACCGGCGCACAGATCCTCGCTGAACGCGCCTGCTGCGAAGAACCATTGAAAAATGATGAATTCCTGTTTCATGAGGGCGATAAAGCCGATAGCTTTTATCTGCTTGCAGATGGCCGCTTGGCAATCGTCAAGGAGCGTAAAAAAGGCAAAAAGCCACGGATCCTGCATGTACTGGAAAAAGGCGATCTGGTGGGTGAGCTCAGCTTTATCGATGACACGCCACATACCAGATCTGTCATGGCGCTGGGCGACGCGACCGTATTGCGCTTCAAGGCTGATGACATCCGCCCCCTGATCAATGACGAACCGCAACTGATGTTCGACTTTATGCGCGCCATTATCAAACGCGTGCATCTTACCCTGGCGAATATCGGCAAACAGCAGATGGCGTTGTCGGAATACATCGCCAGCGGCGGCAAAGGCCGCTTCTGAGCCGCTATTAGACACTCAGGCTTGCGGCACAGTTACGTTGTCGCAAGCCAGGCAACATTTATCCGCATCAACCAAGGAAATACATGACCACTCAAGTAACACTGACCCAGTTCATCATCGAGCAACAGCGCAGCATGCCAGGTGCCTCCGGAGACTTCACATCACTGCTGAATGACATCGTCACAGCATGCAAGCGGATTTCTCACATGGTTAACCGCGGTGCGCTGATCGGCGTACTGGGCAGCGCTGAAACAGAAAATGTGCAAGGCGAAACCCAGAAGAAACTGGACATCATCACCAATGACATCATGGTCGAAGCATTGGAATGGACCGGCCACCTCGCGGGCATGGCTTCCGAGGAGATCGATGATCCCATCGATATTCCCGCACAATATCCCAAGGGGAAATATCTGGCGCTGTTCGACCCGCTCGACGGCTCATCCAATATCGACGTCAACCTGACGGTAGGCACCATCTTCTCGATCCTGCGCGCCCGCGAAGGCATTGCCGCATCGGTCGAGGATTTTCTGCAAAAAGGCACCGACCAGGTATGCGCTGGCTTCGTACTTTACGGCCCATCCACAATGATGATTTTGACCACGGGACATGGCGTCAATGGATTCACCCTGGATCAAGACGTTGGTGAATTTATTCTCACCCACCCTGATATGCGGATTCCGGAAAAAACCAATGAATTTGCCATCAACATGTCGAATCGTCGCTTCTGGGAAGAACCCGTGCGCCGCTATGTGGACGAACTCATGGAAGGAGAAGACGGCCCACGTGGAGAAAACTTCAATATGCGCTGGGTTGCCTCCATGGTCGCCGAGGTCTATCGCATTCTCACCCGCGGCGGTATTTTCATGTACCCCTTCGACACCCGCGACCCTTCCAAACCCGGAAAGCTACGCCTGATGTATGAAGCAAACCCCATGGGTTTCATCGTCGAACAAGCAGGCGGGGCAGCATCAACGGGCCGCGAACGGATTCTCGATGTCAAACCGGAAGACATTCACCAACGGGTTCCCGTCATTCTTGGTTCGAAAAATGAAGTGGAGCATGTCGTTTCCTACCACCAGGATAGCGAGTAAGTAAAACGCTCACATCTTGGTACCCCAGCGCCCGCGCAGCGCGCTGAATCAGTGGTCACGCGCTCAACACCGGCACCGCCCCTGGAAACAGGGCTGCCACCTCTGACAACTTTCCCCCTTTACTAAAGGGGGATTGAGGGGGATTTATACCACCTCACCAAAACTCCGCAGCACCAATCCCTCCAAGCCTCCCTTTGCGAAAGGGAGGCTTTTGGTGGCTCCTCCGCGACGGAGCTACATTTCGGCTTCTACCTTTCCCGAAGAAGTGGCTGATGGGCAAATATGACTCCGAACTTTGAGGTCATAAATAGCTGGATTCCAAGCGCAAGAACGCCATACCCAGCCGACCAACTGCCCGATAAAACACGGCATTGTTGGCTACGGTCAGGTCATTGAAGAAGCGCGCCATCCAGGGGGCGATGTGGCTGTGAAAAAATTGCTGTTGCACCGCACGACTGTCTTCGCTTTCGATCAAAAATGCCATCACTTCCAGCAGCGCGGCCACGTGGTCTTCCGGTTCGTGGCTGTCTTCATTGCGCACCATACCCAGGCGAGCCAAGTCACTACGCAATGCCGCCAATGGCTGCTCCATCAGGTAGCCGGTGAGATACCATGAGCCGTAGGGCACCAACTCGCCCCGCCCTAGGCCAATGAACAAGGCGTGAAATTCATCATCGATCTCTGCTGCGCCACATTGCGCGGCGGCGAGCCCGAGCATTTGCAAGGCGAAACCATAATCATCCACCGTCTGAGCCTGGCGTTCGAGCATGGCCATCTGTTCCAGCTGGGTGACATCGGGGGGGTGCCGCAGCAGGTTGGCAATAAAACGGTAACTATGAATTCGCGCCAAGCGCTCTTCATCCGCGCTGGCATTCAGATTTCTGGCTTCATCCGGCATGGCTGCCTCCCTTGAACAAGTTACCCTGCATGGCTTCATCATCTTGCGCGATATCGATCACGCGGCAGTCCTCGCACATCTGTAAACGCCGTCGCGCTCGTTCGCTCTGAAACATCGGGTTGCCGCCCAGTCGCCCAAGCACCGTTTCGATAACACGGCGTGTAGCAAATGGCTTGCCGCACTGTACGCAGCAGAAGGGCTGTTCCTCGTAAAGGGTGCGCGGCTGCTTGCGTGCCACCACATCGAGCAGCAGGCGGGGCGTGATTGAAATGGCCTGTTCAGGACAGGTCTTTTCACAGATATCGCACTGCACACAATTGGCTTCGATAAAGCGCAACCGCGGAATTTCACCACCGGCAATCAGCGCACCACTTGGACAACCACTGGTGCAGGCCATGCAGAGAGTGCAGCGCGTATCATCCACCTCGACCTGGCCAAACGGTGCGCCGCGATCGAAAGCAATAACATCCGGCTGGGTAACGGCCTGCTGATGCAGGTGATCAATCGCCATGAACAAGCGTTGACGCTTCGTCCCCAGTGCGGCGAATCGCGCTGGCGGCAATGGCTGGTTCCAGTCGGGCATTGCTTCAGCATCGAATTGTGCCGCATCGACACAGGCGATGGCATCGGTCGGGTAGCCCCAGGAATCCAACAATGTCGCGGCAATGGCGAGTTGTTCCTGCAATAGCTGTGCCGACGGCAAGGGCAACGGTTCCTGATGCACCAGACGTACCGCCGCAGCGCCCTGCGCCAAGGCAGCGAGCCACACCTCCAGCCCTACCGACGCGACCTCCTCGACCGACACCCAGAGCACATGCGGCGCATCACCCGAGGGGACGCCGCTCGCATCTCCTGCCAGGAACGCCAGCATGGGCTGCTCGCCCTCCTCCTGCTGGTAGATTTGCAGCAACCGGCGCACACGCTCCTGCAAGTCGATCGGCGACGGCAGAGCATATTCGATGGCACCGGATGGGCAGGCAGTGGCGCATGCGCCGCCACCCTGACACAGAAAAGGATCGACTTCGATCTGCTCGCCCAGCGAGCGAATCGCCAACGCCGGACAGGCATCGATACAGCGCGTACAGCCTTCAATGCCGTTTCGTCCGTGCGCGCAGCGATTTTCGTCAAAGGAAAAAAAACGTGGCTTTTCAAAACGGCCAACCATCTCCACCAGCTCGATGGCTAGTGCATCCAACGCCAGGGGGGCGTCGGGGTCGGCATGAAAATAGCCCAGCGGTGGCAACGGGATGTCGAGTTGCGCCTGAGGCGACAGATCGACAACCAGGTCGCAGCGGATGATTTCATGATCACGCTCACCTGCTTCGCCCAATGTAACCTCGAAATTTCCCAAATGACCCGCGATATCGAGCTTGCGCAGACCAAGGTGAATGGCCGGCACGCTGGATTCGTCGCTGCCATCGGTGACCAGCACCTCCGGCTTCAAGGTGGGTAGCAAGCGCGGCGCAAACAGCAATGCCTGCTCGCCGCCGATTACCAGCACCCGCCCACGGGATTGATATTGCACGGTATTCGCCGGAGCCGAGACGACGCCCTCGACCGCAATCTGGGCACGTTCACGCGCGCGCAGGTTTCGCTGCGCCGCAATGGAAAGTAGCTCACTCATGTTTCACGCTCCGACTGTTCTTCTTCCCGCGCCAGACCGCTTTCGATCGACGCCGATGCTTCACCATCCTGCTGCGGCGCTTGGGCGAGGAGGACTTCATCCTCACTGGCTGGTTCACCCTCTAGCACATCAGGTTCATCCACCTCCGCCAGTTTTTCCATCTGACGCTTCGCCTCAAGCTCCATGCGATGCTGCATCTCAGCAGTGACGATGCCGCCCAGCGGCTCAAATTTCGTGTAGTCACTGGCATAGATATCGAGGTCGTCAACGAATTCGAAATCGGCGACGCGCCATAGTCTGCGTAATGCCTCGCGGCGCAGGGTTTCGCTCACGCCATCCGAGAGAAAACCGCTGAAATCGGATTCTGCCGTTAGTGACTCGATCGGTGGCATGTCATCGTCGGTGAGCAGCGGTTTTTCATTGCTGTCGTCGGCGCGTGGCTTTTCCTCTATCTCGGCGCGGTCAGGCTCAGCCGACGTCAGTTCACCGCGCCGGGCCACCACCTTGCGACGATGGAAACGCTGCAAGAAACCTTCTTGCGCCTCGGCAGTATCAACCGGGTGTTTCATTGTGGCCGCTCCATTGCATTCGTCTTCCAATCCGTGCGTTTGCGCTTGCGGCGTTTCTCCGCAACGTAATGCGTCAACACATAGGCTTCCGTCCAGCGGTAAACCTCAGGCGGCACATCGACCGCATAGATTTCATCTTCGCCTTCAAGATAGGCGTGGGCCTCATCGAAACTCATGCTCACCAGAAAAGGCTCAGGACGATCACCATCGTTTTCCACATGCGCCACCACGTAACAACGAGGATGTGGCGCCATCATGTTGTGGTAATAGCTTTCACACTCATCAGCGTTGAGATGCAAACGCAAACCACCAACGAGAAAACGCTGCGTGCCGCCGTCATCATCCACCACCGGCAAAGCCTCACGTTCAGCAGACAACGCGAAAGAACCTGCCACCACACCGACCGCCTCCCACAAATGATCCACCCACTGCTGCAACTGCGCAGGCCGCCGCTCCAGCACCACCGTCACCGGCATATCTGTAACCTCTGGCACCTGCTGATCGCTCAACTCGACTGGCTGCATTGCCATCCTCCACAATCACTTTTTGCTATGGCTGCAATTTCCATGCCCGGTATTGCTTGCAGGCACGTAATCCCCGCCAACCGCCCGGAACCAATGCAAGCAGACCAACAACGCAACTGCCAACACAGACGAAATGACCCATAACGAATTGGCCGTAAGACAAAATGACCCAGGATGAAAAAAGAGGGTGTACAGCATGACCACGGCTCGGTTTTATGAGCCAGCCTGACGCCCTATCCGCTCTTCCGGCAGATCGGAATCAAGCGTTCTTTCAAGACCTGACCCTAGAAAACCGCGGACTCGTCGATCCGGTGAGAAATGCTGGTTAGGTCAAGCAAGGGTTACAAGAACCATGCTAACTGCTATGTTCTAAACTGAGTCTGCTGTCGAGCTTCACCGACACTATAGAGTAGGTAAAAGAAATGAACACAAACTTGCGTGATTTACCCATCGAACAGAGGATACGATTGGTTGAAGATCTATGGGATAGTATCGCTGCCGAGCAGCATGTTTTGTTACTCACCGAAGAGCAAAAAGCTGTACTTGACCAACGCTTGGACGCCTATGAGGCGGATGGAAAGCGCGGGCGCCTGGCGCAGGAAGGTGGCCCACATAAGAAAACATCTATGAGCTTGGAGGTAAGACTCCGGCAGGAAGCTGAGGAAGACTTGGCTGATGCTGCAACCTGGTACGAGGCGCAGCGCCGAGGCCTTGGTAATGACTTTCTTGACCAAGCGCTTGCAACATTTGCGATGATCGCGAAGAACCCCATTATGTTTCCTGCCGTTCACAGAAACACTCGACGCGCACTACTCCACAAATTTCCTTTTGGGATTTACTATCGAAATAGAAGCCGATGCAATAGTTGTCGTTTCCGTGATGCACGGTAGTCGTGACCCACGCCGTTGGCAAAAAAGAACGTAACTACTTGGAAACGCGCCCCTTTGTTTGCTTTTTGGGTGGCTATGCGTGCAAGCTCGAAACAGCGCGACTGGCCTTCATAAGGCTAACTCCAACGTGAGCTGGAGCCCTGTTTGATTACACCGGTTTATACTTACAGACGATGAAACGTCGCAAACACATTCGTGGCCGCCATGCCAATGCCGCCGACCGGGAGGCTGTCGCTTCGCTTCTGGAGGGGTTGCCGCTTGGGCGCGAAGGGTTGCTGGCGGCGTTGCACCGCGTCAACGACTGCCATGGCTGCCTGCTGGAGGGTGCGCTGGTGGCGTTGGCCGAGCGGTTGGGGTTGTCGGTGGCCGAGGTGTTCGAGGTGGCTAGTTTCTACCACCATTTTTCAATCACTGAGGCGGCAGACGGTCGGCCGATACTGCGGGTCTGCGATTCCATTGTCTGTGAAATGCATGGTGCCGAGGCATTGTTGAGTACGCTTCAGACGAAGTTTGGCGACACGCTACGAATCGAACGCGCACCCTGCATGGGGCGCTGCGCCCATCCGCCGGTGGCCACGTTGGAGCAGCAGCCGATCGAAAATGCCACGCCGGAAAAAATCGATTCAGCCTTGCGCGCAGAGCAAGCTGAGATAGCCACCACGACACCGGCTGACTATCGACAAATCTCCCAGCTGGTTGAGCGTGGCGACCGCGACACGCTAACCGAGACCATCACCCAATCCGGGCTGCGCGGCATGGGCGGGGCGGGCTTTCCTACCGGGCGCAAATGGCAGCTGGTGCGTCAGCACGACGGCCCGCGGCTGATGGTGGTGAATATCGACGAGGGTGAGCCAGGCACGTTCAAGGATCGCTTTTTGCTGGAAACAGCTTTGCATCGCTGCATCGAAGGCGCGCTGATCGCAGCTTGGGCGGTGGAAGCCGAGGCGGTGCATTTCTACCTGCGCGATGAATATGCGGACTGCCGCCGCGCACTGGAGAAAGCACTGGCGAATTTGCAGGCCGATCCGCCTTGCCCGCTGCCGCAACTCCATTTACACCGGGGCGCGGGCGCTTATGTCTGCGGCGAAGAATCGGCGCTGATCGAATCCATCGAGGGCAAACGCGGCATGCCACGGCTGCGCCCGCCGTATATTGCCGAGCAGGGGATGTTCGGTCGCCCGACGCTGGCCCATAACCTCGAAACCCTCTACTGGGTGGCTGAAACCACCGAGCGCGGTGCCGATTTTTTTCGCCAAGCTGGGCGCAATGGCCGCCACGGGCTACGCCATTTTTCATTGAGCGGGCGAGTGAAAAATCCCGGCGTCTATCTCGCGCCAGCGGGTATTTCCCTGCGCGAGCTGATCGACGAATACGGCGGCGGCATGGCCGATGGCCACCAGCTCAAGGCTTATTTTCCCGGTGGCGCAGCGGGTGGCATTTTGCCCGCCAGCCTCGCCGATGTGCCGCTGGATTTCGATACCTTGCAACCCCACGGCTGCTTCATTGGCTCGGCAGCGGTGATGGTGCTGTCCGATCAAGACAGCGTGAAACAGGCGGTACTCAATGCGCTGCGCTTTTTTGCCGATGAATCCTGCGGCCAGTGCACGCCCTGCCGCAGTGGCACGGTGCGCACAGTGGAATTGCTGTCCCAGCCTCAGCCTGACGGTGCGCTGCTCGAGGCGCTGGCGCAAGTGATGCAGGATGCGTCGATCTGCGGACTCGGGCAGGCCGCACCCAACCCGTTTCTCTGTCTGCTGCGCTATTTTCCCGAGGAGGTGGCGTCATGATCCACTTCACACTGGACGGCCAGCGCATCGACGCAGAGGACAGCGAGACCATTCTGCAAGCGGCGCAGCGTCATGGCATTGAGATTCCCCACCTCTGTTATAAAGATGGCCTGCCGATCGCGGGCAACTGCCGCGCCTGCATGGTGGAGATCGAGGGCGAGCGGGTGCTGGCGGCGTCCTGTGCCCGTCAACCCAGCGAAGGCATGCAGGTACACAGCCGCAGCGAACGGGCGCGACAGTCACAAAAGCTGGTATTGGAATTGCTGCTGGGCGACGTTGGCAGCACTGGCGACAAAATCGGCGGCAACGAACTGGCGACCTGGTGCGACAAACTGGGCATCGAACACAGCCGCTTCCCCGCTCAGACACAGCACGCCCCCGACAACAGTCACGCCGCCATCCATTTCGATGCCGCAGCCTGCATTCGCTGCACACGTTGCCTGCGCGCCTGCCACGATATTCAGGGCAACGATGTCATCGGCCTCGCCTTTCGCGGCGACGCAGCCCGCATCGTCTTCGATCTTGCCGACCCGATGGGCGAATCGTCCTGCGTTGGCTGCGGCGAATGCGTTGCCGCCTGCCCCACCACCGCGCTGCTGCCAGCCCATGCCGATGCGCAGCAAGCAGCCGAGCGCGAGGTGGATTCGCTGTGCCCCTACTGCGGGGTCGGCTGCCAAGTCAGCTACCGCGTGCGTGATGGCCGCATCATCAGCGTCGAGGGACGCGACGGCCCAGCCAACCATTTTCGGCTCTGCGTCAAAGGCCGCTACGGCTTCGACTATGTGCACAACCGCCAGCGTCTGACACGCCCGCTGATCCGCCGCGACGATGCACCGAAATCGTTGGCGCTGGACAAAATCCCGGTCGATCCACAACGCTGGTTCCGCGAGGCAAGCTGGGAAGAAGCACTGGAAGTCGCCGCCAGCGGCCTGCGCCGCATCCGCGATGACTACGGCCCCCGCGCACTGGCCGGCTTCGGCTCCGCCAAGGGCAGCAACGAAGAGGCCTACCTGTTCCAGAAGCTGGTGCGCTGCGGTTTTGGCAGCAATAACGTCGATCACTGTACGCGGCTGTGCCACGCCTCCTCGGTAGCGGCGCTGCTGGAAATGATCGGCTCGGGCGCCGTCTCCAACCCGGTGGCCGATGTGGCGCTGGCCGATGTGGTCATCGTCATCGGCTCGAACACCACGGAAAACCATCCGGTCGCCGCCACCTTCATGAAAAATGCCGCCCGCGCCGGCACGACGCTGATCGTCATGGACCCGCGCCGCCACGCGCTGGCCCGCCATGCCGACATCTTTCTGCAATTCCGACCGGATACCGATGTCGCCCTGCTCAATGCGCTGCTGCACGTCATCGTCAGCGAAGACCTCGTCGATCAAGACTTCATTGCGCAGCGCACCGAAGGCTACGGAGAACTGGCCACACACCTGGCTGACTATTCGCCGGAGAAGATGGCGCCGATCTGCGGTATTCCCGCCGACACGTTGCGCGAGGTGGCGCGGCAGTATGCGACCGCCGAGCGGGCGATGATCTTCTGGGGCATGGGCATCTCCCAACATGTGCATGGCACAGACAACGCCCGCAGCCTCATCAACCTGGCGCTGATCACTGGACAGATCGGCCGCCGCGGCACCGGGCTGCACCCGTTGCGCGGTCAGAACAACGTCCAGGGCGCTTCCGATGTTGGCCTGATTCCAATGGTCTTCCCCGACTATCAGCGCGTGGACGACCCTGCCGCTGCGGAAAAATTCGAACGGCTGTGGGGCTGCCAGCTCGATCACGAACCAGGGCTGACCGTGGTGGAAATCATGCGCGCCGCTGACGCCGGCGAGATTCGCGGCATGTACATCATGGGTGAGAATCCGGCCATGTCCGACCCCAACCTGAACCACACCCGGCGGGCGCTGGCACGACTCGAACATTTGGTGGTGCAGGATATTTTTCTCACCGAAACTGCCGCCTTCGCCGATGTCATCCTGCCCGCCAGCGCACTGGCGGAAAAAACCGGCAGCTTCACCAACACCGACCGCCGTGTGCAACTGGCTCAGCAGGCCATCGACCCACCCGGCGAGGCACGACAGGATCTGGAACTGATCATCGACATTGCCCGCCGCCTCGGGCTGGACTGGGACTACAGCGGCCCGGACACCGTGTTCGCCGAAATGCGCCAGGCAATGCCCAGCATCGCCGGCATCAGCTGGCAACGGCTGCAACGCGAAGGCGCCATCACCTACCCCTGCAGCAGCGCCGACGACCCTGGTCAGCCAGTCATCTTCACCGAACACTTCCCCACCACCAGCGGCAAAGGCCTGCTCAAACGCGTCGCCCTTCAACACGCCGACGAACTGCCCGACGACGATTACCCCTATATCCTGATCACCGGCCGCGTGCTGGAACACTGGCACACCGGCGCGATGACAAGACGCGCCAGCGTACTCGACCAGATCGAGCCCGAAGCCATCGCCTACGTCCACCCGGAAATTCTGCAATCACTGCCCGGCGATGATAAAAAACACATCCGCCTCACCACCCGGCGCGGCAGCGTAGAACTCACCGCCACCCCCGACGAACGCCTCCTCCCCGGCCAAATCTTCCTGCCCTTCTGCTACCACGAAGCCGCCGCCAACCTGCTCACCAACGAAGCGCTCGACCCGTTTGGGAAAATACCGGAATATAAATATTGTGCCGTGCAGGTGGGAAGATAAGGCTGGATGTGCTGCGTTTGGATCAGACCGAAGCGCGGTGACGCAAGCCTGACAGTTAGGCTTTACCTTGAACCAAGTGACTCAGCCCTTATTATTCCCATGATAAAGTCGGCAAATCAGTCGCCAATGTTAGGAGAGAGAATTGGCTAAAAGCGCTTCATCCAAGGCGAGTGGTGGCGAAAAGAAGAAACCCGAAACCAGCACACCACGAAGTGCGATCTGTCCTCGCTGCCACACCCTGCTGACCCGAGCCGATCGCATTCCAAAAACCACATGGCAGGCCATTTTTTCGCCCAGCAAGAAACGCTACTGGTGTGACGCATGCGGGCTGAAATTTACCACCTCCGCGACCATTAGCGCATCGGATACCCCAAAGCCTGCCAACAGCCACCGCAAGAACCGAACATCCAGCCACGCAATCGAGAGCGACGAGACACCACCCGCCCAGAAGACCCCTCTAGCAGCCAAGCGGAAGAACGGTGTAGCCCATGATGGCAAGCAGCAAGCGACGAAACCGCAGGCTGCCAGTCAGACCATCATCTCCGAGACTCGCCACCCCACGGCACAAGCAAAGCCGGCACCGAACTCAGCGGCACAGGAAATCCTGCTCAAAGAGCTGGCGCGACTGCGCAAGGTCGAGAAAAAATATCGCGCGCTCAAAAAGGTCAATCGCTATCTAGTCAAGGCCACTCGCCGGCGTACCAGTCAGTCACGGCCTCGGTGCTGACTCGGACGCAGCCTAGACACCGCGATCGACTGCGCTGTGATAAACACGAGCTGAGGGGCAGGTCTTGTCTCAACGCACAAAGCCACTGGCTGAGGTTTATCCGGGCGTAACTACTCAGCCCATTAAATCAAAATGGGGTAATTTTCCCGCAAAAACCAACGCCAACGCATCGGATGCACTCAGCCCTTGTTTTCGACAAGTGGATAAATAGCCCCGAATACGACAAAACA
>JALSHZ010000004.1 GCA_026981985.1 Gammaproteobacteria bacterium | reverse complement strand
GCATGAACCTGTTTGAGCGGGAGCCATCTGCGTTGAGCCTGGCAAAAAAGCGCCGCAAAGCTGCATGGGATGATAACTACCGCGCTAAGGTATTATTTTCACGTTGATTTATATGCGCTCGCCCTGGGTGCTGGCCGAGCGCCAGGCCTTGCAAGAAGATCCCTGTGATATGCTTCGCCGGCTATTGGATGCTGAGTATTCGGGGTAGCGATGTCTGCGCACATCGGGATTGTCTCCATTTTGTTCGACCACAAACCTGAAGGTATCTGTACAGGCCGGTTGGTGCGGGCATTGCTTGATCGCCATCGGTTGTCGATATACACCAGTGGCAAGGCGAAAACCGCTTTCCAGCATCCCCGGCTGGAATACCTGGTCGCCGGGCACCGTCCGCGCAAGCCGGCGGCGTTGTTCCGGGCGCTGGCGCATTGGCGGGGTGAACCGTCCAGTAATTTCTATCTCTGGGGGCGGCGGGTGGCGCATCTGTGTCCGTCCGTGGGAATACCTGATTGTTTTTATGGGCGTGCATGGCCGCATGGCAGTCTGGTGGCGGCTGCAGCGTTGGCTCGGCAATATCAGCGGCCGTTGTTGCTGCATTTCAGCGATCCTTTTCCACCACCGAATGAAGCAGAAGCCGGTCAGCGCTTCATGGCGGATCTGCAACGCATGGTCGACCAAGCAGTCGCATTGACGTTCACCAACGAGGAAACGGTCGCCTATCAGCGCAGGTTTCTGCACTTCGACCGGGACAAGGCGTTTGTACTCAATCATATTGGTCCGCCAGCCAAGGTTTTTGGCCCTCCGGAGACAAATACCGATTTCTATTACCTGGGTGCGGTCGGTCCGACTCGACCGGCCGACATATTGCTGGCCGGTTTCCACCGTTACCGCCAGCGCCATGGCGATGCCCGGCTGGTTTTCGTCGGCTCATCTGCCGAGTATTTGCGCTCGATTGCGCCACGCTGCGGGGGGCTCGACAATGTGGAGATTCTGCCATTCACTGCGCAGGTTGAAGCGAAAATGCGCGCCGCCGCTGTGTTGCTCAGTCTCGATGCCGATATCCATCCTGCAGTATTCACTTCCACCAAGATCGTTGAATATCTACGGGTTGATCGGCCGGTGCTGGCCATCACCCCAGCAGGAAGCCCGGTAGATAAACTGATGACGCGCGCGCCTGATACCACGGTGGTGGTAAACCGGTATCAGGTGGATGCCGGTAGCCGATGGACTGGAGCGGGCTGCCATGCTCCCTTATGATGCGGCAGATTATCAGGCACGGTTGGAGACAATGCGGGATTTCGATGCCGAATCGGTTGCCGAGGTGTTCGACCAGATGCTTGCCCGCGTATTGAACCGCCGATCAGAGCAGGCTCGCTGATGCAGCGTATCGCGATTTTTCTTTCGACCTCAGGTCATAGCGGCGTCGACCGAGCCATGCAGAATTTGATTCCGGCACTGGCGCGGCGCGGTTATGCGGTCGATTTGCTCAAGGTACGTCGGCATGGTCCGTATCTGACGTCCCCGCCTGCCGGTGTGCGAATCATCGACCTGGGGTCGCGCCATACCTACACCTGCCTTCCGGGGGTGGTGAAATACCTCGCGAGCGAAAAGCCGGATGTGTTGTTGGCGGATAAGGATCGCGTCAACCGCACCGCCTTACTGGCACGCTTGTTGGCACGCTCTCCCACCCGGCTGGTACTCAGCTCCGGCACCACGATCTCTATCGACCTGGCAACGCGTGGTGCATTCGAGCGCTGGTTGCAACGTTTTTCGATGGGGCACCTCTATCCCTTCGCGGACAAGGTGATCGTGACATCGAACGGTGTGGCCGATGACATGGCCGCTTATACCGGCTTGGAGCGTCAGCGGATCGAGGTGGTGCCGAGTCCGGTCGTTCCGGATTCGCTGCTGACAGAAATGCTGCCAAAGCCCGATCATCCCTGGTTCGCTGACGGCGAACCACCGCTGATTCTTGGTGTCGGGGAGTTGGGCGCACGCAAGGATTTCGCGACATTGCTGCGTGCTTTCGCTCGTTTGCGCCAGCGGCGTGCCTGTCGGCTGATGATTCTTGGTCGTGGTCGGCAGCGCCAGCAGCTGCTCGATCAGGCCCAGGCGCTGGGCGTGGCGGAAGACTTTGCGCTGCCGGGCTTCGTCGAGGCCCCCTATCGATTCATGGCGCATGCTGATGTGTTTGCATTTTCTTCGCGCTGGGAGGGGCTGGGTTTCGTGATCATCGAAGCGCTCGCAGTGGGTACCCCGGTGGTGGCCACGGATTGTCCCAGTGGGCCGTCGGAGATTCTCGACAACGGACGCTATGGCGCCCTGGTCGCCATTGGAGACGATGCGGCCATGGCGGCGCAGATCGAGCGGCAACTGGATGCACCGCCACCTCCTGAATTTCTCCGCCAGGCTGCGGCTCCCTATACCGTTAGCGCCTCGGCTGACGCCTATTTGCAGGCGCTGGGTATGAATCCATGAAGCGCGCCGCAATCACCGTTTTCACCTCCTTTTCCGGCCAGGGTGGCGTCGAGCGGATGGTGCTCAACCTGGTCGAGGCTTTTGTGCGCCAGGGGATACAGGTCGATTTGCTGGCGCTCAAGGGCGATAGCGAACATCTCCGCGAACTGGGTGATGGAGTGAATCTGATCCGTCTCAAGGCGCGCCATTCCAGCACCGTTGTCGCTGAGCTGGCGCAGTACCTGCGGCGTGAGAAGCCCGCAGCCATGCTGGTTGCCAAGGATCGGCCCGGACGGGCGGCGCTTAGGGCGCGGCGCCGCGCTGGCGTGAATACCCGCATTGTTATTCGCCTGGGAACCAATCTCAGTGCCGCGATGGCGCACAAGCCGCGCTGGCAACAATGGCTTCGGCAGCGGCCGCTGCGGCATGGATACCGCGGTGTCGATGCCATCGTCGCGGTTTCCCATGGTGTTGCCGAAGATGCCCGGCGGGTTACCGGTGTGGCAGCTGAGAAAATCCACGTTATTCGTAACCCGGTAGTCACGCCAAAAATGCTCGAAGCCGCACGGGAGCCTGCTACCCACCCCTGGTTCGGGCAGCAGGGCAGGCCGGTTATTCTCGGTGCAGGACGGCTGACCGAGCAGAAGGACTTTGCCATGCTGATTCGTGCGTTCGCCCGGTTGCAGGAAAAAACTGCCGCCCGGCTCATTATTTTGGGCGACGGTAGCAAGCGCCAGGAACTGGCATCGCTGATCAGTGAATTGCAGCTGACGGAGCTCGTCGATCTGCCTGGTTTTCAGCGCAACCCCCATGCCTGGATGCGGGCAGCTGATCTTTTCGTGCTGTCGTCACGCTGGGAAGGCTCACCGAATGTATTGACCGAAGCGATCGCCCTCGGCACCCCCGTGGTCTCCACCGACTGTCCCAGCGGCCCGGCGGAACTGCTGCAGAATGGCCGCTTTGGCCCCCTGGTGCCGGTGGGCGATGACAGGCAGCTGGCCGAAGCCATGTCTCAGGTGCTAAATCACCCGATGGATCGTGATAGTTTGCAAGCAGCTGCGGCCGACTATACCGCGGACAATGCCGCGAAAAGCTATTGGCGTCTCTGCCAACCATAATCATGTTTTTCTACGGTGCCATCGGTTTTTGCTGCGGCTTTCCTGGTTGCGGCTGGGTGTCGGGAATACAATACGCGACCGATGCTGGGCGAAATAAGGTAAATCAGGGAAAGTAATGGGCTTGATTCCAACAGTAGTGTCCGGGCTGGGCGCCGGGCCGATATTGACGGCTGTGCTGCTGATACTCTTTTTCGCGACGGCAGCGATTGTGCCCGGTGCCATCACCTGGGGCAGTGCGCTGTTGGCGATTCTTGCACTCATTCTCGGGTGGCGGGGGTTGCGTGATCTGGAGCGGGACGAGTGGCTGGTGCTGGCGGGGTTTGCGGCTTATGTCGCCGGTGGCCTGTTGAGCCTGTTCAACAACAGCGACTGGGATACCGCCGCCTGGCGCTTTGAAAAATATCATCCATTTTTACTGGCGTTTCCGATTCTGGGTTTGTTGCGAACACTGCGACCGGTCATGACGCCGCTGCTGCTGACGGGGCTGTTGTTGGCATCGGTGGGTATGGTTGCTCTGGCGTTATGGCAACAGATTTTTCTGCACTATCCCCGCGTTGGTCTCGGCACTGGCCTGAATCCGAATATTTTCGGCTATCTTGCTGGCCTGGTGGCGCTGGTTCTGCTGATGGCAGGATTGGCACTGAAGCAACACTGGTCGGCAAGAGCAGGATGGATACTGGGGGCTGCTGTTGCGTTATATGCTGCGTTTGCCACCGGATCGCGCGGGGTGTTGCTGGCGTTTCTGGGTGCGGTGGTGGCCACTGCCGTTCTCTGGCTGCTGCACAATCGCCGCAAGCCGGTCGAAATGCTGTATTCCCTGGGCGTCGTGCTGCTGTTGCTGGCGGCGGTTCTGTGGGGGATGAGTCACTCCGAGTTTTGGCAAGCCCACTGGCAGCGGTTGCTCGATGAACCGCAACGTTTTCTCGATGGCGACTACCAGTACACGTCGGTGGCGGCGCGGGCAACCATGTTGCTGGCGGCGTGGCAGATCTGGCTGAGCAATCCCTGGCTGGGAACGGGGCTTGGCGATGCGCAAAATGACTTCGATGTGCTCATGGCTGCTGGAGAATTGCCGCAGGTTGCGGGTGCGTCCAACCATATTTTTCACAATATTTTCGCCGATGCGTTGGCGACCACCGGCTTGATCGGTACGCTGCTGATGCTGGTTGCCCAGTTTGCCTTGCCGGCGTGGTTTTTCTGGTTAAAGCTGCGCTCCGCCGAGCGGGGCTCAGCCGCCAGTTTTGCGGCATTGGCCGGTCTTGCTGTCGTACTGAGCAATTTCCTTTTCGGCCTGACCAATTCATGGCTTTATTTGCGTAGCCTGCCTTTTGTGCTGATCGTGATGTTGATGCTGATGGTGATTGCTAGCCCGGGTTTCTCACCGGGTCGCTCATCATCATCATCATGAGCCAATCCATGCCAGCGGGTTTTCATCTGGCCCGGGTTGGCTGCCGGGGTTTTCAATAAACAGCCGGTGCCAGATGGCAAACTGCATGAGTGACCAGATTTCACGGCTGTAACGCGGGTTCTTGTGTTGCGCCTCGATCAGTTGCGCGACGCCTTGGTGTTGGAACCACTCATTGATGGCAGCATTGTTGGCGAGTTTTTTTCCCAGCTGATTGAGGAAATCACCCCGAAGCCATTCGCCCACCGGAACATGGAAGCCTCTTTTTTTCATCCACAGGTGTTCCTTTGGCAGGTATTGCTCGGCCCATTGCTTGAGGAACAGTTTCCCTTGGCCGGAACGGATCTTGAGTTCATCAGGCAGGGACAGGCCAAATTCGACAATGCGATGGTCCACGAATGGCACACGCCCTTCGAGGCCAAAGGCCATCATCATGCGGTCGGCCTTGACCAGCAGATTGTCCGGCAAGGCGGTGACAAGATCGACATACTGACGTCGCTGCATGTTGCTCCACTGTGCTGGCGTCTCTTGCCAGGCGTCAATGATCGGTGCGCGGAAGGCCCGCTGCGCCTGGCGTAGTCGGCTGCCAAAAACCCGTTTGGGCCAGGGGTGGCGCCAGTGGCCGCGGCAGCGAAAACCACCGCTGCCGGGATAGAGCAGGTTTTTCAGACCCGCCTCCAACCGGCCGGGGCGATAGCGCCCATAACCGCCAAACGCCTCGTCGCCGCCTTCACCACTGAAAACGACTTTCAGCTCTTGCGCCGCATGTTGTGACAGCAGGGACGTGGGCAGGCTGGCAAAATCACGCATCAGCTCGTCGCTGGCCCAGACGCTGTGTGGCAGGCGATGCAGGATCTGGGTCTGGTCGAGGCGCAGTTCGGTGTGCCGTGTGTCGAAAAGCCTGGCAATGCGTTCGGCATCGCTGAGTTCGTCGCGCATTTCGACATTGGCAAAACCAACAGAGAAAGTGCGCAAGGGTTCGCTCCTCAGCCGGCTCAATGCCGCGGCCAGTATTGCGGAATCGACACCACCGGAGAGGAACAGACCAAAGGGCACATCGGCGCGCATGTGCTGTTCCATGACATTATCGAATAGCTGATTGAACGCCTGCGAGGCTGAGTCGAAATCAGTTTCGCGGGGTTTTACCTGTAGCGGTGACCAGTAGCGCTGATGGGTCAATTTCAGGTCGGCGTCGATACTGATCGACTCGCCGGGCAGCAGTCGCTTGATGCCGCGGAAGATGGTGTCTCGCCCGCTGTTGAACTGGTTCTGCAGATATTGGTTGAGCGCGTCGGGATGGGGTTGTGGGGTATGGTCGAGTACCGCGAGGATGCCTTTGATCTCGGAGGCGAAAACAAATTGCTTGTCGTCCTGGTAGTAGAACAATGGTTTGATGCCGAGCCGGTCACGCGCCAACAGCAGCCGCCGCTTGCGCGCATCGTACAGGGCGAAGGCGAACATTCCCTGTAGCTGCTCCAGTATGCGACTGCCATGCTGAGCGTATCCGCGCAGAATGACCTCGCTGTCCGACTGGGTGGTGAATGGCTGGCCATCCCGGCTGAGCTGCTCCCGCAACTCGATGAAATTGTAGATTTCGCCATTGGCCACCATGGTGAGATGGTCGGCGTTGTCTTGCAGCGGCTGGTGTCCACCGGCCAGGTCGATGATCGAGAGCCGGGTGTGGACCAAGCCAATCCTGCCGCTGCGCCACAGCCCCTCGTCATCCGGCCCGCGGTGCGAGAGTGCCCGTATCTGCCGGGACAGTGCTTTTTCTGCTACGGCGTCGTGCCGGGTATAAATACCTGCTATTCCGCACATCGGTCGGTATGCCTTGTTTTAATTGGAGGCTACTATACCCCGAAAATCCAGATGGCGCTCCGTCCTCCAGTAGCGAAAAGGTGTCTACATTTACTAACCCGGCAAAAACCTACCAGACATCAAGTTATTACATATTGCACATGTGACTCATGAAAAAACCGCTTGATCAAATCGGTACTTTTCTGCAGCGAACGCAGTGCAGAACGCGCACGGGT
>JALSHZ010000003.1 GCA_026981985.1 Gammaproteobacteria bacterium | reverse complement strand
TCCATGCATTGCCTGCACTCCCCACTTCCCTGTGGGTCGTAAACTCACATTTCCCGCCTTGATCTGACGCATTCCAGCGGCAATCTGAGCAGTTACGGTTCTACTTCAGCGAATGCTGAATAGTTACGATCGAGAAATTTCTCCGCATCCAGCGCCGCCATGCAACCGGTGCCGGCGGAGGTGATCGCCTGCCGGTAGACATGATCCATTACATCGCCGGCGGCAAAAACGCCAGGCTTGCTGGTGGCGGTGGCGCCGCCGTCGGTGCCGCTGTGTACCTTGATGTAGCCGCCGTTCATCTCTAATTGGCCTTCAAAAATCTTGGTGTTGGGGCTGTGGCCGATGGCGATGAAGATGCCCATCAGCTCGACATCGGTGGTTTCGCCGGTTTTGACGTTTTTCACCCGCATGCCGGTGACGCCCATGTTGTCGCCGAGCACTTCGTCGAGGACATGATCCCACATGATGGTGATATTGCCGTTTTTGGCCTTCTCCATGATCTGATCCTGCAGGATCTTCTCGGAACGCAGGGCATCGCGGCGATGCACGAGGACGACCTCGGAGGCGATGTTGGAGAGGTACAGTGCCTCCTCGACGGCGGTATTGCCGCCACCGATGACGGCGACTTTCTGGTTACGGTAGAAGAAGCCGTCGCAGGTGGCACAGGCCGATACCCCTTTGCCTTTGTATTTCTCCTCCGATTCGAGGCCAAGATAGCGCGCCGATGCGCCGGTGCAGATGATCAGCGCGTCGCAGCTGTAGATGCCATTATCGCCTTCCAGCACGTAAGGGCGCTGGTCGAGCTTTGCGGTGTGGATCTGGTCGAAGATCATTTCGGTGCCGAAACGTTCGGCGTGTTTGCGCATCCGCTCCATCAGTTCCGGACCCTGCACGCCGTCGGGGTCGCCCGGCCAGTTATCGACATCGGTAGTGGTCATCAACTGGCCACCTTGTTCCAGGCCGGTGATGATGACCGGCTTGAGGTTGGCCCGCGCGGCGTAGACAGCGGCGGTGTAGCCAGCCGGGCCAGAGCCGAGGATAAGCAAACGATGATGCTGGGTGTCAGTCATGCAGGCAGTCTCCGAAATGGGTTGAGAAGCAGTCAATGGGGCGCGATTCTACCGAAGTCAAGAGGGTAAACGTAGCCTGGTGGTTGAATAATGCCATCGCGGAGCGCCGTAGTGCGGCTTGCGGGCGACTTGCCAGGCTGTTAAGAGCAAGTGTTAACGTTTGCCGCCAGGTTGTTCAATTTACGATGGAAAAGCGCAATTGCGCTATACTGTGCGCAAAGCGGAATCGATCGACGGAAACCATGGCTTCCAGGAAACAGGCAAAGAAGAAAAAGGATTTTTCGCGCAGATTGAGCGCCCGGTTCAACAAGGGGCTGCGCGAGGCTGCGCTCGTTGTGCTGGGCGCGGTTGCGCTGTACCTGCTGATCGCGCTGGCCAGCTACGAGCCGGCTGATCCGGGCTGGTCATTCACCGGTCGCTATGGTGATGTGCACAACTTTGGCGGGGTCGTCGGTGCCTGGCTGGCGGATGTGCTCTATTACCTGTTTGGACGGCTGGCCTATCTGGCGCCGCTGATGATCGGTTACAGCGGTTGGCTGATCTATCGGGGCGAGGAAGATACCGGCGAGGTGGACCCCATGGAGATGGGTATTCGCTGGCTCGGGTTTCTCGTTACCCTCGGTACGGGGAGCGGGCTGGCTGAACTGCATTTCGCTGCCGGTGATTTGCCGATGCATGCGGGCGGCTTGCTCGGTGTCGCGGTCGGCGCATCGCTGGCCTCGGTGCTCAGCATGACCGGGGCGACGCTGCTGTTGCTGGCATTGTTCCTGGCGGGGTTTACCCTGTTCACCGGTATCTCGTGGGTGTCGGTGAGCGAATTCGTCGGCGAATGGACCCTGTTTGGCATCGGCTGGCTGCAAGAGAAATTCGTCAACTGGAAGCAGCAGCAGGTCGTCAAGCAAGTACGTGAAAAACGTGAAACGGCGCTGGCGCCGGAACACAAGAAGCTGCGCAAGCGCAAGAAGCCAAAGATCGAGCCCAAAATCACCAAGATCGCGCAGAGCGAGCGTCCGCTGAAGGAGAAGCAAATGCCATTGTTTCGTCCGACCCCAGCGGAGGGCAGCCTGCCAACCATCGATTTGCTCGATCCACCAATGGAGCAGACGCAGGGCTACAGTGAGGACGAGCTCGAAGCGATGTCGCGGCTGGTGGAGCTGAAACTGGCCGACTACAAGGTAGATGTGACGGTGGAGTCGACCCATCCTGGGCCGGTGGTGACGCGCTTTGAACTGGCGCTTGCGCCGGGAATCAAGGTCAGCAAGATCACCGCGCTGGCGAAAGATCTGGCGCGCTCGCTGTCGGTGATCAGCGTGCGTGTCGTCGAAGTGATTCCGGGCAAGACCACGATCGGGCTGGAGATTCCCAATGAACAGCGCGAGATGGTGAGCCTGAGCGAGATACTGGCGTCGAAGGCCTTCGATCGCTCACAGTCGCCACTAACGTTGGGCCTGGGCAAGGATATTTCGGGCGCGCCGGTGGTGGCCGACGTCGCCAAGATGCCGCATGTGTTGGTGGCCGGTACGACCGGGTCGGGAAAGTCAGTTGCCGTTAATGCAATGTTGCTTAGTGTGTTGTTCAAGGCGACACCGGATGAGGTGAGATTGATCCTGATCGACCCGAAGATGCTAGAACTGAGCGTCTACGAAGGCATTCCGCATCTGCTCACGCCGGTGGTGACGGATATGAAGGATGCAGCCACCGCGCTGCGCTGGTGCGTGGCGGAAATGGAGCGACGCTACAAGCTGATGTCCAAGCTTGGTGTGCGCAATATGGCCGGCTTCAACAAGAAGGTTAAGGAAGCCATCGACCGCGGCGAGCCTATCAAGGATCCGCTGTGGAAGGCGAACGAGCTGATCGAAGACGATGCGCCGGAGGATCTGGAAACGTTGCCGGCGATTCTGATCGTTATCGACGAATTTGCCGACCTGATGATGACCGTGGGCAAAAAGGTCGAGGAGCTGATTGCCCGGCTGGCGCAAAAGGCGCGGGCGGCTGGCATTCATCTGATTCTGGCGACCCAGCGGCCATCGGTGAATGTGATCACCGGGCTGATCAAGGCCAATATCCCGAGCCGGATCGCGTTCCAGGTCTCATCGAAGGTCGATTCGCGCACCATTCTCGATCAAGGCGGCGCCGAGGCGTTGCTGGGGCATGGCGACATGCTCTATCTGCCCGGTGGCACCAGTATCCCGGTGCGGGTTCACGGCGCTTTCGTTGATGATCATGAGGTGCACCATGTGGCAGAGTTCCTGCGCGAGTCGGGTGAGCCGGACTACCTGCCGGAGATTCTCGATGGCAGCGATGAGCTGGACGGGCCGATTCCCGGCCTGGAGCCTGTCGGCAGTGATGATGCCGAGACCGATGCGCTCTACGACGAGGCGGTAGCGATCGTCACCGAATCGCGCAAGGCGTCGATCTCGTATGTGCAGCGGCGCCTCAAGGTTGGTTACAACCGCGCTGCGAGAATGATTGAACAGATGGAGGCCGCAGGTGTCATATCTTCGGTTCAGGGAAATGGCACGCGTGAGGTGATCGCGCCGCCACCGCCGGAATTGTAAACAAGCGGGAGCATATCCGCAGACGGAATCGACTCAGGAAAATGCAACAACGGAGACACAGACGATGATCAAGCAAGTGGGGTATGTAGTGACATTGGCCATGCTGGCCCTCGGTGCCGTGGTGGCTCAGGCTGATACTGGCACGCAGCGGCTCGACAAGTTCATGAAGAAGGCCAAAACGGTGGAGGCGACCTTTACTCAGGAGGTGGTATCCGAGCAGGGCAAGATTATCCAGACCGCTATTGGCAAGTTCTATTTGAAGCGCCCCGGCAAGTTCCGCTGGGAGTATCAGTCGCCCAATCCGCAGCTGATCGTTGGTGACGGCAAGAAGCTGTGGGTCTACGACAAGGAACTGGAGCAGGTCACGGTCAAACCAATGAAAAAGGCATTGGGTTCATCGCCTGCGGGCATTCTGATGCGGCAGCGCGATCTCAATGATGATTTCATCGTACTCGAACGCTCGCCGCGTGAGGGCATGCTGTGGGTGGATCTGCGGCCAAAGAAGAAGAGCGGCGACTTCAAACGCATTCTGATTGGTCTGGATGACATTGGCGTGCAGGCGATGGATCTGTATGACCAGTTCGGCCAGATCACGATGATCCGGTTTCAGGAGTCGAACTACAATAAGTCGCTCAAAAACAGTCTATTCAAATTCACGCCGCCGCCCGGTGCGGACGTGATCGGGAACTGACCGCTGACTGCCGCGCAGCAGAACCCGTGGCAGCCACTGGCGGATCGCCTGCGGCCCACCAGCCTCGATGAGGTAGCCGGGCAGGCGCATCTGTTGGCACCCGGCAAGCCGCTGTATGAAGCGCTGCGGCAGGGGCGGCTGCATTCGATGGTGCTGTGGGGGCCGCCCGGTGCAGGCAAGACCACGCTGGCGCGGCTGATTGCGCATCAGAGCAAGGCTCATTTTCTCGCTATTTCCGCTGTACTGTCCGGAGTGAAGGATATTCGTGCCGCGGTCGAAGAGGCACGCAAGCACCCCGGCCAGGCGACCATTCTGTTTGTCGATGAGGTGCACCGCTTCAACAAGGCCCAACAGGATGCCTTCCTGCCACATATCGAGGAAGGCATCATCACCTTCGTCGGCGCTACCACTGAAAATCCCTCTTTCGAACTCAACAATGCCTTGCTGTCGAGATTGCGCACCTATGTGCTCAAGCCGCTGGATGAAGCAGCGCTGCGGCAGATTCTGCTTAAGGCGCAGGCGATGCTGCAGGCCGATTCCGACGGTGAGATCGAGATCGCTGATGATGAGGTCGATGCCATTATCGCTTTTGCCGACGGTGATGCCCGCCGTGCGCTGAACTTGTTCGAACTCGCTGTGGAGCTGGCGCCGGTCGTGGCGGGGCGGCGGGTGATCGATGCAGACACGATTGGCTCGTTGACCAGCGAAGGGCTGCGGCGCTTCGACAAGGGTGGTGAGTATTTCTATGATCAGATCTCCGCCATGCACAAGTCGGTGCGTGGCAGCAGTCCGGATGGTGCGCTGTACTGGTTCTGTCGCATGATCGACGGTGGTGTCGACCCGCGCTACATTGCACGCCGAGTGGTGCGGATGGCATCCGAGGATATCGGCAATGCCGATCCAAGGGCACTGCGCATCGCGCTCGACGCGGCTGAAAGCTACGAACGACTGGGTACGCCTGAAGGCGAGCTGGCGCTTGCGCAGGCGGTGGTCTACCTCGCCAGCGCGCCAAAGAGCAACGCCGTTTACAAGGCGTATAACGAGGTCATGGTCGTGGTGCGCAAGACCGGCAGTCTCGACGTGCCGTTGCATCTGCGCAATGCGCCGACCGGCTTGATGCAGTCACTCGACTACGGCAAGGGTTATCGCTACGCGCATGACGAGCCGGATGCCTATGCCGCTGGTGAACAGTACCTGCCAGATCAGCTCGATGGCCGCCAGTTCTACCGTCCGGTCGAACGCGGCCTGGAGATCCGCATCGCCGAAAAGCTGCGAATGCTGCGTGAAAAAGACCGTATCGCGCGCAAAGGGCGGGGCAAATGAAGCACCGCCTGGGTCTGCTCACGTTGTTGCTGGCTTATCTGCTGTGGCTGCCCGGTATCAGTCAACCGCTGCTCACGCTCACCGGCAGTATCGACAAAGCGCGGCTGGTGGTGTTGGGCAAGGAAGTGATTGCCGATAGCCCCGGCGTGTTGCCGATGGTGGGGCGCATGGCGGCATCGCTGTTCGAGCGCATCGAGGTCAGCGGCCAGATCCAGGCCTATGAAAAGACGCGCAGTATCGTCGGCACCATCGACGAGCTGATCGGTTCAGGGAATCTGCTGGTAGCGTTTCTGGTGGCGCTGTTTTCAGTGCTGATTCCGCTCGCCAAGGGGCTGCTGCTGGCCTGGACATCGCTGCGCCCGGGAACGTCAGGCGCATACCAGGGCAAGCGTATCGGTGATCTCATTGCACGCTGGTCAATGGCGGATGTCTTTGTGGTCGCCGTGATCGTGGCCTATCTCGCTGCTGGTGCTACACGCAATATGGACGAAATATTCACACTGGATGCGCAGTTTGGCGTGGGGTTCTGGTGCTTTCTGGCATACTGCCTGCTCTCGATTGCAGCCACCCAGTTGATGCGCGTACCGGTTGCGGTCGTTGCGCAGGAGACGATGAAACCATGAAGAAACTGCTGTTTGTCAACGAATATGGGCTCTATCCCGAGCTTGTCAGGGCATTGCAGGGCAGTGGTTACGCAGTAACAGTCGAGCACATGATGCGCAAAGCCATCAAGTTCATTCAACGCCAGAACCCGGAGATTGTCGTTGCCGAATTCTGGCACGACTCCCAGTTTCGTGACCGGGTCAGCAATCTGGAATCGATGCTGGCGCAGATCGAGGGCAAGCATGCGCAAACCCGCACCATTGTCATCTGTGATCCGCATTGGCAGGAGTATCTCGACAAGATGCTGCAAGCCTATTCGGTCGATTCGGTACTGATGCAGCCGGTCACGCCAGAGGCGCTGATGACCGAAGTAGCAAAGCTGGCAAGCTAGCTCCCAGGCATAAAAAAACCCCCGGTGGAAAACCACCGGAGGCCTGTCGAACATGAGGGGCGATCCATGCCCCCGACCGAGGTCGAGCTCTGTCCCTGAACTTCGAGATAAAGCTTATCGCGGCACTTCGGAAAACTTAAGCGGAACCAGGATGAACTGCCGATTATCCGGATGGAATGCGTAAACGGCGTCGCTGTGAAGATGGATGGAATAATTGCCGTATCTGTTGCATCTCTACTAAGTTTGCATTGAGGAATCTCTGATTAATCCCCGGAAACTGCTAAAATAGCAGCATTCGCTAATATCAGGCAAAGAAGATATTCAAATGCAGCAACAAAGCTTCGTAGCAGAGGATTTTGAACGGTATCGCAAACCCAC
>JALSHZ010000002.1 GCA_026981985.1 Gammaproteobacteria bacterium | reverse complement strand
AGTACGCGTGCCACGGCGCGCTTGCGAATTTCTTCCCGAACAGAGTGTGAGAGTGCTCTTCCATCTTGTTTGTTCATGGTGCTGAATTATAGCACAGGATGTCGGGTGCGTTTTTGCCGAGTTAGTAGCAGGGCCTTTCCAATTCGATTGAATAAAGAAACTGGCAATTCTTCGGTTGGGAAACTTACGTTGGGAGCGATACAAATAGAATCTGGAAAAGTGAAAGACAGTAACCAGCTCGTCGAGTTGAGTGATATCCAGTTGCAGGGCGCGAGAAGCCTCGATGGAAGAATCGTTGTGGAGGCCAATTCTGCCAGAGAGGGTTTTGAATTGTCATGGAATATAGATCAAGGCTCGCCCCTTTATCATATATATTTATATTTGTCTTCAGATAAAACGCTGTCCGAGAACGATATTCGAATATTTCGAGATTATGTCGGCTCGTGGGATGAAAAAAAGGTTGTCTGTCAATTTTCTCCTCTCAACGATTTCAAGTGTAATGACGACCGTTCAGAGCACTTGTCCGAGTATTTTTCTAACCATGGTGACATGCCGTGGGAAGGGTATCTGCTGATAAGATTTGGTGACGATCGTTCGAACGGCGTCTATTTTACTCGTGCAGTGCCTTTGAGATTGCAATACTGAGACGAGGGGGCTGGGGTTTAATGTCGTTGCTGTCGAGCCGCACCCTTTGCATCACTATGGCGCATCAGTTGCAAGGTGAGGTAGAGCTTGGCGGGGACGGAGAGGGCGAGGCCGCCGACGATGAGGCCGGTGATGATGAGGATGCCGGTGATACCTTGGTGGGGGGCGATTTTGGTGAAGATGGCGAGGCTGAGTCCGGCGGCGGCGAGCAGTGCGCCGATGATGATCAGCGAGACCATCACGTTGCGGGTGGTGTGGCCGGGTTCAGGCAGGGGCATCGTGGTTCTCCAGCGGTTTGAGCAGTTCGTTGAGGTCGTCGGCGGTAAGTTTGGCGACCGGGTCTTCGCTCTCACCCTGCTTGGCGTAGATGGAGTTGGCGAGTAGCTGCTTTTTCTGTTGCAGTGCGAGGATTTTATCTTCGACCGAGTCTTCGGTGATCAACTTGTAGACGAATACCGCCTTTTTCTGGCCAATGCGGTGGGCGCGGTCGGTGGCCTGGTTTTCGACCGCCGGGTTCCACCATGGATCGTAGTGGATGACGGTGTCGGCGGCGGTGAGGTTGAGACCGACGCCGCCGGCTTTGAGGCTGATCAGAAAAATCGGTACGTCTTCATCCTGAAAGCGGTTGATCACTGCGTCGCGCTTGCGTGTCTGGCCGGTCAGTTTGCAGTAGTCGATCTTCGCCGCCTTGAGTTCTTTTTCGATGATGGTGAGCATCGAGGTGAATTGGGAGAACAGCAGAATCCTACGGCCTTCCTCGATCATTTCCGGCAGCATCTGCATCAGCAGTTCGAGTTTGGCGCTTTTTTTGACGTTTTTTGCCTGTGGTAGCCGCACCAGCCGTGGATCGCAGCAGACCTGGCGCAATTTCAGCAGGGCGTCGAGAATCATGATCTGGCTGCGGGCGAAGCCTTTGCGCTGGATTTCGTCCCGTACCTTTTTGTCCATCGCCATGCGGATCGACTCATAAAGATCGCGTTGCCGGCCTTCCAGCGCCACACTGCGAATGATTTCGGTTTTTTCCGGCAGTTCCGCTGCCACCTCAGCCTTGGTGCGGCGCAGCATGAACGGCGCAATGCGCTTGCGCAGTTGTTCGCGGCGCAAGCCGTCTCCGCCTTTTTCGATCGGGTTGCGGAAAATGCGATTGAAACGCTCCAGCGGGCCAAGGTAGCCGGGCATCAGAAAATGGAACATCGACCAGATTTCGCCGAGATGGTTTTCCAGTGGCGTGCCGGTGAGGCAGAGGTGGTGCTTGCCATTGAGTTCGAATACCACCTGAGTCGTCTGCGCCTTGGGGTTTTTGATGGCCTGGGCTTCGTCGAGTACGATCAGATGGAATTCGTGTTCCAGCAGCACTTGTTTGTCGCGGCGCAATAGCGGGTAGGTAGTCAATACGATATCGACCTGATCGATCAGATGAAAATGGCGCCGCCGTTCAGGGCCGTGCAGCATCAGCACGTCCAGGTCTGGCGTGAAATTTTCAGCTTCGCGCCGCCAGTTCCCCATCAGGCTGGTGGGGGCGATGATCAAGGCGGGCTGCTGCATCCGGCCGCTCTGTTTTTCGAGCAGAATATGCGCCAGCGTTTGGACTGTTTTGCCCAGCCCCATGTCGTCGGCGAGGATGCCGGAAAAGTTGAATTCGCGCAGGAATTGCAGCCAGCTCAGCCCTTGCAACTGGTAAGTGCGGAGTGTCGCATTGAATCCTTCCGGCGGGGCGACGGTTTCGATGCCGCTGAAGTCTTGCAGCTTCTGACTCAGTTCGCGCAGTTCATCAGCGCCACGCCAGCGCAGACCGGGGTCGTTCAGCAGGTCGCCGATCTGTACGCTTTGGTAGCGTGAGAGCTGGAGGTTGCCATCCTTGTCCAGTGGCTCACGGTCGTAGAGTTCGACTAGTGTTTCGAAGATTGGCCGGATCCGTTCCGATGGGATTTTCAACCAGCGGTCATCGTCGAGTGGCAGCAGGAAATGTGGATGGGTATCGAGCATCTCGCGCAGGTCATCGCTGCTGCGGGCCTTGGCGAGAATCTCGACCAGGACCGGCAGCAGGTTGACGCGCTGGCCATCGACATCGACGCCCAGAGTCAGCGTAAACCACTGGGTGCCGCTGGTTTCGAGTTCGGCGTCCCAGTCGTCGGTTTCGGTAAAGCTGAGGTTGAAGGCGTCGGTGTGTTCGATCTCCCAGCCCTGCGCTTCCAGCTTCGGCAAGTCATGTTCGAGGAACTCGTGCCAATGCAGCGCAGTCTGTGCCGGGTCGAGAACGGGGAAGCCCCAGTCGAAACCGGATTCTCCCTTGTCGTCGAGCAGTTGCCTCAGTCCTGCCTGAACCAGCTGGTACATGGCCCGGGTTTCGGCTTCGGCATCGCGCTCGATACGGTAGACGGTGTCGCCGTCGACGACTTGTGCGATGGAATGAGCCGTTGGGTGTGTCAGTAACGCCGGGCCATAGCGAAAGCGCAGCCGGGCACAGTGGATGGGGCGGCTGTTGACCGGCGTGATGGTTTCCAGAAACAGGCAGGGAACGGGCTCGGTGCCAGTGATGTCGATTTTTTCGATATTGAGTTCGACTGGCGGTTCGAGATCATATTCCGGGGTTTCCAGCATCAGGCGGCGGCTGACGGCTTCGGCCTGCTCTTGGGGAATAGGTGGCGCGTCGAGCAGCACTTCCATCTGCTGTGGGGTGATGCTGGGGTGTTCAATCGGGCCGGCGATATGGTCGATGATGTCGAAGTACCAGAACATGCCGACCCGAAACAGTCGGTCGGCGGGTGGATCCACCTCAAAGTCGAGTTCATGGCCTTCGGCGGTGGAATTCCAGTGGAACTCGATACGCCGTGGCGTACCCAGTTGCAGTGGCTCCTCGCCAATGTTTTCCCAATAGCAGCGACCGGTGAGGATCATTTTTTGCAAGGCGAGTTCGCCAATGTCGCCTTTCAGTGAGTGATTGCTGCTGTAGTCGGTATAGTAGAACGTGTTGTCATCGACCAGCAGCCGCGCGATTTCCTTGTCCGATGGCTGGGCAAACTCATTGGCATAGTAGCTGTTGAGTATGTGTTCCAGCGAGAGACTGGCGGGTTTGCCAAAACCGCCTTTCTTCAATAGTCGCACCTTGAATGTGGCGACTTGCAGGCTCGTCTGGTCGCGGCTGCCGGGGTCTTCTGAGAGTACGTAAATCAGGCGATAGGGAACATAGTCGGGATAGCGCTCTGCAGATGACCCGGTACCGCTATGTGACGCGGACTTGAGTTTTTCCAGCCAGCCATCGACATGGTTTTTTGTGGGTGCTGCTGGCACTGTGCGTTCGCGGTAGTCGATGAGATCAAGCAGCGCCGCCGCCACGTGTTTGCAGTCGTAGCCGACCGGGCAACTGCACTCACCATCGATTTCGATACCGCCCTGTGGGGTTTCACGTAACTCGATATGCTGGCGATAGATGTGGGGGCCGCTGCCACGCACCATGGCCGAAATGACTTCGATGCGTGGGTCTGGCGAGTCGATTTCGACGCACTCGAGGACGCGGCCATCTTGCCAGTAGGCCAGTCCGCGCTTGAAACTGGTTGCCCCGCAGGCGCTCTTGATGTGGCGCCGGGTAAGACGGTTTGAGATCATGGCTTTTCTATCGGTAACAGGACCGGGTAGTTTACGGATTTTTCCCCTGCTTGGCTTGATAAAATCGGGGGGGCAGGGAATTCTCAGGGCTGGCCTGGTTCATCAGCGCCGAGAGATATCCAGTTGGTGACCAATGGGCGTTCTTCGCGTGAAGCGGTAAACTGGGCGCATGACCATATGCAGTACATGAGGAGTCGACGATGGATACCAAAGCACTATTGGAGCAATTGCTGCAATCAGGGCAGACGCTGCTGGACAAGGGGCGGGATATAGCCGAAGAGAAGCTGAATATTCCGGCCGAGGGCGAGCAACGCGATGCCATGCTCGATGGCATGAAGAAGGGCGCGGTTGCCGCTGGCGCGCTGGCGTTATTGCTGGGAACACGCGGAGGACGCGCCGTAACAGGTACCGCGTTGAAGCTTGGCAGCGTTGCCGCGCTAGGCGGGATGGCATGGAAGGCTTATCAGGATTGGGCGCAAGGCAGTGGGCAGGCGCCGGCAGGCAAACCGCTGGATCAGCTTGACGGTGAGGCACTGAATAGGCGCAGTGCGCAAATTATCCGCGCCATGATTGCCGCTGCCAAGGCAGATGGCCATATCGACGAAGAAGAGAAAAAACGTATCGACCAGCAGATTGCCGAGATGAATCTGGTCGATGGCGCCACGGACTTTATTGCCAGCGAGCTCGACAAGCCGCTGAATATCCACGATGTGGTCGAAGGGGTGGACGACCCGGAAGCCGCAGTGGAAATCTACCTCGCTTCGCGGATGGTGGTTGATGTCGACAACATTCCGGAACGGATCTACCTCAAATCATTGGCGCGTGAATTGAAGCTGTCGGACGAGTTGGTGGCGCGGTTGGATAAGGTGGTGCAGAGCAGTTAGCCAATGAGGCTTCGACCATTGAAGATACCTCATTCAATACAACCCAAGGTGAACCCATGACACGTTTTCTGGTCATTTCCGCTGTCGGTGAAGATCGCCCCGGCCTCGTCAATACTTTGTCCGAGTCGATGCTCGAATTGGGCGCGAATATCGATGAAAGCCGCATGGCGCTGCTCGGTGGCGAGTTCGCAATGATTCTGCTGGTGTCCGCTGACGAGGCGGTCATCGACAAGCTGCAGCAGGCACTGCCGCAGATCAGTCAGCAAACCGGCCTGACTATCTCCGGCAAGGAGACAACGCCAAGGCCCGAGGGCGAGCGGACGATGCCGTATGAGGTGACCGTTGTGGCGATGGATCAGCCGGGCATCGTGCATTCAGTCACCGATTTTTTCGCTTCGCGGGGGATCAATATTCGCGAGTTGAGTACCCGTACCTATGCCGCGGCGCATACAGGAGCGCCGATGTTCTCTATGGAGATGATGGTCGATATCGCGGCAGGGAACCGACTTTCCCTATTGCGCAATGAATTCGTCGAGTACTGTGATGATCAGCTGATCGACGCGATGATCGAGCCGGTTGCCGGATGAGTGATCTGTCACTGCCGCCGGAAACTGTCGACGCGTCGGGAAAAGTCTGGCCTGACGCCGCTTACTGGCGACAGATCGAGCAGCTCAAGGCAGCGCTTGGCAAAAAGATCTATCTCGCCGAGGTACGTGCCAGTGAGATCAACTTGTCGGTGACCATCGAGAATCGTGCGTTCGAGTTGCTCGACGTGATTGAATTCCCGCGCCCCGATCCGGCACGCGGCATCTTTCCGCATCTACTACTGCTGGACGATGGTCGTGGTATCAATATGGGGCAGATCGCCAGGGTGTCTTTCGGCAGACCGTTCCAGCCAGCCGATGAAGACATTCTTTATCAAGACGAAAACTTGCTGGAAACCCTGTTGTATTGCGAGCGGAGCCTGAGCCGGGACAAGGTTGCGGCGATTTCCAGGCAATCCCTCGGCGCGATACTGCTTGGCGCGAAGGCGAAAACAGCACCCGAGCTTGATGGCGCCGGCTCCAATGGGTTGCCGGACGTGACGGATCAGACGTCAGTCGAGTGATATTGCCAGGCCGGGTTCCCGGCCTGGCATAGGGTTATTTTCCGTGCTTGAAAGCCTTGTCACAGGCTTCGCCATAGGCATCATCGCCTTTACGATCCCACGCCATGGTTTGCAGACCGACGACTTTCTTGCCGTCGGTGTCCAGGGCGACGCTTCCGCACAATGGATCGCTGACAGGCACCATATAGGTGACCTGTGATGCATCTTCTCTCATGGGCTTGCTGACCCCATATTCGCGCTTCAGATAGTTGCTGACGTCGCTGATATTTTTGCCATAGAATTTTTCCATGCTTTCCGCCATCTTGATGGCGACCTGATCCTCGGTCATTCCGGCGGAGAAGAGGGGGGCTGCCGACAGCGTAGCGATGAGGGTGCTGCAGGTGATAAATACGCGTTTGTTCATAATCGATGACCTGATAGTTCTGGTATATCTATATAATCTAATGAGTTAAGAGGTATAGTGCAAGCCGAGTATTTGGTGTTGCGCGTATCTTATTGTTAATTGGTAAAGGCAGTCAATCAACGGGTGTAGTGACAAATATCAAATAATGTTTCCTGATGCGGTAGCAAGCTGGAGCGGTCGGCTGTAACTGTGAGAAGGCCCATGACAGACTCGGACTATCCCGCAATTCTGGCTGAGTTGCACCGGGATCACCGGATTTTCACCCGCATCATATCGGCGCTTGAGGATGAGCTGCAGAAGATCCGGCGTGGTGAATCGGAAAACTGGAAGCGGCTGGCGGACAGTTTTGAATATTTCGAAGCGTACTCAGATCTTGTACATCATCCGCGTGAAGACATCATCTATCGTTACTGCCGCGATGTTTGCGCGACGGCGATACCAGCCCTGCAAGGATTGGAACTTGAACATGCAGAGATCACCGGCAAGACAGCCGGACTAAAGCGCCAGCTCGATGAGATTTTTGCCGATGGTATGTTGAACAGGGACAGCCTGATCAGCGAAATCGAGGGCTACCTGACGATGCAAAAGGCCCATATGTGGCGCGAAGAGACGAAGATCTTTCCGATGCTGCTCGATACGCTTGGCAAGGCAGACTGGGCGCACCTATTACAATCCAGGGTTTCAGCTGTTGATCCGCTGTTTGATGATGAAGCACGGCAGGCTTACGACGCACTTTATCAGCGGATCATTAAGTAGCAAGACCCAGTAAGAAATTTGGGCTAGCCGTCTTCCGGCAACATTACCTTGGGCTTGCTCAAAGCCACGCCGTTGGTTGAGGTAGTGTCGAGTGGTGATGGGTTGCAGATCACTTCCTGGCGATGACGTTCGTAGACACCCAGCTTACCATCGCCATTGAAGTCCAAGCCGTGGTAGAGGCGAAGCCCCCCGGCCACGCAGCCGCCAGCAGCCAGACTGGTCAGTGTTTCCGACTGGGACAATGGCTGGGGGAGGCTCTTCTGATGCAGGTTGACGGGAGATCCTTGATCACAAGCAGACAGAAGCGACACGATAGCCGCGCTGAAAACTGCTGTTCTGATTCTATTATTCCTGAGGAGTCTCATCATGGTTATTATAGTATCGTCGCCAAGTGGCTGATTCTGCACGAGACGTCACAGCCTTGCTGAGGGGGGTGTTTTCTGCGACTGACGGCTGGGTATCAAGTATAGCCGGATCCGTTGTGACAGGCTAGAAACAATCTGGTGCTCGCCCGGGGGCGTCGGTTTTAGAACCTACTTCCGAGTGGCCAGGAAAACGGCACGCCTGGGTGCTGGATAACCCTCGATCGTCAGTGTCGGGTCGTCTGGCATCAGAAAGTCTACCAGGGACTCCGATGGCATCCATTCGGTTCGACGTTGCTCATCGATCGATGTCATGTCATCGTCCACGCAGCGAACATTGGTAAAGCGACAGCGTTGCAGCCACTGTATCGTGGTGGCAATCGACGGCAAGAACCAGACGTTGCGCATGCGTGCGTAGCGATCCTTGGGCATCAGCGCATAACCTTCCGGCCCTTCGACCACCAGCGTCTCCAGCACCAGCTCACCACCCGGGCGCAGGCAGTCGCGGAGCTGCAAGAGGTGATCGATCGGCGAACGGCGGTGATAGAGCACGCCCATTGAAAACACCGTGTCGAAGGCCTGTAGATTGGGTGGCACTGATTCCAGCGGCAGCGGCAGTACGTCGATTGCCAACCCAGTGGTAAAGCGTTTCAGGGCCAGAAACTGGAACACGAACAGCATGGCAGGATCGATACCGATGACGCGATGCGCTCCCGCACCCAGCATGCGCCAGCAGTGGTAGCCACTGCCGCAGCCGACATCCAGCACCAGCCTATCCTGCAGTGACGAGATATGCGGCATCAGGCGATCCCATTTCCAGTCCGAGCGCCATTCGGTATCGATCTCAATCCCAAACACCGAATACGGCCCTTTCCTCCACGGGGTCAGGTCTTGTAATGACGCATGAAGCGCCTTTTGCTGCGCTGCGGAAAGCTCTGCTGCACTGCCGATCGTGACCACGGCGTTGTCGAGCGAAATCTGCGATGCCGCTTTCTCCGGCAGGTTATGCAAGAGTTCCTTCCAGGCCGGAATGTCGCCGTGGTTCGATGGAGAGAAGGCCGCTTCGAGTTGTGCTGGCAGATGTTTTGACCATGGCCGCAAATGGCCTTTTTGCATCGATTCAAGCAGTTCGTCGTATTCGATCACCTGATGGCCACCAGTGCTGCGAAATTGAGACAGGAGAACCAGTGGTGAACCTGGCTGAAACCACAGTCATGCAGTCGTTTGGTATGCGCCGCCAGGCTTTCGCTGACCAAGAAGTTCTCCAGTGCGCTGCGTTTGCGCGCGATCTCCAGTTCGCTGTAACCATTGGCGCGTTTGAAATCAAGGTGCAGTGCATTGATGAATTCACGATCGGCAGGTTCGTCGAGATGCACCTTCTCCATCAATACCACGGCACCGCCCGGCACCAGTGCATCATGGAGTTTTTGCAGCAACGCGCTGCGGTCTCCTAGTGGGAGGAACTGGAGTACCAGGTTCATTACCACGAGTGAGGCGGGGTCGAAGGCAATATCCCGAATATCGGCCTGAATGACTTCGACCGGCAGCGCAGCGCGGTGTCGGGCGAGGTTTTCGCGGCACTTGCGCACCATCGCTTCGGCATTGTCGATGGCAATGAGCCGAGCGTTGGGCGCGTCGATGTGGTTTCGCAGCATCAGTGTCGATGCACCCAGTGATGCGCCGAGGTCGTACACAGCGGTGTCTGCTTGCACGAACTTGCGCGCAAACACCGCGAGCATGCCGAGCATGGTTTGATAGCCGGGCACGGAGCGATTGATCATGTCCTCGAAAACCGCTGTTACCGCTTCGTCGAAAGCGAAGCTGCCGACGTCGGCTGGGGTCTGGCTGAAGAGGGTGTCTGCTGGTCGCCTGTTCACGCTTGATCCAGAGCGGAAAAGCGCCGATTTTACAGCAGCTTTTTTATTCCTGATATATGCTGAGACCGAATCAGGCCGAGTTCGTGATGTTGAGGATCGTGTGGAGACAGTTACAGGGGTTGGCACGGCGCCGCGGTTTGCGCTGGCTGGTGCTGTTGCTGGCGATCGTTTCCAGCCTGCAGTACTTTTCGATCGAGTTGCCGCTCGATGCTGGGGTGTCAGCGCAAACCACCTTGGAGCGGGCATTCCAGCAGCAGATATCGGGTGTCTGGGTTGAAACCGAGGCGGTGGTGGTGAAGCGCTTGCGCGATGATCTGCATGGCAGTCGCCATCAGCGCTTTATCGTGCGCAGCCCGACTGGTCAGAGCCTGCTGGTGTCGCACAATATCGATTTGGCGGCCAAGGTTCCGTTGGCAAAAGGGGATCGCATAAAGCTGCGCGGGCGCTACGAGTGGAATGACAAGGGTGGCTTGATTCACTGGACGCATCACGATCCGCAAGGGCGCAGGCAGGGCGGCTGGATCGAGTATGCGGGTAAGACGTATCGTTGAACCCTTTGGCAGGCGAATTTGATCTACAGAAACACGCGTCCGTTAGTTAGCTCTTCTTCTGTTGCGGGTCTGACACTGACGATGGTGGCGTCCAGATGGAGTGCCCTGCCGGCCAGCGGGTGATTGAGATCGACTTTGATGATCTGATCGTCGACTTCCAGCACACGAACGATTTTCATGCCGCTGCGGGTTTGGATTTCGTACATCTTGCCTTCGACAACGCCTTCTTCGTCGAGAAACAGTGCGGCTTCATATTCGGCGGTTTTGTTTTCGTCGTATTCGCCAAAGGCGGCGTCGGGAGCGATGATGCGATCACTGATCTTGTCCCCGGAGTGGAGGCCTTCGAGTGCTTGTTGAATGCCTGGTGGCAGCATGTTCGAGCCGTGCAGATAGGTGAGTACGCCGCGATCGCGTGTCGTATCAAGCACATTACCTTCATCGTCGAAGATGGTGTAGTCGATGGTCACCACATGCCCGTCCTGCACCGGGTACTGCGGTGTTTTGACCTCGGGTTCACGGTGAGTGGAAAACAGTCTTCTGCCGCGACGTGGTGACATGGTGTTGATCCTTGAAGGAAATAACTGAGAATGACGGAATTTTAGCCTAGTGTATCTGGTAGTGGCTTGATGGACTTCATGGTTTGTTTTACCGAAGATCCGCTTTGCTCCAGGAAAACAGATGAAAGGCGGGTTGATGGCGGTGCATGCCAGACGAATAGCCCGCCGTCCCGGTTGATCAGCTTTTCTGTGCCCACTGCTCCGGCGTATATGATTTGATGGTGAGTGCGTGGATTTCGCCGCTCTTGATGTAGTCGTTGAGTAGCGGGTAGACCATCTTATGCTGATTCAGCATACTGACGCCCTCGAATGCTTTGCTGACGATGGTCGCTTCGTATTTGCCGCCTTCACCGCCAACCTGCACCAACTCAGTGTCCATGCCCTGCTCGATGATCTCTTTGATTTTGTCCGGTTCCATCTGTCTTCCTCAATGGTGATTGAAAGGCGGTTAAGCTACTACGATTGAGCCGGCTGTGCCAGATTCCCGCATGGTTGGGGAAGGTTGCTACAATCGCACCTCGACCGATACGCAGGATCAATGATGCTGGGCAAAATACTGGGGCGCCACGGCCCCGTCCTCGACGAAGAAACCATTCTCTGGCAGTTCGACACTTTCGACTGGGCATTGCGACAGTTCGATGCCGGGGTGTTCTACAATGAAACCAATCTGGTGTTGCCCGACAACAGCCATTTTCCCGGGCAGGCCGATAGTCCTGAAGGCATGGCGCAACTGATTTTCGACCATGTCAAACGATATGCCGGTGTGTCGCACTGGCCGACACGGTTGATCGAGCAGCATGCTTGCAACACGCTGGAAGCGCCGAAGGTACAGATCGAAGGTGATCTGCGCGGCAAGGGCGGCATCGTGCCGGCCGATGTTGCCCCTGAGCATCACCTGCCAATCATCTACAACGAAGGCATGCTCGGTAATCCTGAAACCATTATTTCCAGTTTTGCCCATACGCTGGCGCACCATCTGGGCAGCATGGCGACCGAAGCACCGCCGGGTGGTCTGGAAAACTGGCCTCACGTGACCGAGTTGCTGGCTGTGTTCATGGGTTTTGGCGTGATCTTCGCCAACGACGCGTACAACTTCCGCGCGGGCTGTGGCAGCTGTTCGCCGGCTGCTGTAGAACGGGAAAACTATCTGTCCCAGCATGATGTTACCTATGCGCTGGCCATCTTTTCGGTGCTCAAGTCGATACCGGAAAAACGGGTGAAAGGGTATTTGAAAAAGACGCTGCGAGGGTATTTCGGCAAAGCCGTCAAGGATGTGCGGGGGCGCAGCGCCTTGTTGCAACGGCTACCGGGCAGAGAGGCTGCCTTAAATGCCCCGCAAGCTGAACGGTTACTCGCCAGCGAGTAGCTTCGGGGTCAACGCGGGGGCATCGAAGTTAATGCCATCCCAGCCGTATTTCATGAAGCGGCGGATATTGCCGTGGTTGTCGCCCGTTGGCTGTCGCAGCACATCATCACGGTAGAATCGACCGAAACAAGCCAGCGTGGTGGCGACATCCAGATCGTGCAGACGCGCAAAGGCAAAGATCTTGCAGGAGCCTTCGTTGCTGCCGGCTTCGTTGTACAACCTGTCGCCGCCGATGCCGTTGCTGAAGCCGACGGGAGAATAGTGGTAATGTTGGTTGATAACTGCCATCACATCTTCGAAATCGACGGATTCCGGCTGGTTCTTCAGGCGAGCGATCAGTTGCTCTGGTGTCATGGCGGTGTGTTGCAGGTTGCTGAATCGGGCATGGGAAGATGAATAGAGAAGACAATCCAATATACCACGAAGACGATGATGCCGAAGAGCTGCCTGTCTACGCCGAGCGCCCCAACAAGACAGCGATCAAGCGTGACATGCTGGCCTTGCGGGCGCTTGGCAAACGGCTGGCAGCACTGCATCCATCGCGGCTCGACGAGGTACCCATCGACGACACGCTGCGTGATGCCATCGTGCTGGCACGCCGCCTGAAAAAAGGCGCGCTCAAGCGGCAATTCATTTTTATCGAGAAACTCATGCGACCGCTGGGCGCTGAGGAAGTCGATGCCATTCGTGACGCGCTGGACCAGATCGATCAGCCGCACCGTGATGAGGTGGCCCGTCTGCACCAGCTGGAAGAGTGGCGCGACCGGTTGCTGGCCGGCGATGATGCCTTGCTCAATGACATCATCGCGCAATACCCCGCCGCCGAGCGCCAGCATCTTCGCCAGTTGATTCGAAATGCGGGCCGTGAAGCCGCAGCCAACAAGCCACCAAAGTCGTCGCGAGCGCTGTTCCAGTATCTGAATGACTTGGTGGGCTAGCTACACTCCTGGAGAATGCCATGGCCGACAACTTCCGGCTTGATGAACTGCTCGACCGTCTACATGCCACGCAAAAGGATCTGGAGCAGGAATTCGATCGCCTGCTGACGCGGCGGCGCAAGGAATTCAAGTACCAGTTGCGCCGTGGCCGGGTCGTGTTCGAAAAGAATATGCGGCGGCTGCAACGTCAGTATCGGACAGGGCTGTGGCAGTATCTGACGCAGGCGAACTTGTTGACGCTGCTGACCGCCCCCATCATCTACGCCATGGTCGTACCATTGATGCTCGTTGACGTGACGTTCACGCTCTATCAGCACATCTGTTTTCGCGTTTACCGTATTCCGCGGGTGCGTCGCCGTGACCATGTGGTCATCGATCGTCATCATCTGGCTTATCTCAATGCGGTCGAAAAGCTCAACTGTGTCTATTGTGGCTATGGCAATGGCGTTATTGCTTATGCACGAGAGATCACTGCGCGCACTGAGCAATACTGGTGCCCGATCCGGCATGCACGTCGAACGCCTGATCCGCATCATCGCGTGGAAAAGTTTATCGACTATGGCGATGCCAAGGGCTGGCGTGAAAAACTACCGCTGTTGCGCAAGGACTGGGAGCAGGCGGACGGCGCCGGGAAAGCTGCCAACGACTGATTCCCAATGATCCGCTCCAATTTTGCCATTACGCGCCTGATCGTCATTCCCTTTGGCGCCCTGTTTACGCTCTATCTACTGGTTGTCGGTGGGGGTGGCTTGTGGCTCTACTCGCAAGCGCGCAGCGCCGAGCTGCGCATGCTGATGGATCAACTCGTGGCGCAGGTTTCCCCACTGGTGGAAAAACTGGGCAAGACGGATGTCATGGCGCAGCGGAACGAAACCTGGTTGCAAGACGATGTTTCGGCTTTGTTCAGCGGGCTGCCTTCTCTGCGTTCAGTCGCGGTCAGGGATACCCACGCCGGTTATCAGTTCGACAGTGAAGGGCGGCAGGCCAGCATCGTTGCGCCGTTGCCCAGTGGTGCCACAGCTACCGCTGCCGAAGCGGGGCCGCATCAGCGGTTTGATCGTGAAAATGGTGAATCATTCGTGATCCGATTCGATCTGAGTGATGAGGCCGCGCCGCTGGTCAGGCTTGATTTCGGCTTTGATCGTGCGGCGTTGATAGCAAGCCTCGATCACGAACTGTCGCGCATCCGCAAAGCGGTGTTGATGTTTGCATTCGCGGGTGGCCTGAGCATCCTGGTGGCGTTGCTGATCGCACTGTATGCAATGCGCATGACGCGCCGCGTCGAAAGCGAGTTTCAGGAAATCTATCAGCGGGCGTCGCTGACGGAAATGGCCGCCTCACTGGTACATGATTTGCGCAATCCGCTGATGGCGTTGCGCGCCAATGCGCGGGCGTTGCTGCTGGCGCCCGATGATGCTGCCGATATCGCCCAAGAGCTGGACCGGGATATCGTCACCTTGAACGACAAGTTGAGCGCGTTTCTCAATCTCACCCGCCGCCATGACAGTGATTTTGCGCCGGTGGATGTGGCAGCACTGGTTGATGCCGCTGTTCGGCAGGCCCAGCCGACAGCCCAGGTGCAGGGGTTGACGATTCGGGTCGATGTCGAACCGCAGCTGCCGCAACCCATCTGGCGCGCTGCTTCGGTTCAGGATGCACTGCTGAATGTGCTGCTCAATGCGGCGCAAAGTGGTCAACGCCAAGGCGATGTTGTGTTACGGGTGCGGCGTCTGGGCAATGAGGTCGAGATGGTGGTCGAGGATCGCGGTCGCGGTATCTCGAAGGCGCATTTGCCCCGGCTGTTCGATGCGTTCTACACCACGCGTGAGGATGGCAACGGCCTTGGCTTGGCCATTGTGCAGCGCGTGGTCGCCGCGCATCGCGGCAAGGTCGCCATCGCCAACCGGGAAGGTGGTGGAGCACGGGTGACGATGTTGCTACCCATTCAACCGCAGGAGATGCCCGAGTGGTGGAAGAAGCTGAAAAAAGACTCCCCGATCTGACGGGGCTGTTGTTGCTGCTGCTCGATGATGATGCCGCCATCGTCCGCAGTCTCGCGCGCGTGTTGAAAAAGCTTGGCGCCGACGTGGTCGGTGTGGGTAGTTTGCGCGAGGCGCGCCAGGTACTGCGAGACAGCAGCCCCGATGCGGTGCTGGCTGATCTTCAGCTCAAAGATGGCACTGGGCTGGACTTGTTACCCGACTATCTGCGACAGAACCCGGCTGGCGCGTTCTATATGATTACCGGGCACGGCAGTATCGACAACGCGGTGGAAGCATTGCGCCACGGTGCACGCCACTATTTTGAAAAGCCGGTTGACCCGTTGCAGTTGGCCGCGCAGTTGGTTGACGATCTTGGAGCGAATCAGGCGCGTGGCGGTATTGCCGCGATGCTGGAACCCTATCTGCTGATGGCTGACCCTGCCATGGCAGAAGCACTGAAAGACCTGCCCCGCTTCGCTGCGAGTGATGAGCCGGTGTTGATCCAGGGTGAGACGGGTACCGGCAAGGAGCTGGTTGCGCGTGCGCTGCATGGTCTTGGCAACAGATCGCAGGAGCCATTCGTTGCCATCAATAGCGGCGCCATTCCCGATACCATGCTTGAGGCCGAGCTGTTCGGCTATGAAAAAGGCGCGTTCACCGGTGCGAGCCGCATGCATCGCGGCCGCTTCGAACAAGCCAATGGCGGTACGCTGTTTCTGGACGAGATTGGTGACATGCCGCCGGCAGCTCAGGTCAGCCTGCTGCGTGTGCTCGAAGAAGGCATGGTCTATCGCATTGGTGGCGAGCGCGGTATTCCGGTCGATGTGCGAGTCGTCGCGGCGACGCACCGCCCGCTGGAAGAGCGGATCGAATCCGGCCTGTTCCGACAGGATCTGCTGTTTCGCTTGAACGTGTTCGAAATTAATCTGCCGCCGTTGCGTGACAGGCCGCTGGATATCGCACTGCTGGCGCAGCGCTTTCTCGACAACAGCTTACGCGACATGGGGCGCAAAGAGCCAGCACCTGTGCTAACCGAAGATGCGTTGGCGTTACTGCGCCGTCACCCCTGGCCCGGCAATGTACGGGAATTGAGAAATGTGATGACACGGCTGGCCGTTCGTCTCCCCGAAGGCGTCCGCGAGATCAGTGCAAGGCTGATTTCGCCACTGCTGCCCAATGCCGCAGCGGCGCCTGCCGCAGCCGATGGCGTGTTGATCCCCAAAGGCACGACTCTCGCCGATGCCGAATGGTTGCTGATCGACGCCGCGCTCAAGGAGGCAGACTACCACCGTGGCAAGGCCGCCAAGCTGCTAGGCATTGGTGAACGGACGCTGCGACGCAAGCTGAATCAGAGCGGGTAGCACTGGCTGATTTCGCCGCGGGCGGTCAAGTTGGCCGCCCCGCCCGTGTCATGCCGGTCGATATGGCCGGCGCTGGTGTCGCGATGTTGTCGCAGCGCAGTGATACGCATCTGCTGGCAAGAAACTTGCTCCAGGCTATCTCACCGGGTCGCGTGGCGGGAGTATTGAGGAGGGACAATGGAACATGATGCAGCGCTGCAGTGGGTGATTGTGCTGGGGGTGGGTACGTTGCTGGTTGCTTTGTGCCAGCGTTTTCGCCTGTCGCCCATTATTGGTTATCTGTTGACCGGCGTATTGGTCGGGCCGGCTGCATTTGGCTGGTTGCACGATGGCGATGCCATCCGCCTGTTGTCCGAGGTGGGCGTGGTGCTGTTGATGTTCACCATCGGGCTGGAGTTTTCCCTGTCGCGGCTGCTGGCGGCGAAAAGGCTGGTGCTGGGCTTGGGTAGTGCTCAGGTGCTGCTGACAGCGGTGGTCATCGGCGGGCTGGCGTGGCTGGCTGATCTGGCGGTCAGCGAGGCGCTGATTGTCGGTACCGCATTGGCGATGTCGTCGACAGCCATCGTCTTGAAGCAGCTCGGTGAGCAGATGGAGCTACCGGCAACCCATGGTCGCCTTGCGACGGCGATTCTGCTGTTCCAGGATCTTGCTGCCGTGCCCATCCTGGTGATACTGCCGGTACTGGCGGCCAATCCACAGGCATTGGGCGGCGCGCTGCTACTGGCGTTGACGAAAGGCGCGTTGGTATTTGTTGGATTGTTAGCGGCAGGGCGCTACGTCTTGCCACCGGTGTTGCACTGGGTGGCGGCAACGCGTTCGCTGGAATTGTTCATGTTGACGGCGTTACTGCTGGCGCTGTCGGCTGCTGCCGTTTCCCATCTTGCCGGATTGTCACCAACGCTGGGTGCATTCATGGCTGGCATGTTGCTGGGTGAGACCGAGTTTCGCCACCAGATCGAGGCTGATATACGACCGTTTCGGGATTTGATGCTGGGGCTGTTTTTTATCTCCATCGGCATCCAACTGGACCCAGCCGTATTTCTCGAAAGTTTCTCTGCTGTCGTGGCGATTGTTGCGGTCGCATTGCTGCTGAAGCCGTTGCTGCTGGCACCATTGGTACGCGTGTTTGGCTATTCGCTGTCAGATGGCATTCGTACTGCTGTCAGTTTGGCGCAGGGCGGCGAGTTTGGTTTGCTGGTTGTGTCGATGGCAATGACGCTTGGGTTGCTGAGTGCCGGTGTTGCTCAACCGTTGTTGGCAGGCGTGATTCTCAGTATGTTGCTGGCGCCATTGCTGCTGCGTTACAACCGGCAGATCGCGGCTCGCTTGCTCCCGGCGGGGAACACGGCTGAGCCGTTGCCCGTTGAGGCCCAGGTGGCAGCCTTGGGTGGCGACTTCCACCATCATGTCGTGATCTGTGGTTATGGCAGGCTGGGTCAGAACGTGGCGAGAGTCGTTGCGGCAGAAGGGGTCGAGACGCTGGCGCTCGATCTCGATCCCGAGCGTGTTCGTCAGGCTGCGGCCGCGGGCGAGGCGGTAATCTTCGGCAACGCCTTGCAGCCCGGGGTATTGCGGGCTGCAAGGTTGGAGCATGCCGCTGCACTGGCGATTACCATCAGCGACGCACAGGTGGCAGAGCGTATCGTCAAATATGCCCGTGGCCTGGGTTTCGACCGACCGGTGATCGTGCGCAGTATTACCGGTCGTGATGACGAAGCCCTGGTGGCTGCAGGCGCTGTGGTGTTTCCTGAAGGCTTGGAGGCCAGTCTGGCATTTGCGGGCCAGCTAATGATCTTGCTTGATCTGCCACCATCGAAGGTTGAGGCCGCCCTCAATGCGATTCGCGCTGAAGATTATGCGCCACTGCGCGTTTTCTTCCATGATTCGGATGCGCAGGCGGCGCGAGAACAATCACTCGACTATCCTCGGGAAGTACGCGCGTTTGTTATTCAGGATCATCACGATGCGATTGGCAAAACGCCTTGGGAGCTGGCGCTGGACCGCCATGGCGTCAGGCTGGCGAATGTCCAGCGTGGCCCGATTCGTGTGCCGGGAAAGCTGATGGATACCCATTTGCGTCCCGGTGATGTGCTGTTGCTGGAGGGTGAGTCGGAGGCGCTAGAGAAAACGCTGGCCCTCATCGAGGGGCGTTGAGCGCCCGCTCACCTTCCCGATGCGAGGATTAGCCGAGCCACTTTTTGGCCATGTCCAGCGCGCCATCGAGGCCTCCAAGATTGTCCAGCAGCGAGCCGCCGCTGCTCGATTTATCAATGATCTGGGGCAGGGCGTCCTTCAGGGTATCCAGAATCGAGTCTTCATCGGTGCCGACGTCGGCTGCCATTGCTGCGATAGTGTCGCTGCCGACCACTTCACGCAGCTGTTCCGGCGCTATCTCGGCGTTGTCACCGTCGCCGAGCCATGATTCAACGATTGAGCCAAGGCCTTTTTCCTGCATTGCGTTGACGATATTGCCCAGGCCGTTGCCGCCATTATCCGAAGAGAGCAGTTTGCCAAGAATAGAGGTGATCGAGTCGGAAGCGGTGGTATCGCTCCCGATTTTGCTCATCATCATTTCCGTGGCCAGTTTCATCAGATCCATGTCTATTCCCCTATCGTGGTTGTGTGCAGATGCATCGACTCTATACCACCATGCTTTGAGGGGTAAGCGTGTACAGGTAAAGGAGTGTTACGTCTGGTCGTGCCGGGTAGTGATCTCAGGAGGAGGCGTGGTGGCTTTCCCGCGGGCAGTCGTACTGGGCAAGCTCACACAGTGCCTTGGTGTTCAGTAGTTTGACGTGGCGGCGGTTGGTTTCGATGAGATCGGCATCGATCATGCGTGAAAACATGCGGCTCAGTGTTTCGACCGCGAGACCGAGATAGTTGGCCAGGTCATGCCGCGCCATTGGTAGATTGAATTCGTAAGGTGAAAAGCCACGTTTTTTCAGGCGTCGGGAGATGTTGAGCAGGAAGGCTGCCAGTCTTTCCTCGCCCTTGAGTTGGCCGAGTGCCAGTAGGTTACGATGGTCGTGATTGATTTCGGCACCGATCAGGTGGCGCAGTTGCCGGCGCAATCCGGGTGCCCGTGTACTCAGTTTTTCCAGCTCGTCAATATCGATGGCGCAGACCGTCGATGTTTCCAGCGCAACCATGGTGCACTGGTGGACGTCGTCACCAAAGCCGTCGAGCCCCATCAACTCACCGGAGAGATAGAATCCGGTGATTTGCTCAGCGCCTTCGTTAGAAGAGAGCACCGCCTTGAATGCACCCGACCGGACGGCATAGAGATGGTGCATCGGGTCGCCACTACGGAACAGGACTTCGCCTTGCTCGATACGTGGCTTGTGCAGAATCAGCGCATCGAGTTCGTTTAGTTCTTCCTGGTTGAGCCCATGTGGCAGGCAGATTTCCGACAGGCTGCAGTCGCCGCAAGAAACTTTCAGTTCGTGGATGCTGATGACTTTTCGGGAGTGGCTCATGCGCATTCTCTGTTGGTGCCTGGTAGTTGCCCTAATGGGGCGAGCCACGGTGGTGGCATTCGCTGCTTGCTCTGGGTGGCGTCACTGCTGACGAGCGCTGGCCCTGCTGCATTGGCGAGTCTGGACAAGGTTGGGGTGCCGTCGCCTGCAAGCCCGACTCTGTTGTTGTCGTTGCCAGGCACTTGGGTTGACCATTCGTCGGCAAGATCGTTCTGCGTGTAGTTGACAAAGATCATGGAGTGCCACAGCACGATTTTGCATATTGTAATATGATTAGGCGGGTTGAAAACAGCGTGCCTTTGATTTTCGGTTTGTCATCTTTAAATGCGGGACCTAGAGGAGAGACTATGTCTACTGCAACAACATACAACTATAAGGTTGTACGACAATTCACCATTATGACGATAGTCTGGGGAATTGTCGGCATGCTGGTCGGGGTGCTCATAGCAGCACAGCTGATCTGGCCGGCACTGAATTTCGAGATTCCCTGGCTGACCTATGGCCGTTTGCGGCCACTGCATACCAATGCAGTCATTTTTGCGTTCGGTGGTTCGGCGTTGATCGGCACGTCGCTCTACGTGGTGCAAAGAACCTGTCAGACGCGATTGTTTGCCAATGGTCTGGCGGGTTTTGTTTTCTGGGGCTGGACCCTGGTTATTGTGCTCGCGGCGATTACCTTACCTCTGGGGCTGACGTCATCCAAAGAATATGCCGAGCTAGAGTGGCCGATTGATATACTGATCACGGTTGTGTGGGTTGCTTACGCTATCGTGTTCTTTGGCACGATCATGAAGCGGAAGACCAAGCATATCTATGTTGCCAACTGGTTTTATGGCGCATTTATTCTCACTATCGCGCTGCTGCACATCGTCAATAATCTGGAAATCCCCTATTCGATGACGCGCTCCTATTCGATCTATCCGGGGACCATCGATGCCATGGTGCAGTGGTGGTATGGCCATAACGCAGTAGGCTTTTTTCTCACCGCCGGTTTTCTCGGCATGATGTACTACTTCATCCCGAAGCAGGCTGGCCGTCCTGTTTACTCCTATCGCCTGTCAATCGTGCACTTTTGGGCGCTGATCTCAACCTATATGTGGGCGGGTCCTCACCACCTGCACTACACTGCGCTGCCTGACTGGACGCAAAGCATTGGTATGGTGTTCTCCCTGATTCTGCTAGCGCCTTCCTGGGGTGGCATGATCAACGGCATCATGACGTTGTCGGGTGCATGGCACAAACTGCGGGACGATCCAATCATCCGTTTCCTCATTGTTTCCCTGTCTTTCTACGGCATGTCCACTTTCGAAGGGCCAATGATGTCGGTGAAGACGGTTAACGCACTGTCGCACTACACTGACTGGACCATCGGTCACGTTCATGCCGGCGCGCTGGGCTGGGTTGCCATGGTGACCATTGGCTCCACTTACGCGCTGTTGCCAAAACTGTTCGCACGTGAGCAGATGTACAGCACCAGGCTCATCGAGTGGCATTTCTGGATTTCGACCATTGGTGTCGTGCTCTATATTGCAGCGTTGTGGATCGCTGGGGTTATGCAAGGCCTGATGTGGCGTGCTGTCAATGCAGATGGAACGCTGACCTACAGCTTCATCCAGTCCATTGAGCAATCGTATCCGTTCTACGTGGTTCGTCTGATCGGCGGAACCTTATTCTTCCTGGGCATGTTCATCATGGCTTACAACGCCTGGAAGACGATCAAGGCCGGTGAGTCGGTTGATGCTCCTGTCGCCGAACCTGCGTAATTGAAGGAGATATCAGAGATGAATCATGAAGTAATCGAAAAGAACATCGGTCTGATGGGCGTTCTGATCCTGATTGTGGTCAGCCTGGGTGCCTTGGTCGAGATTGTCCCGCTCTATTTCGTCAAGAATGTCACGGAGCCGGTGGAAGGCCTGAAACCCTATACCGCGCTGCAGCTGGAAGGACGTGATATCTATATCCGTGAAGGTTGCAACAACTGTCATTCGCAGATGATTCGCCCATTTCGTGCGGAAACCGAGCGTTATGGACATTATTCCGTTGCGGGTGAATTTGTCTACGATCACCCGTTTCTATGGGGATCGAAGCGTACCGGGCCAGATTTGCACCGGGTGGGTGGTCGCTACAGCGATGAGTGGCATCGCCGCCACATGATCGATCCGCGTTCCGTTGTGCCGGAGTCGAATATGCCGGCTTATCCTTGGCTGGACAAAACGCCAGTGGATAAAAGCCATATCAAGAAAAAGATGGAGGTGATGAATCTACTAGGCAATTCCTTGGGGCAGGGTGACCGGTACTCTGCCGAAGAGATTGCTGCGGCTGAATCTCAGCTCGAAGGCAAGACAGAGCTCGACGCGCTGATTGCGTACCTTCAGGTGCTCGGTACCGCTCTTCAGTCTGCGAGGTGATCCATGGATATCAATGATTTTCGAGGTATTTCAACCGTTTTGGCACTGATCGCATTCCTGGGGGTGTGTTTCTGGGCATATGGCAAGCGTCAGAAACAGCGTTTTTCAGAAGCTGCCAATCTGATTTTCGATGAAGAAGATGAGCGTCTGAACCAGAGAACACTTGAGGAGATAAAAAAATGAGCAGCTTCTGGAGTTGGTGGATAATAGTTATCACCGTCGTCAATATCTTGGCCTGCTACTGGCTGATCAAGTGGACGATGAAATCGCGTCCCGGCGAGGCTGCCGAAGGCGATGTCACCGGACACAGCTGGGATGGCCTTGAAGAACTGAATAACCCGCTACCGCGTTGGTGGTTGTGGTTGTTCTACGGTACGATCATTTTTGCCCTCGCCTACCTCGCACTCTATCCTGGCCTCGGTAATTTCAAGGGTTTCCTTGGTTGGACTCAGGAAAATCAGTGGGAGGCCGAGATCAAGAGCGCCGACGAGCAATATGGTCCGATCTTCCAGAAATTTGCCAGTCAGGATATTCCGACGCTGGCAAAAGACGCTGAAGCATTGGATATTGGTCGCCGTCTCTACCTCAACTACTGTGCGCTTTGTCATGGCTCCGATGCGGGAGGCGCTCCCGGTTTCCCCAGCCTTGCTGACGATGCATGGATGTTTGGCGGTTCGCCCGAGCAAATTGAGGCCTCTATCCTCAACGGCCGTGCAGGCGTAATGCCCGCGCTGGGGCCGGCTTTGGGGGGTGACGAGGGCGTCAAGCAGGTTGCGGCCTATGTTGCCAGCTTGAGTGGTCGTGATGTTGATCCGGCGCTTGCCGAAGCGGGCAAGGAGAAATATGCAGCTGCTTGTGCTGCCTGCCACATGCCTGACGGCACCGGTAACGAGGCGTTGGGAGCTCCCAACCTGACCGACAAGGTTTGGGTTTACGGCTCGACGATGGCATCTATCGAAGAGTCGATTCGCAATGGGCGCCAGGGCCAGATGCCGGCTTTTAAGGACTTTTTGGGTGAGGATAAGGTGCGCTTGCTCGCCGCTTACGTCTACAGCCTGTCGCAGAAGTAAGCGAATCAGGCTCTAGCTGGACTCGAGAAAGCCCTGGGTTATCCCGGGGCTTTTTTTGTTCTTTGGGTTCAATAATCCAGCGCTTCATTATTGAGATATCGCATCGCTGCTAGTGCTGTGGTTGCTATAAGCTCCGTATCACGTTACAAGTTATTTTCCAACCAGACTATCTTGCAGTGTACCGGGCCGCCCGGAAGACTGCCTCTGAACCCTATTGGAATAGTAGATGAGCACTGACAAGCAGCAACAGCAAGGCCAGGAAAAGAATTCCGAGCAGCCGATCGAATTCTACGAGAAGCGCAAAAAGATCTATGCACGACGGGCGCATGGGACGTTCGCCAGGCTTAGGATTATTGCGGCGGTCGTATTGTTGGGCATCTTTTATGTTACGCCCTGGTTGATGTATGACGGGCATCAGGCGGTGTTGCTCGACCTGCCAGCCAGGATGTTTCACATCTTTGGCATCACCTTTTTTCCTCAGGATGCCTTCTATCTGGCGTTGCTGCTGATTATTGCGGCCTATTTGCTGTTTTTCGTCACCGCATTGGCTGGTCGTCTTTGGTGTGGCTACGCCTGTCCGCAAACGGTGTGGACCGAAGCCTTTATGTGGATCGAGTATTGGATCGAAGGTGATCGCCCGCAGCAGATCAAGCTGGACAAGGCGCCGTGGACGACACAGAAGTGGATTAAAAAAGGGTCAAAGCATTTTCTGTGGATTCTGCTTGCGCTGTGGACCGGCTTTACATTTACCGGCTATTTCACTCCGATCCGTCAGCTCGGTACTGATCTGCTGACATTCAATGCCAGTGGCTGGGCGACCTTCTGGGTCTTCTTCTATGCGCTCGCGACCTGGGGGCTTGGCGCGATGATGCGCGAGCAAGTGTGTATCTATATGTGTCCGTACGCACGCTTCCAGAGTGCGATGTTCGACCGGGATACCTTGATTATTTCCTACGATGCGAAGCGTGGAGAGCCACGCGGTAAGCGCAAGAAGGGAGTCGATCCGCGCGAGCTTGGGCTTGGCGACTGTGTCGATTGCTCGTTGTGTGTGCAGGTCTGTCCTACTGGTATCGATATCCGTGATGGACTGCAATATCAGTGTATTGCCTGTGCTGCCTGTATCGACGCCTGTGATCCGGTGATGGAGAAAATGGGGTACCCCAAGGGTCTGATACGTTACACTACCGAGAATGAGCTGGAGGGCAAAAAGACCCACATTTTCAGGCTGCGGACCTTCATTTATGCTGCGGTGCTCGTGGCATTGATTGGCGGGCTGTTCTACTCGGTGGCGTCGCGGATTCCATTGGAACTCGACGTTATGCGCGATCGCAACACGCTCTACCGGGAGAATGGTGAGGGCATGCTTGAAAATGTCTATGTGCTGAAAGTGGTAAACATGGACACGAAAAAGCATGACTTCACGATTAGCGTGTCAGGCCTTGAGGGTATCGAGTTGCTTGGCAAGGACAATACGTTTCCGGTAGATTCGGGCGAGGTACTGACAAAGGTTGTTCAGGTTCAGGTGGATCCTGCCAATGTACCTGAGGCCAGTAACGATATAATGTTCCATATCGAATCGTTGAATGACCCGAACCTGAAAGATGAACAGAAGTCCCGATTCCTCGGGCCTCGGAGGTAAGTAAAGAGAATGAGTATTGATCAGACGCTGGATACCAAGCCATGGTATCGATATCCATGGACCTGGTTCTTGATAGCGGTCCCCTTGTTGACCATCATTGCCTGTACCATCACCATTGTGCTGGCCATCAAGTCGGAGGATGGATTGGTGTCCGATGATTACTACAAGGATGGGCTGATGATCAACCAGTCGCTCGATCGCGATCGCAAGGCGGCCGAGCTGGGCATCTCCTCGTTTGTTGGGCTGTTGCCCGGGGATCGCGCGTTGGTGGTTCAAGTCAATGGTGGCAACATCGAATTGCCATTGAAACTGGTTTTTCTGCATGCTACCCGTAAGGAACATGATCAGGCGTTCGAAATCAGGACGTTGTCGCCGAACGGGCAGGCGCGTGTCGATATTGAGCAGTTGATCCCTGGTAAATGGTATGTACAGCTCGAATCGGAGGCCGATGCCTGGCGTCTGAAGGGGCAGATGGTTTATCCGGGAGAAACGGACATCAAGCTGTCGCCAGGGGTTTAGACGTCATTGAAAAGCCCCGCTTGCGGGGCTTTTTCAGTGCTTGTTCAGCGCCGCCGCGTTTCAATATGGCTGAAACAAGCAGCGGTGGCCGTCATGATCAGTTTTTTCCGTATATGCCTCAGTCTGTTCGCGGTTGTTTGTACTGCCTTGGTGCAGGTCGAAGCGGCAGACTTGTCCCAGCGCCAATCCCGCAGCGCTCTTCATGTGATGGGCACGCAGCCGAATCTGTCGGCTGTGCTGCCAGATGTGGTCGCGCCGGCCGCTCTTGATTCACGTCCTGATGTCCAGCCACGAAGCAGTTGGTTCTACCCAAGTTATCCGCACGATCTGATCGCCTCCAATATCACTGTTCTCCCTCGCTTCGATGATGATGGCGATGGCTACTATCACGCCTTCGAACTGCGCCTGGGTGTCAAGGCAGGTGGTGCTGTTGAGTGGGTCTATCTGAAGCTCTATGTCAGCTATGAGAATGGGCCGTGGCATATCGTCCATCGGAGCGGCGATTTTCGCCTGTCGTGGTCCCTGTTTAGCAACGAGATCGCCCTGACGACGGTGCTCGATTCGGGCTATCCGCGAGGTTACTATGATCTGCGGGTGGATTTGTTCGATGCTGATACTGGGCGCTGGCTACTGAGCCTCGGGCCATATGACGACGCTGACCTCTCTGCCATCGCGCTGGAAGATCGGGGGCGCGATCTAGGGGTAGGCGCCGGTAATGATTCACTCAGCTACGGTGTGGGTGTCTATGGCACGGGTGCCATAGCTGCGCTGCCATTGACGCTGCTGGCGCTTCTGTCCTTGCTGCGCCGCGTTACAGCCACTCAAGTTCGGCGGCGGTGGAGCTATCGCTCGAGATATTGCAACTTGTTCGGCTTGCCATCCCATTCCTCAGCGTCGGGGAGCGGATCTTTTTTCTCGGTGATGACGGGCCACTCGCGGGCGAGCTCGGCATTGAGTTCGAGAAACTGCATCTGGTCATCGGCGAGTTCTTCTTCAGGGAAGATCGCTTCTGCCGGACATTCGGGCACGCAGAGTTCGCAATCGATGCATTCGTCGGGATCGATGACGAGGAAGTTCGGCCCTTCGTGAAAGCAGTCGACAGGGCAGACTTCGACGCAGTCGGTGTATTTGCAGAGAATACAATTATCGGTGACGACGTAGGTCATAATTTCTCCTTGAGTTGATAGAGCCAGTCATGCGCCTGGCGCGGGCTGAGTTCGTCGGGGTCGAGTTGTTGCAGCAGTTCGAGCACCGGGTTGGGTTCCGGCTCGGTTTCCAATGGCAATCCGAGCTGGGGGGATTCCTGCTGCCGGATGCTGCCTTGCTCCAGCAGCTTGAGCCGCCGGCGCGCAGATTGGATGACGCTGCGAGGCACGCCAGCCAGTTGTGCGACCTGCAGGCCATAACTCTGGTTGGCAGCGCCATCCTTGACGGCATGCAGGAATACGATGCTGTCACCGTGCTCGATGGCGTCGATATGCACATTGCAAACATCGGGGCAGCTTTCTGGCAGCGAGGTCAGCTCGAAGTAGTGGGTGGCAAACAGGGTGAAGGCGCGATTGTGGCCGGCGAGATGTTCGGCGCATGCCCAGGCCAGTGAGAGGCCGTCGAATGTGGACGTGCCCCGGCCAATCTCATCCATCAGTACCAGGCTTTGTGGCGTGGCATTGTTGAGGATGTTGGCCGCCTCGGTCATTTCCACCATGAAGGTGGAGCGTCCCGAGGCGAGATCGTCTGAGGCGCCAATGCGTGTGAAGATGCGGTCGAAACTACCGATGACCGCGCTGTCGGCGGGTACGAAGCTGCCGATGTGCGCCATCAGGATCACCAGCGCGGTCTGCCGCATGTAGGTGGATTTGCCGCCCATGTTGGGGCCAGTGATGACCAGCATGCGGCGACTGTCGTGCATGACGATGTCGTTGGGAATGAAGGGTTCGTCCAATACCTGTTCAATGACGGGGTGGCGGCTGGCGCGAATATCGATCTGCGTATCTTCGCGCAGCGTCGGCATGCAGTAGTGGTGGCGTTCGGCGCGCTCGGCAAGACAGCAGAGTACATCGAGTTGCGCCAGCGCGTTAGCCGTTTGTTGCAGTGCCGGCAGGGGTGGGAGCAGCTCGCCCAGTAGCGCGTCGTAGAGCGCTTTTTCCCGTGCCAGCGCGCGTTCCCGGGCGGACAGCACTTTGTCCTCGAAGGCCTTGAGTTCGGGCGTGATGTAGCGTTCGGCATTTTTCAGTGTCTGGCGTCGCTGGTAGTCATCCGGGGCGGCGGCAGATTGTGCCTTGGAGATTTCGATGTAGTAGCCGTGTACGCGGTTGTAGGCGACTTTCAGGGTCGATAGCCCGGTACGTTCCCGTTCCCGTTGTTCCAGGTCGAGCAAAAACTGATCGGCGTTCTCGCTGAGCGCTCGCAGCTCGTCGAGTTCGCTGTCATAGCCGCTGGCGAGTACGCCGCCGTCGCGGATCAGCACAGGTGGATTGTCGATGATGGCGCTTGTCAGCAGCGCAACTACCTCGCTGTGATCGCCGATGGCGGCGAAAAGCTCGGTGGCCAGCGCACTACTGAGCTCGCCTAGCCGGCTGCGGATATCGGGTAGCATCGTCAGTGAATCACGCAATGCCGCGAGATCGCGGGGCCGGGCCGAGCCCAATGCCACGCGAGCGAGGATGCGTTCGATGTCGGCGATCTGGCGCAGGCTGTCGCGCAGCGACTCAAAGCTGCGTTCCTGCAGTAAGGCGTCGATGAACTGGTAACGTTCTTGTAGGGCGCCGATGTCGCGGATCGGGCGGTTCACCCAGCGTCGTAGGCAGCGACCGCCCATCGCGGTCACGGTGCTGTCGAGTGCCCAGGTCAACGTATGTTCCTGGCCGCCCTGCAGGTTGGTGTCGAGTTCGAGATTGCGGCGGCTGGCGGCATCGATGATGATCCCATGTTCGCGATGCTCGACGCTGAGGCCAGTAATGTGTGGCAGCTCGCCATGCTGGGTTTCGCTGACATATTGCAGCAGGGCGCCAGCGGCGCGGATGGCCAGATCCATCTCTTCGCAGCCGAATCCGGCCAGGTCTTGCACCTGGAACTGGCGCGTCAACAGTTGCCGCGACGAATCGAGTTCGAAATGCCAGGGTGGGCGGCGGGTGATGCCGTTGGGTTGGCCTGGCAGTTCCTGTTGTTCGTCGATCAACAGTTCGGCGGGGCGCAGTCGCTCTAGCTCGCCGAGCAATGCGTCCTCTCCTGCGATCTCTTCGACGCTGAAGCGGCCGCTGCTGAGATCGAGTATCGCCAGGCCATAGCGAGGTGAGCTGTTGGCGCTACTGCTCACAGCACACAGCAGGTTGTCACGTCGCTCTTCGAGCAGTGCTTCCTCGGTGATGGTGCCGGGCGTGACGATGCGTACCACCTTGCGCTCGACCGGCCCTTTGCTGGTCGCGGGATCGCCGATCTGCTCGCAGATGGCAACCGACTCGCCCAGCTTCACCAGGCGCGCAAGATAGCCCTCGGCGGCGTGGTAGGGAATGCCTGCCATCGCAATGGGTTCGCCATTCGATTTGCCGCGCTGTGTCAAGGTGATATCGAGCAGCTTTGCTGCCTTGCGTGCATCGTCGAAAAACAGCTCGTAGAAGTCGCCCATGCGGTAGAACAGCAGGATGTCCGGGTGTTCGGCTTTGATACGCAGATACTGCTGCATCATAGGTGTGTGCTCGTTTTTTTTCTTTTCCGAAATCATGCTGTTACATTGTTTTACTTGTTGATTTTCAAGCATTTTTTCTTTTTTGATCGTCTCATGCTGTCTCGGGGAATCTCATAAAATACCATCCAATCCCGCAAAAAAGTGTAACTTGAAGTGTAACTTTTGTTCGGGTAAATTTTGCTCCAGCTAACAAGTTACACTTTTTTGCAGTCGAATCGCTGAAAACCAACGCCATGAGGGTTTCCATGCAAACATTACAGGTTACCAAACCTTTATCATCCAGGACAGTAGAAGTAATGAAACCTGGCGATAAAATTAAAGCCGACACAGGAGAAAACACAGGTTTGCGAGTGAAATGTGGGGTGACTGGAGTCAAAACATTTTTCTATCGCTATACCAGTCCGGTCACCTCAAAGCTTGTTCAGGTGAAAATTGGTCATTTCCCGGAAATCTCCCTGGCCGAAGCGAGATTGAAACTCCAGGAGTTGAAGCAGCTTCGCCGCCAGGGCCGCTGTCCGGCTACCGAGGCAAAAGAGCAGAAACAGCGGGAGCGGGAGCAAAAGCAGGAACAGGAGCGGCTGGAGGCGGAAAAACGGTTTACCGTGGAGGATTTGGTCGAGCTCTATCTGACACAATATATTGAAGACAGAAAGTCGCCAAATGGGCAGGTTATTGCCGGTGCGCGTAAACCGAAGGGGCAGTCGGAGACGCGCAGAACCCTCTATGGCGATGTGATTCCCACGCTTGGCAAGATGCCTGCCAACACCGTCACGCGAAAAGCAGTCGTGGATATGATCATGGCCATCGTTCAGCGTGGGGCAAATGTTCAAGCAGGAAATGTACTGCGGGAACTTACCGCTGCCTACGAGTTTGCCATTGGCCTGGGTCATTTCTCCGATGAATTTGCAAATCCGGCAGTCCTTGCCAAAGCAAGTCTCAGACAGGCTAGGGTGCGGCTCACTTCACAACGCGGGAAAAGAGTTCTTTCCGATAAGGAATTGGCGACGCTGCTGAAATGGCTGCCGGGTTCCAGCTATACGGCGACACAGAAGAATGTTCTTCGATTTGCCTTATGGACAGGGTGTCGAACTGGCGAGGTTTGCAATGCAGCCTGGCAGGATATCGACCTGGAGAAACAGACTTTTCATATAAGAGAGAGTAAGACAGGTGTAGAACGCTATGTGCAATTACCCCGCCAGGCGGTGGAATTTTTAACGGCACTTCGTCTTGCGACAGGAGACTACCTGTTCCCATCGCAGAAAACACGGCTGCCTATCCAGCAAAAACAACTCACCGAGCAGGCCTGGCGTATGAGGCGAAGTAATACTATGGTAGATCTTGCGCCCTGGACTCCTCACGATTTGCGCAGAAGTGTACGGACGGGCCTGTCACGTCTGCGATGTCCGAACGCAGTGGCCGAAGCCATTTTGGGGCATTCTCGCAAAGGGATTGAGGGAACCTACGATTTGCACCAGTATGAAGAGGAGTGCCGTCACTGGCTACAGAAGTGGGCAGATCATCTGGATTCTATCGTCGATGACTGAGTTTCACGGATAGGGACTGGCAATCATTTTTCTGGTGCAGGCTCTCAATGTGTGGATAGATGAGACAGTAGCGATGGGTTCCCTTTGTGCATCTAGCCCTTTCGGGCAGGGCTTTCCATTCCAAGCCCCTTCCATTCCAGGCCATTTCCGACCTCAGGCCCTTTCTGACACCAAGCCGGCTAATGTTGTGTTTGGTGTATCACCATTCCCCAATCATATGCAAAATACTTGCTATTTTGTCGATTTTCGCATATAAACGGGGAATGGTTTCCGTTGAGCACTATATTGATGAGCTGCTTTCTCGCGGCCGTGCCTGGTTCTCTCGGGAAGAGGCACTGGATGCGCTTGGCTTGAGTTCGGACGCTTTCGTTGCCGCTGCTCGCCGATTGGCCAGGAAACAGCGGCTGGTGAGTCCCCGTCGTGGTTTTTATCTGATCCTGCGGCCAGAGGACAGGGTAGCCGGGGCGCCCGATCCGGTTCGCTGGATCGATCCATTGATGAAATACCTGGGCCTCGACTATCGGATTTCTTTGTTGCGGGCAGCCGCTTTCCATGGTTCCTCGCATCAGGCAGTTATGGTCTTTCAGGTGATCGCTCCGAAGCAGCTGCGGGCATTCGATATTGGCCGCCACCGGCTCCAGTTCATTTACCAGGCCCCGGCAGCCTTTGCCAAAACCAATTTGCCTGATTGGCTTTCGCAAATGAAAAGTGAGGCGGGTTTTGCAAAGGTGGCGGGTGTGGAACTGACTCTTCTGGATTGCGCCCGCTATTTTCATCAGGCAGCAGGCATCAATGGTGTTGCCCAGATTGCTCATGACATCGGCGCAAAGGCCGATCCACGCAAACTGGCGAAAGCCGCTGCGATTTATGAGAATTCCGCTGTGCGCCGGCTTGGGTATCTGCTGGACCATGCGGGGCATGCACGCCAGGCCAAGGCGTTGGAATCGTTCGCCAGGAAGGCCAAATCGATGAAGCTTCTGGATCCTTCCGTAAAAGGGTTGACTGAATCACTCGCCGTGCTGTGTGAAAGAAATACCAAGTGGAAGCTCGGGATTAATGAACCTGTGGAGATCGACTTTTGATTCCAGCCTCGTATATTCAAGAATGGAGTATGCATAAAAAGCTTGTTCAATACTGAATCGAAATCTGGATTTTTTCTACGGTGACTGATATATACTCAATTAGTCTGCAGGGGTCTGTCGCCTTTCAATGAGAAGTTTTACCACGGCTTGAAGTTCCTCCGTAGTTTTTCCCGAGGCAAAGGCATTTAACATCGTGTCTACTTCATGAGCCAGCCAGCCGACAGAGCGATTGCCAAGGGAAACCCCGGGAGGGAACAAACCTTCACTGATTCGCCTGTAGAGGGTCGCGTGGCTCATCCCTGTTCGGTTTAGCACCGCCGGCTTTCTTTCGATTCGGATCGGGTAATGCTCAGACATACGCAGTCCAAAGTGTGGGCTGATATGCGGTTATCGTTTGCCTTATGAGTTCACATGCTCCGCAATGTATTGATACGTATTTCATACTAACAGCGGGTCTGTGAGAAAAACGGTGAAAGGCGGGTAGCCATGTGCTATTTAGGGTGATGATAATGTTCATGCCAAAACTTTAGCACGGAGCCAATTTATTGAGCAAAGGAAAAATGTTTAGCAAGCGGGTAAATGGGTTATTACTGGTTTCTTTGGGCTTGTTCCTTGTTTTGATTAAGCGGGCTGAAGGTTCTTGTAGATGGTGCTCTTAACTGGTGCTAATATTAGACCACTAAAACCCCATTTGGAGTATCGATTATGCCCATTAAATTCTCTGAAGACGTTGTCCCGCTCACGGATTTGAAGGTCAATCCTGGCAGAGTTGTTAGGCATGCAGCAGAGGCTCATCGGCCGGTGCTGTTGACTAGCCGTGGGCGTGGAATTGCGGTGGTGCAGTCTGTCTCAGACTATGAGATGGCCGAGGAGGAACGTGTATTTATGCGATCTGTTGTAACGGGATTGGTAGATCTTGAGTCGGGGCGGGAAATGTCACTTGATGAAGCGAAAGCGCGACTAGGTCTAAAGTAATCAATGCCAACTGTAATTATCCGGTTCGCGGAATCTGCGGTAACGGATCTGGAAGAGATTAAGCAGTGGTATACCGAACAAGGTGTACCTGACGTAGGGATTAGGGTTATCAGAAAGATTGTTGAGCGGATAGAAGCGCTACGCGACCACCCGGAAATGGGCAGGATCGTACCTGAATTTGACCAGCAGTTTCTGAGGGAGCTTATTGAACCACCGTTTCGTATCGTGTACAGGCATGAATCGAAACGAGTACGTATCGTCCGTGTATGGCGTAGTGAAAGGCAGTTTACTTTGCCACAGAATGGGGAGAAAAGTCCTTAGCTAATGCCTCTAGTAATGAGCAATATAAGATGTTGTAAATACGGTCTTGGCTTTGGTTTCCAGTTGGTTTTATATCTACTCTTCCTCGCCATCTTGATACAGCGCACAAAGTATTGCGCCAATCGTTGGGGTTGGGAATGTATGGCGGGCGAGTGTGGTTCCGTCAAGTAGATTCTGACGTGGCCTAATTCCACCGGACACCTCAGTTAAGGGATAATCCCTGAAACTGAGGTGAGAGATGACAACGAGAAAACGCTATACAAAAGAATTCAAGCTGGATGCCATCCGGCTGGTAACGGAACACGGATGCAGCAAGGCGGAAGCCGCCCGAAGCCTGGGCATCAACGCGAATATGCTCAGGCGGTGGGTCAAGGAATACGAGGCTGATGAGGGCCAAGCCTTCCGAGGCAATGGCAAGTTGACTCCAGAACAGGAGGAACTGCGCCGGCTGCGAGCCGAGAACCGGCAGCTCAAGCTGGAACGGGAGATCCTAAAAAAAGCGACGGCCTTCTTCGCGAAAGAGTCGGACTGAGATATCAGTTCATTGCCCAGGAGAGGAAGGCCTACCCGGTGAAGCTGCTTTGCCGGTTGCTGGGCGTCAGTCGAGGCGGATTCTATGAGTATTTGCGACGAAGGGAACGGGAGCCGGACCCGGAGCGGCAGGAAAAGCTGGCCTGTGTGAGGCGCCTGGCCGAGGCCTCGGATCATACCTACGGCTCCCGGCGCATGGCCAAGGGGCTGCGAGCACTGGGGTATCCGGTGGGTCGCTACCAGGCGCGGAGCCTGATGCGGGAAGCGAGCATCTGGGTCCGCTACCGCCGACGCTATCGGGTAACGACGGACAGCCGTCATGCCCATCCGGTGTTTCCGAACCGGCTGGCGCGGGACTTCCAGGTGCCGGCCCCCAACCGGGTTTGGGTCTCGGACATCACCTACGTCTGGACTCGCGAGGGTTGGTTGTACCTGGCGGTGGTCATCGACCTGTATGCCCGCAAGGTGGTGGGCTGGTCGATGGGCAGACGGTTGACCGCCTCCCTGGCCTGTGACGCCTTGCGCATGGCGCTGTGGCGCCGACGGCCAAAACCCGGGCAGTTGATCCATCATTCGGATCGTGGCGTCCAGTATGCCAGTCGAGCCTTTCGGCGCCTGCTCAAGGCCTACGGCATCGAAGGCAGCATGAGCCGGAAGGGTGACTGTTGGGACAATGCCGTGGTAGAAAGCTTTTTTGGTTCCCTGAAATCGGAACGGATATACTGGCGGAGTTACCAGACGCGGGATGAAGCCCGGCGGGACATCATTGACTACATTGTGATGTTCTATAACAGCCATCGGCTTCATTCCTATCTGGGTTACCAAAGCCCGAACGATTTCGAGAAAAACGGCCAACTGGCCAATGTGGCTTAACTGGGGTGTCCGCTAGGACTTGACCATGTCATTCTCGTGTTTCCCCAAGTTCTTTCGAGGATGCATTTCCTTTTTGAACTACGAAAGTTTGTCATCGAAAATTATACAAGATGTACCGGATTATGAAGATGCTGAAGCCAATCATAAGTGTTGGCGTATGAAATTTCACATCAAACCATCTCCCCCTTAAACACCACGACTCCACAAATCCGGGCATTCTGATCAACCTCGATGATCGGGTTCGGCCACTCCGGATTCAGCGCCTTCAGGTACTGACGGCCTTCCTCAACGATAAGCTGTTTGAAGGTGGCCTCTGCGGTGTCTTCAATCATGACGACCACATAATTTCCAT
>JALSHZ010000001.1 GCA_026981985.1 Gammaproteobacteria bacterium | reverse complement strand
CGTAAGCTTCCCCCCAATCCAGACAGGTGAAAAGTAGAGCTTTCTGGCACTATTACGTCAGGAGGTTGAGATGAAAAAATCACGATTCACGGAGAGTCAGATCATTGCGATTCTGCGAGAAGCCGATGCCGGGATGAAGGTGAAGGAGATCTGTCGCAGACACGGGATCTCTGACGCCACCTTCTACAACTGGAAGAGCAAGTACGGCGGCATGAGCGTCTCCGAGTTGAAGCGGATGAAGGAGCTGGAAGCCGAGAATGCCCGGCTCAAGCGCATGTATGCTGACTTGGCGTTGGAAAACCAGGCCATGAAGGATCTGATCGAAAAAAAGCTCTGACGCCGCCCGAGAAGCGCGAGGCGGCGGAATATCTGATCGAAACACATGCGCTTTCCATCGCCAGGAGCTGTCGTTGCGTAGGCCTGTCTCGCTCTGCCTGGTACGAAACGCTGCACGACCCACAGGATCGGGATGGTGAGGTCATCGAGGCACTCAATGAGGTGGTCGAGGCCCATCCCCGCTGGGGATTCTGGAAGTGTTTTGCTCGGCTCCGGGCCAAGGGGCATCCCTGGAACCATAAGCGGGTCCATCGCATCTATCGTGCCTTGGGGCTGAACCAGCCGCGGCGAACCCGCCGGCGCTTGCCGGCCAGGGTTCTGGAACCCTTGGTGGTTCCCCTGAAACCGGATCAGGTCTGGTCGGCCGACTTCATGAGCGACACGCTGTATCACGGCACCCGTTTTCGCACCTTCAACCTGATCGACGACTTCAACCGGGAGGCACTGTACATCGAGATCGATACCTCGCTGCGGGCACCCCGCGTAGTTCGGGTGTTGGATCGTATGAAGGAACAGGGTCGCTGCCCGCAAGTGATCCGGGTGGACAACGGCCCGGAGTTCCTGAGCGACGATTTTCGCCAATGGTGTGCGCGCAATGGCGTGGCCATCCGGTATATCCAGCCCGGAAAGCCCAACCAGAACGCCTACATCGAGCGGTTCAACCGGACGTATCGAAACGAAGTGCTGAACCTGTATCTCTTCCGCAGTCTGGATGAGGTACGGGAAATCACCGGCCACTGGCTGATCGAATACAATGACCAGCGACCCCATGATGCGCTGGGTGGCTTGCCACCCAGCCTGTATGCAAACCGAAAGGCCGGAAACTCTACTTATGAACTGTCCGCTTGACGGGGAAGCTTACGACGCTATCTAAGCGCTACTGGCACAAGTGTCACTCCCGGAAACCCTGTGGAGTACCAGACCCAACGTAATAAGTGGGGGACAGAACTTCGAATCTATTTCAATAACCAAAAGTTAGTCGATATCCTTCGTGACATGAATATTCACGTTGAGGGACCAAGGCAAGGATATAAGTCTGGTGAGTTCCGTTTTAGAGCGAATAATAATGATCTTTGGTGGGATTTTGTTGAAAGTCACGGTTGCAAGCTTGGAAAAAATTAGAGAGTAACACGACTGAAGATGCAAACATGTGACATCGAAGAAATTCTCTCACCCAAACCGGAAGCCCGGCCACGCATCTATGCCTATTCGATCGCCGACGAGGCGCACGAGGGTCTCCTCAAGGTGGGGCAGACGACGCGTGACGTGAAACAGCGCGTCGCCGAGCAACTCAAGACCGCAGCAATCAAGAATTACACCATCGAACTGGATGAGCCCGCCGAGCGCGACGATGGCGGTGTTTTCACCGACCATGAAGTGCGTGCCGCCCTTGTCAGGAAGGGTTTCGAGAACATCGATCTGGAATGGATGCGCTGCTCCGTCGAAGACGTCAGAACCGTGCTTGCCGAGCTCCGCAAGGGGCAAAGGTTCACCGGCACCCATCACCTCGATTTCCCCATGCGCCAGGAACAAGCCGAGGCGGTGAATACCACGCATGCCTATTTCCACTCGCGCTGGGCCGAAGACATGAACGCCGTTCCACGTTTTCTGTGGAATGCCAAGATGCGCTTCGGCAAGACGTTCGCCACCTACCAGCTTGCCAGGAAGCTCGGCGCCAAGCGCATTCTGGTCGTCACCTTCAAGCCTGCTGTTGAGGATGCCTGGCAGACCGACCTTGAAAGCCATGTGGACTTTGATGGCTGGCAATATCTTTCCCGTTCATCCGGCAGCGACCCGACACAGATCGATTCCGGCAAACCGGTGGTGTATTTCGGTTCCTTTCAGGATTTGCTCGGCCGTGACAAGGCTAGCAACATCAAGCCCAGGAATGAGTGGCTTCACACGGTGAATTGGGATCTTGTGGTTTTCGATGAGTACCACTTTGGTGCATGGCGGGATACGGCCAAGGAGCTGTTCGAGGGGGAGGAGCACGCAGCTGATGAAATCAAGGCTGAATACGGCACCACCCTTTCTGGCCGCAAGACCAAAAATGCCAGTATCGAAGACTTCAAGGAGGAGTTCGAGGATTTGTCAGAGGCTGAAACCGAGTTCCTGCCCATCACGACCCGGGCCTATCTTTATCTTTCCGGTACGCCCTTCAAGGCGCTGGCCACGGGTGAGTTCATCGAGGAACAGATTTTCAACTGGACCTATACCGACGAGCAGCGTGCCAAGGCGGAATTTGCAGCCAGGCATCCCGACGAGTGGAACCCCTATGGCGCGTTGCCGCAAATGCGCTTGCTGACCTACCAGATGCCGGATGAGCTGCTGGCGATTGCCAGCGGTGGCGAGTTCGACGAGTTCGACCTCAACGAGTTCTTTGCGGCCACAGGCACTGGTGAAGGTGCACAGTTCAAGCACAAGAGCGATGTGCAGAAGTGGCTGGACATCATTCGTGGCCAGTACGCACCCAGGGCAGTCGAGGCCCTGAAGACGGGTACGCAGCCACCGTTCCCCTATTTGGACGTGCGTTTGCTGCCCTATCTCCAGCATTCGTTCTGGTTCCTGCCCAATGTGGCGGCGTGCCACGCTATGGCCAACCTTCTGGCTGAGAAGCACAACACCTTCTGGCACGAATACAAGGTGGTCGTCGCGGCCGGGGCGTCGGCCGGGATCGGCCTGAACGCTCTACCGCCAGTGCGCAAGGCGATTGGAAGCGGATTCGACACCAAGACCATCACGCTGTCCTGCGGCAAGCTCACGACTGGCGTGACGGTGCCGCAATGGTCGTCCATTCTGATGCTGCGCAACCTGAAATCGCCTGAAACGTATTTTCAGGCTGCGTTCCGCGTGCAGTCGCCGTGGTCTATCAAGAACCCGAATGGCGACAATCCGAACGAGGAGGAGATTCTCAAGCCTGCTTGCTTTGTGTTCGATTTCGCACCGACGCGGGCGCTTCGGCAGGTTTCTGAATACGGCATCGGGCTCGCGCCCAACGAGCCGAACCCGGAAAACGCGGTCAATGATCTCGTGTCATTCCTGCCCGTGCTCGCCTATGACGGCGCCAATATGACCCAGATCGACGCTGGCGGCATTCTCGATATTGCGATGGCTGGCACCTCGGCCACGCTGCTGGCGCGCAAATGGGAGTCTGCGCTGCTGGTGAACGTGGACAACGACACGCTGCGCCGCATTATGGATAACCCGGAGGCGATGGCTGCCGTGGAGCGTATCGAAGGCTGGCGGGCGCTCGGCGACAACATTATCGAGACCATCATCAACAAGAGCGAGAAGGTCAAGAAACTCAAAAACAAGGCCAAAGATGGCGACTTGACGGATAAGGAGAAAAGAGAACTCTCCGACGAGGAGAAGGAATACAAGTCCAAGCGCAAGCTGGTTCAGGAAAAGTTGATCAAGTTTGCGACTCGCATCCCGGCGTTCATGTATTTGACCGACTTCCGCGAAAATACCTTGCAGGATGTCATCACCAAACTCGAACCGGACCTGTTTCTGACCGTCACCGGTTTGACGGTTCAGGACTTCCACATGCTCGTCCGCCTCAAGGTATTCAACACCGAGCAAATGAACCAGGCCGTGTTTGCCTTTCGCCGCTACGAGGATGCGTCACTGCGCTACACGGGAATCGAGAGCCATGAGGGGCTGGCGCACTATGGACTTTACGACACGGTGGTAGCGCGGGACTGAGTGGTGGCGAGGATGGTTTGCAAGGGCCTCAACTCGTGTTCCACAGCAGGGGATGCATGAGTTCATCGAGGGACTCCCATGAGTGAAATCTGTAACGTGTATTGCGACGAATCCTGTCACCTGGAACATGACCGCCAGAAGGCCATGGTGTTGGGCGCCATCTGGTGCCCCCTGGATAAAAGCCGGGAGATCGCGGTGCGCCTGCGGGAGATCAAAGCCACGGTGGTGGATCTGAAAGAACAGCTCAAGCGACTGAAAAAAGAGAAAGCCGGTAAAGAGGCGATTGCAGCCTTGAACGCCGAGATTAAGGAGAAGGAAAAGTCTGCGCGTGATCCGGAATCAAAAGCCGCCGACATTGATGCTGCTGTGTTCGATCTGAAAGCCGTCAATCCGAATACCGTTGCCAAGGTCGATACGCGAACACCGCAGGAGATTATTGCAAATATTGAAGCGCATGCAAAAATTGTTAACCAAGCACTATCCAATCTTTCGAGGCTATTGGATATGTCTAAATAAATAATCAGGCAACAAATATGAATGATTATTATGAACAGAAATCAGTACGCGTAACAGTTATATATGTTGATGGAAAATGGGAGTATTTTTATGGTGGCTATGTACCGGTAAGAGACGGAACTGTTGACGATCTTCTCCTTGACGAAAGTGCAATTACTGAAAAAGGTTTTGTAAAAAAGATCAACAGAAGAAGCCGTCATAAAATTCTTGACCAAGGCTCGGAAATCATGGTTGCGCTTACCATAAAAAATAAGTCGGATATAGATGAATCACTGAGAAAGCATCTGATAACGAAAAGTTTGGTTGAATTGCAGTTGGCTGTGCCCAGATACCCGGTGAGGCTTTCTCCTCACACACAGTTTGTAAAAGTTACCGTTGGCGAGCCTGCACAAAAACAAATGGATATTGACGAAGATGAAAGTGGTGGTGTTTGGCTTGATGTGCAAGGTTTACAACCAAGAGGCGTAATCAGTAGTCTCATAAATCTTCCTGATTGCGTATCAAGTGAGCCTGCAACAAGCCTCAATCACGCTTTTACGCTACTCTCTATAAAGTACGAGCCATGGCGCAAGTCGCACACGGGAAATATTTACGCCAGGATTTTTTATAAGGAAAAAAATAAAAAATGGTACCCACTAGAAATCTTGAGAAATGCGGCCATTGTGAAAGATGAGAATTTGCTAATCAGGCAGCAGTGGATTGATATAGCTGGAAAATTAAATTTGCACACCCCATGAAAATGCATACAGGCTATGATGTGATTGGTGACATTCACGGCTGTTCAAGCAGTCTGAGATTACTGCTCGATACCCTCGATTACGCCATGATTGACGGTGTGTTTCGACATTCTACACGAAAGGCTATTTTTGTCGGTGACTTTATCGATCGCAACCAGGATCAACGTGGCGTTCTTGATATTGTCCGACCAATGATAGGTACCGGATCTGCCATGACTGTAATGGGTAACCATGAATTCAATGCTATTGCTTATTTTACTCCTTCGCCAGATGGCAACGGTTTTTTACGTTCGCATAGCAAAAAAAACATTAAACAACATAAATCATTTCTTGATACCTATGCTGCGCACAAAAGTGATTACGCCGATATTATCGACTGGTTCAAATCTCTGCCTTTATGGCTAGATCTGGATGGCTTACGTGTGGTTCACGCATGCTGTGATAGGTCATGGATACAGAAAATTTATAGCACGTATTCTGGCAATAAGTTAACTGATACACTGCTTTACAACAGTTGCCAGAAAGGTTGCTGGGAATATGAGGCGATAGAAACTTTGCTAAAAGGCAAGGAAGTACCTCTTGGGTTCGGGAGCAGTTTTTATGATAAAGACGGTAATAAACGCAATCATATCCGTATCCGATGGTGGGATCAAAACGCTACAACCTACAAGAAAGCGTTTATTGGTCCTGAAACAGCTCTGACACATATTCCCGATGATGAGATAGGGGGTCACCACCTTGTTGATTACTCGCATTCAGAGAAGCCGCTCTTTATTGGTCATTATTGGCTACATGGTGAACCAGAAATCCTCTGCTATAATATATCTTGCGTTGACTATAGTGTTGCAAAATGCCACGGCAGACTTGCAGCATACCGCTGGGATGGTGAACGCCAATTATCTAATGATAAATTTGTTTGGGTTGACCGACAGGAAGATTGAAGCCAGCTCAGGCAATTTTATACACTTGGGTCACTCTGGCGTTTGCCTTTAAACTATCAAGGTAATCGGCCCACTCCTGCATCATCTTGTGCCTTTCCGGCAGGTGAGCGGTGCGGTTGTAGGCGCGCCCGTTGGGGTCGCGTACCGCATGGGCAAGCTGGTGTTCGATGTAATCTGGACGGAAGCCCAACACTTCATCGAGGATGGTTCGCGCCATGGCCCGGAAGCCGTGGCCGCTCATTTCTTCCTTTTCGATACCCATACGCCGCATGGCTGAAAGGATGGCGTTGTCACTCATGGGGCGGTCGCCTTTGGGATTCCTTGCGCTGGGGAATACGTAACGCCCCCTGCCAGTAAGCGGGTGGAGTTCCTGCAATATTTCGACAGCCTGGCGGGAGAGGGGAACGATATGCTGGGTTTTCGTTTTGGAGACCGTATAACGCCACTCTGCGACATCCAAGTCGATGTCTTCCCATTCGGCATGGCGCAGCTCGCCGGGGCGGACAAAGACCAGCGGGGCAAGGCGGAGGGCGCAGCGCACAATCAGGGTGCCTTCGTAGACGTCTATGGCCCGGAGAACTCCGCCGACTTGTTTCGGGTCGGTCACTGCGGCAAAGTGGGTGCCTTTGACTGGAGGGAGTGCACCTTTGAGGTCACCAGTCGGATCGCGTTCAGCACGCCCGGTGGCAACCGCGTAGCGGAAGATCTGTCCACAGTTGCCTAATGCACGGTGGGCGGTTTCCAGGGCTCCACGTTTTTCTATGCGGCGGATCACTTCCAGCAGTTGTGGGGCAGTGATTTCAGCAATGGGCTTGTCGCCGATCCAAGGGAAGAT